>JAZOWM010000001.1:0-16384 GCA_045659225.1 Alistipes sp.
CTTTTGTCGGTCAAAATATCCAAATCGGCAACCAAAGCAGGTGTGAATACTGCGCCTTGTGTTGGTTCAACGCTTCGACCAGAAGACTCTCTGTATAGGATTCTTTGAGGACCGCAACTTGTTAGTGCAAGAGCTGCAAAAACAGCAAAAATTGAGAGTAATTTTTTCATAATGAATAAGTTTTTAATCAGTTATAATATATATTTGTTTTGCTTGTTTGTTAATACGCTCATAATCAGCGAAATACCCCCCCCTCCTAAAAATTTAGGGAGGGGGTATTTGTTGTACTTTTATTGCGCAAATTTGCTCATTATTTTCAATAAATGTAGTCACAAATATAGCAACTTGTTTCCCAAAATGAAAAAAAGGAGGTATCTGAAATTATTTTTAATTCTTAATTTTTAATTTTTAATTAACTTTTGCTATCTTTGCAAGGTTTTATGGGCTCCGTAGTTCAATGCATAGAATTTGAGATTCCGGTTCTTACGATAGCGGTTCGAATCCGCTCGGAGTCACAAGAGCCAGAGGCTCAATTGAGAATTAAAAATTGAGAATTGAGAATTATAAAATAGCTAATGGCTAACAGCTAATAATATGGATAGAAGAATCGAGAGCGACAGTGAGTTTGAGGGTAGGATTCGTCCGCAAGAGTTGGATAACTTCTCGGGACAGGAGAAGATTGTGGAGAACTTGCGTGTCTTTATCAAGGCGGCGCTGATGCGTGGCGACTCGCTCGATCATACCCTACTGCACGGCCCTCCGGGACTCGGTAAGACCACCTTGGCGAATATTATCGCCAACGAGATGGGTGCGCAGCTGAAGGTTACTTCGGGGCCTGTGCTCGACAAGCCAGGTGATTTGGCAGGACTTTTGACGAATCTCTCGGCGGGCGATGTGCTGTTCATCGATGAGATTCATCGTCTCTCGCCTATCGTGGAGGAGTACCTCTACTCGGCAATGGAGGATTTCAAGATTGATATTGTCCTCGACAAAGGTCCTTCGGCACGTTCTATTCAGATTGAACTTGCTCCATTTACCCTTGTGGGAGCGACTACGCGAAGCGGTCTTTTGACCTCGCCGCTGCGTGCGCGTTTTGGTATTCAGTGTCACTTGGAGTATTACGATTCGAAGGTGTTGAGCAAAATTGTTAAACGTTCGGCATCAATTTTGGGTGTTTCGATTGACGATGATGCTGCGCTCGAAATTGCTCTGCGCTCGCGCGGTACGCCCCGTATTGTGAACGCCTTGTTGCGCCGTGTGCGCGACTTTGCGATGGTTAAGGGTGAGGGTTGTATCGACTTGGCAATTACACGAATGGCTTTGGAGGCGTTGAATATCGACTCTCGCGGTTTGGATATGATGGATAATAAGATTCTTTCGACCATTATCGCGAAGTTTAATGGCGGACCTGTGGGCTTGAATACCATTGCTACGGCAGTGAGCGAGGATGCAGGCACTATCGAGGAGGTCTACGAACCATTCCTTATTAAGGAGGGTTTCCTCAAGCGTACGCCACGAGGTCGTGAGGTTACCGAATTGGCTTACAAACACTTGGGCTTGACTCAACCTGAGCGTGAAGGTGAACTATTTTAACAATCAATATTTTAATTAATTAAACACAAAAAAACTATGGCTAAAGTTATTACTATCATTGGTTCGGGAATGATGGGCTCGGCTCTCGCTTTCCCTGCAGCAGAGAATGGACACGAGGTACGTTTGGTGGGTTCGCCACTCGATAACGAGATTATTGACGCTTGTATCGCTACAAATCGTCACCCTAAGTTCGATCGCGACTTCCCAGAGGGTATTAAGTACTACAAGGTTACTGAGTGGAAGGAGGCTGTAAAGGGTGCGGACTTCGTAATCGGTGGTGTATCATCGTTCGGTGTTGATTGGTTTGGCGAGGAGATCCTCTCGAACTTGGATCCTGCAATGCCTGTTCTCTCGGTTACTAAGGGTTTGATTAACCTTGAGGATGGTACTCTCATTTCGTACCCTGACTACTGGCGCAAGAACTTGCTCGAGAAGGGCATCGACCGTCACGTATGCGCTGTTGGTGGTCCTTGTACTTCGTACGAGTTGGTATTCCACGATCAGACCGAGGTTGCTTTCTGCGGTGTTAATACTGCCGAGTTGAAGATGATGAAGGAGGCAATGACCACTTCATACTACCACATCTCTTTGACTAACGATGTTATCGGCTTGGAGAGCGCAGTTGCATTGAAGAATGCTTACGCATTGTCGGTAGCGATGACTATCGGTTTGGTAAATCGTCACCACGGCGAGGAGGCAGGTTTGCACTACAACTCGCAGGCAGGTGCTTTCTATCAGGCAGTTCGCGAGATGACTCACTTGATGCAGATTCAGAATGGCTCGGAGGATGCTCTCCACATCGGTATTGGCGACCTCTATGTAACAGTTTACGGTGGTCGTACTCGTAAGATCGGTATTCTCCTTGGTGAGGGTAAGAGCTACGAGGAGGCAATGGATATCTTGGCAGGCGTAACTCTCGAATCTTTGGTTGTAGCACGTCGTGTAGCAAAGGCTATCTACCGCAAGGCTGAGCTTGGTCAGGTGTCGTTGGCAGACTTCCCTATGATGTGTCACTCGTACGATGTGCTCGAGAATGGCAAGGATGCAGAGTTGCCTTGGGAGTCGTTCACTTACGACCATACAAAATAGTGGCTTATGGCAGAGTTGAAGGGACTTCTCTTTGATATGGATGGTACGCTGGTGGATAACCTGGCGTACCATTTTGCCGCTTTCGAGGAGTATGCCAAGCGTGAGGGTTTCGAGTTGTTGGAGCCTGTAACTCTGAAGCACAATGGAATGCACCTCAAGGATATTTTCCCGATATTGTTGGGTGAGAAGGTTGTGGAGGAGCAAGGTCTCGAGAAGTTGAGCAATGGCAAGGAGGCGACATATCGTGATATGTATCGCCCTCACATTGCCCCCATTGCGGGCCTTATCGAACTCTTGCAATCGGCAAAAGCTGCTGGCGTGAAGTGCGCTATTGGCTCGTCTGGCTGTCGCGAGAATGTAGAGATGATTATCGAGGGCTTGGGTGTGGCAGATCTGATTGATGCTTCGATTAGTGGTAGCGATGTTACAAATGGCAAGCCTCACCCCGAAATCTTTACCAAGGCTCACGAGGCTCTCGGCTTGAAGGCTGAGGAGTGCGTTGTGGTCGAGGATGCAGTGAATGGTATTTTGGCAGGTGTTGCCGCGGGTTGTAAGTGTCTTGGTATTACCACTACTGCTCCAGCCGAGGAGCTTGCGAAAGCAGGTGCCAATTTGTGCATTGAGGACTACTCTACAATCACTATCAGCGACTTACAAAATTTATAATCATATAGAGATGGTTAGAATTATCATACTATGTTTATCGGTACTTCTGTCTTTTGGCGGAAGTGCTTCTGCTTTGTGTCGCACTACGGAGCAGTTCAATCGCGCTCCTCTGCACAAACGTGCCTATGCCGAGTTGCCTCTTGGCTCAATCAGCGCAGAAGGCTGGCTCTACGAGATGCTTGATCGCCAGCGTAAAGGCATGACGGGTCGCCTTGATGAACTATATCCGCAAGTTATGGGCTCGCGAAATGGTTGGCTTGGTGGCGATGGCGATGTATGGGAGCGTGGCCCATATTGGATCGACGGACTCCTTCCTTTGGCCTATATTCTCAACGATGAGTCGTTGAAGGCGAAGGTGCAACCTTGGATTGAGTGGACCTTGGCATCGCAAGATTCGGAGGGCTATTTCGGCCCTGCAAATGATCGCTCTTACGAGGAGGGGTTGCAGCGCGATAAAGCTCGCGATTGGTGGCCCAAGATGGTAATGCTCAAAGTGTTGCAGCAGTACTACTCGGCTACGAACGACAAGCGAGTGATTGATTGCATGACCAAATACTTCCGATATCAACTGAGAGAGTTGCCAACCAAACCTCTCAACCATTGGACCTATTGGGGTGAGGAACGAGGTGGCGATAACTTGGCAATGGTTTATTGGCTCTACAATATTACGGGCGACGAGTTTTTGTTGGAGTTGGGCGATTTAATCTATCGTCAAACAGTTGATTGGGCTTCGATTTTCGGATTGCGTGCAGACGATTTGTATCGTCAGCATTCGCGTCACACGGTTAATGTGGCTCACGGATTCAAGACTCCTGCCGTGTACTATCAGCGTACGGGTGATAAGTCGCTTGTCGAGGATTTGCATCGTGGCGAGAAAACGATGCGTACAACCATTGGTTTCCCAACGGGTTTATGGGCTGGTGATGAGGCTATACGATACGGAAATCCTGTGCATGGCTCGGAGTTGTGTACGGCGGTAGAGATGCTCTATTCGTTGGAGAATGTGTTGCAGATTACAGGCGATAGACATTGGGGCGATTACATAGAGCGTGTGGCGTTCAATGTGTTACCTACGCAAGTGAACGATAATTGCACCACGCGTCAATATTATCAGCAGCTGAATCAGATTGAAGTTTCGCGAAATAACAGAGAGTTCTCGACTCCGCACGGTGCTACAGGTCAACTTTTTGGACTTTTGACAGGTTATCCTTGCTGTACTTCAAATATGCATCAGGCTTGGCCTAAGTTCACTCAAAATCTATGGTACGCAACACCAGATAATGGCTTGGCAGCAATGGTGTATGCTCCATCTTCGGTAGAGTGCAAGGTCAATGGTCGAAATGTGAAAATAGTTGAGCGAACAAACTATCCGTTCGAGGAATCTATACTATTTGAAATATCGGTTGTAGGAGGTGGCGCGCACGAATTTCCGCTACACTTGCGCGTGCCGGAGTGGAGCAAAGGCGTAGTCATTAGCATAAATGGCTGTGTAGAGTCGGTTGTTCCGACCAATAGCATTATGGTTTTGAATCGCAGTTGGAATAGTGGCGATAAGATTGAAATCTCCTTTGAAGCGGAGGTTGCGGTTAGTAAGTGGTATGATGGCGGAATAGCTGTCGAGAGAGGCCCGTTGCTCTACGCTTTGAAGATGGAGGAGCGTTGGAAGGCTCGCGAGTTCCCTGTTGAGTTGCATCGCAAGTATGGCAAAGAGTACTATGAGGTATACTCTACTACTCCTTGGAATTGGGGCTTTAATCGAGAGGATGTAAAAACGCAAAACCTCTCTAAAACATTTACATTTGAACGCAAAGGCGAGGTCTCGATATATCCGTGGAATGTAGAATCTGCACCGCTTGTAATTAGGGCAAAGGTTCACGAAATGCCAACCTGGAAGGCCTACAACGGCTCCGCAGGTCCAATTAATTATAGATTGCGAAGTGGGTGGACAGATGATATGGTGCGCGAGGAGAGTTTTGTGGAGCTAATTCCATATGGCTGTACTACTTTGAGAATCGCATTGTTCCCTGAACGCAAATTTCCTGCTAAAAAATAGTGCTAGTAGATACAAAAATAAGTCCCGAATTATTCGGGACTTATTTTTGTTAGAAGCTGTATTTAGCCAATATGTTTATACGATTTGCGTGCGCTTTTGCTCCGCTCATATCCTTGCGATGTCCGTAGAGATATTCGGCGGCAAGAGCGAAACGAGGTGTTAGGTGCCAAAATACATTTCCGAAGATATATTGTCCTTGCTTGTACATATCCTCGCTATAAACACCATTCTTCTTGCGAACTGTGACAGCCGAGTAACCGCCCGAGACAAAGAGGTTCGGTAGGATATTTATCTGGGCTGCCGCCTGCCAACCGAACATTGGTGTTGCTTGCACGCGGGTAGGATCGTCAGGTCGTGGCGTAAAATCCAAGCCCGAGCCCATCAGGTCGTTGATGTAGCGTGTGATACCCTCACCGTATATACCATTCATAAAGAGTTGTAAGTATTTGGTGATGTGGATATTGCCGCTTAATTGTACTCCCCAACCAAAGAGATCGTCCTCGCCCGAACGGGCATTGTTGTAGAGGTACATATCGCGGAATACCGCCGATGCTCGGATATGGCTTTCGCGGTTCTTGCCCCAATTATATTGCAGGTAGATTGGGAAATCGGGCACGCGCTGAGGTATAGCCGTAAGGGTTTCGCCGTATGTTCCCGATACTCCTGGCATCTCGGCTGCAACTCCAGCTTTGAGGTGGTTGTCGAGGAAGTCGCGCTCGTAGCGAATCATCGTAGCGAATCGGAAGTTATAGGCGTTAGGACCCTGGAAATCGATGGTCGTAGGGGCTGCAGTAAGGTCGCAGAAGGTGGTTACATCGCGACCAATGGTCAAGCCAAGCATCTGAACATATCCCGAACGTATGCGCGGTGTATAACTACCTGTGAGACCACCTCGGAAGTCGAAATCCATAAATACGTGTACCTGCCCGAGTTTCTCGGTGTTGGCTATGCCTCGGATAAATAGTCGCGATGTGGTAGCGTCCATTCGTATCTCCTGCTTGTCGGCTGGAGTGAGAGTCATAGGTACATTGTATGGCACCATATCGATATTATTTACGGTGCGGTCGAATGAGTAGGCTGCGCGCAAGGCGATGTCTCCACCAATTGCGAATGAGAAGGCATTGCGCTTATCGGCGAAGATTGCCGAAGGCATTGAGGCCTGCTGATGTCCTTTGCGAGTGGAGCTCTGGTGATCGTTGATAGCCGCCTTTATGGCGCAGTTTTTTAAGGCAACCTCTTGCTGGTTACAACCTTGAGGATAACAGCAGATGGTGTCGGTTTCGCTTGCTGTGATGATATAGACGGTGGGATCCCCCTTGTCGTGGTTGTATCGTTGCAAGCGATAGTTTTGTGCCGAGGCTGTGGACACTGCCGCCAAGGCCCCGAAAATAAGTAAAACACGTTTCATACTACATTGTTTTTTAGTTACGCACTACGAGGGTGCAAACCTTGTGCCACTCGCTTATTGAATAATAATTATTCATAGATGGAGAATAAAGTTTGTTATTGTCAACTTTTTTGTATATTTGCAGGTTGTAATAGATGTTGAATATGAGAAGTGTTAAATATTTGATAGTAGCAGTTGTCTCGCTCCTCTTGTCGGTATCTTGCAAGAAGGAGGCTGATAGCGCATTGCTTACATTGGAGCGAACTTCGCTCTATTTCGAATCGTGGTCATCTGCTCCGCAGAGTATATCCTATGTTGCCACAGGCGCAAAGAGTGTGATGATTGGCTCCTATAGTCCAGGCTGGAGCGCAATGGTGAATGAGGCTACTCGAACAATCTTGATTCTTCCGCTAGGTGCAAACGAGGAGGGTATGGTCGAGGAGGAACTTCCGAAGGAGGGCAGCGTGGTTGTTAATGCCCTTAATGCCGACAACCAAGCCACAAGCTATACTATAAATGTATATATTGCCTCGACAGAGTCGGTTGATGGAGATGGCACAGAGTTGGCAAACTGTTATGTCGTGACCAAGCCGACAACCTGTTATACCTTCGATGCTATGCACACTCCCGATAATGCAGCCTTGGAGACGAATAGCGTTAAATTGTTGTGGCAGAGCAATCCGGGTGTTGTTAAGAATGTAAAACTCGTGGAGGGTAAAGCCTTCTTCTATATCTCGGCATTGGAGAGCGACAGTTCGCTTGTCGAGGATACTAATGCGGTTATTGCAGCATACAACAAGGCTGGCGAGGTTATTTGGAGCTGGCACTTGTGGATTGTGAATAACAATCCTCTTGTAGAGACCAATACCTACGCTAATGGCAAGACCTTTATGCGCTACAATCTCGGTGCTTTTACCAATTCGAATGGCTCGACAGATAAGCAGGAGATTTTGGACTCATACGGTATGTACTATCAGTGGGGACGCAAGGATCCATTCCAGCGTCCATACTACTTCGATGCATCGGGCGCAGACAATGAGAGCCGCTACAACGAGAAGGGTTCGTATCTCACAGATAAGTATTTGGAGCGTAATTCTAATAGAGGCACTGTTGAGTATACTGTGAAGTATCCGAAGAACTTTATCACCAATGCCGCGTGTTTGAAGGAGGGTGGCGATGGCATAGGTGATTGGCTCGTGGTGGCAGATAATACTCTTTGGAGCGATGACAAAAAGAGCCTCTACGACCCTTGTCCGTTCGGCTGGCGAGTGCCTACAGCCGATGATTTGTCGGTGTTGCAGGCCGATCCTAACGAGGGTGCAGACCTTAATGAAACCCTCCGCAAGCAGTATGGTTGGCACCTTTCGGATGGTGTCTCGACCTACTTCTGGTCGGCGTGTGGTCGCCGCCGCTATACAGATGGTAAGGTGGAGAATATAAACTATAAGGAGGGAGTCTACCCTTCCGAGCCACAACCTTGGGAGGGGCACTATTGGACCTCCTCTACAGCGACTGACGGCAGGGCTGTATCGCTCTACTTCGATCTTACAACCACACGAACAGTAAATAAGTTCCGTAAAGCATATCCCGATCGTAAAGCCAACGGCTTCCAGGTACGATGCGTCAAAGAGTAGAGAGGAATGAAGAGATAGGAGTTGAGAGTTGAAAGATTCTCAACTCTTTTTTTTGGCACTCTCATTGCATTTGGGTAATACATATATAAAAATGTATTGCTATGAAAATATCTACCGGAAAGGGCGAAATCTCCCTGTTTGCACTTTTGGCGATTTGGTCGGTGTCGGCTGTGACATCGTTGCCAGGATTGGCTGTGTCGCCAATCTTGGAGGATTTGAGTCGTATATTTCCCGCTGCCTCGCAGCTCGAAATACAGATGCTCACCTCCCTACCTTCACTGCTTATTATTCCATTTGTCTTGGTCTCGGGCTGGCTCTCGGAACGAGGTGGCGAGTCGTTGAAACTCTTGGCTGTGGGTTTGCTGATATTTTTTGTGAGTGGCGTATTGTGCATCTTTGCCAAGGATATTCGACTGCTGATTGTAGCAAGTTGTATTATGGGCGTAGGTGCTGGTATTGTAGTACCCTACTCTACAGGCTTGGTTGTCAGGTACTTTACTGGCGATAGCCGAGTTCGCCAACTCGGTATTAGCTCAGCGGTAAACAATCTATCATTAGTGGTTGCTACGGCTGTAGTGGGTTGGATTGCTACACGCGATTGGCACCTCGCCTTTACGGTCTATCTTCTCCCTGCAATATCGCTATTGTTGCTACTTGCACTCCGAGGGGCAAAGCCTGCACCCGAGCCAAAAGAGAGCGATCAGTTGCGACAATCGAAGATAAATTGGGTGCATCTTACGGGATTGTCACTACTCTACTTTGTCATAACCTTTACAACCTTAGTTATAACATTCTATCTCTCATTCCTCCTCGAGAAATATCGTTTCCCGCAGGAGTTCTCGAGTGTGATGATTTCGCTATTCTTTTTGGCGATAATGTTGCCAGGGTTGGTCCTCAATCAGATTATTCGCAGGTTGCGTGCTGCGACTATCTTTGTCTCGTTGGCGCTGATAGTTGTAGGTTTGCTGCTTGTGGGAACCATACCCGATATTCCATTGATGACACTTGGTGTGATTTTGACAGGTGTAGGATATGGTGTCTTGCAACCTATAATTTACGACAAAACAGCCATTATAGCCCCACCCGAGGCGGCTACGAAGGCGTTGTCGGTTGTTATGACTGTCAATTATGTTGCAGTTGTGGTATGTCCGTTTGTGGTCGATTTTGTGGCTAAAATCACGGGGCAGAATCGCAGTACATTCCCCTTTGTGGCGAGTGCCGCGTTGGTGGCTATGGTGGCATTGTTGTCGCTGCTGATGCGAAAAAGTTTCGTTTTGGGACTCGATGAGTCATACTATAGGAGAGGTTAAAGATGAGAGACGAGAGACGAGAGACGAGAGACGAGAGAGGGAATGCAAAATGCAAAATTCAAAATGCAGAATTAAATAATTCTCAAGTCTCAATCCTTAATTCTCAAATTTTTACTTATCTTTGTAGTTGTGAAAAGTAGAGTTGAGATATTTTCGGAACTTGGAGCACGTCTTGCAGAGTTTGGCTCGGACGATGTGTCACGATCGGTCGTGGCGCGTGCCGTGGCAGAGAATGAGTGGTTCTCGGTAAATGATATTCGCTACGCTGTAGAGGCAATATGTAGCGAGATGCTCGATTCCGAAAAAGTCGAGAGGTGGCTCTCGTGCTACCCCTCTGTCGGCTCTCGCGGAGTTAAACGCGTGGCTATAATTATGGCGGGAAATATCCCATTGGTGGGATTCTTCGACCTTATGTGCGTGTTGGCGAGTGGCAATATCCCTTTCGTTAAACCTTCGAGTAAAGATCGCGTTTTGGAGGAGTATGTTGAGCAACTTCTGCGCGATATAGAGCCTGCGTTGCAGATTGAAAAGTATGTGGAGGGTGCTGAGTATGATGCAGTTATCGCTACGGGCGGAGAGAGTGCAAATCTCTATTTCCGTGCCGCGTTTAATGGTATTCCGTCTCTTTTGCGAGATAGTCGCCACTCTGTAGCAGTACTCTCGGGCGAGGAGTCGGAGATGGATATTTGGGATTTGTCGGATGATATCTTCACCCATTCAGGCTTGGGTTGTCGCAATGTGTCGCTCATCTTTGCTCCGAGGGGTTATAAACTCTCATTACCGACCCATAAGATGTGTCGTGCATACCACAATAACTATCTGCAATGCAGAGCATTGCTCACAATGCAGGGGGCAAAATTTAATGACTTGGGCGAGGCTCTTGTTGTGAAGCTGTCGAAGGCAGAGTTTCCTCGCTTCTTGAGCCAAATAAATGTCGTGGAATACTCCGATTTGGCGGAGGTTAAACAGTGGCTTATGGCGAACGATGAGTCGTTGCAGTGCGTTGTGAGCGATATTGAGGGGCTGCATTCGCGTCAGGTATCGTTCGGTCAGGCGCAGCAACCTACCCTATTCGATTATGCTGACGAGCGAGATACTATGCAGTTTTTAACCTCTATATCTTAGTAGTTTTGAAAATTTATTCTATCTTTGCATATCTAAACCTAAAAAATAGAGTTATGAAGAAGATTTTAGTAATGGTGATTGCCGTATTGGCATTTGTTGCTGTTTCGGCTCAACCACCACAAGGCGGACAACGCGGTGGTAATCGCGGTGGTAAAACTATCGAGATGTTGCAAAAACGCTTGCAAATGACACCCGAACAGGCAAAGAAGTTTGCGCCTGTATACGATGGTTATATGCGCGAGATCCGAGCTGTACGCAAGGATACCAAGACCTATATTGATTCGTTCAATGACGAGGAGATGACTATTAAAGTTGCAAAGAAAATTATGATGGCGCAACTCAATGGTGACAAGGAGGTTATTAAGGTTAAGAAGGAGTATATCCGCGTGTTTGTAAATTACTTGACACCAGAGCAACTCTCTAAGGTGTTTACCTTGGGACAGGGCCCTCGTGGTCCTCGTGGCCTTCGTGGCGGTGGACAACTGGGACAGCCAGGACCGCAAGCTCAAAACTAAATTAAAGCACTCTTCGGAGTGCTTTTTTGTTGGAAGATATGAGTTGACGGATTGGCTACTATGTTCGCTTTGCTCACACCGCCACCGACTGACCGGATTCGTCAACGGACACAAAAAAGACGACTTTTAGTCGTCTTTTTTGTTTTTTTTTAAGAGTTAATAAAGTTCTCCATTATCAGGATTCGAACGGCGGCAGCAGCCGAGAGCATACCAAGCAGATGGGAGCGTAGGCGGAAAACGAAGTTGTAAGTATTGGGCGAATAGGCGAAAAGGGAATTTATATACTTTTTTCGACTATACGCACAAGGCTTATAATTGCGTAGCAATTTGCCTACGCTCATTTCACTGCGCAGACAAGTTTGCCGAGGCGCCACAAGCTGACCGGATTCGTCAACGGACACAAAAAAAGACGACTAGAAGTCGTCTTGATTTTGTGGGAGTTGACGGATTCGAACCGCCGACCCTCTGCTTGTAAGGCAGATGCTCTAAACCAGCTGAGCTAAACTCCCTTTTCTAAAAAATGGCTCGGGACTGCAGACTCTTCTCTCTTCAACAAAATTGCTATCCACACTAACTTCGTTTACTCGCTTGCCACTCTGTGGCACATCGTTGAAAAATCTCTTTTGCAACCCTTGCGCAATAGCGCCTGAACAAGGACTTGAACCTAGGACCCCATGATTAACAGTCATGTGCTCTAACCGACTGAGCTATTCAGGCGTGTTTCTAAGAACCTCTGCAAACCGTTATTCCCGTTTTGCGAGTGCAAATATATGGCAAATTTTTTATTCTTGCAAAACTTTTTGTAAAAAAATTAAAAAAAATTTATCTTTGCACTATGAAAAGTGGATTAAAAATAGTCGTTACTCTCTTGTTTACACTGATTTACGGTGTTACACAGGCGCAAATAATTTTTTTTGAAAATTCCTACGATTTTGGCACTATTGCCGAAGACGGGGGTACTGTTGAGCACTATTTCAGATTTAGAAATGCCTCCGCTGAACCTACTGTTATTATCTCGGTGCGTTCATCGTGTGGCTGTACCAAGGCGGAGTTCTCGCATAAACCCATTATGCCCGATAGCGTATCAGCAATAAAAGTGACCTTCAATCCAATGAACTACCCTGGTAAGTTCGCCCGAAAGGTGGTTATTGCCACGAATAAGGGGGTGCTTGAGGAGCAGTTGCTTGTTACGGGCGTGGTTACTCCGCGCAAAAAGAGCATCGAGGAGGAGTATCCTATCGTTATGGCGGAGGGGGTGCGTGTGGCGGCGAATGCTCACTCGTTTGGATATATCGAGCACGGCAAGGTGGCGCAATCGACTTTTGAGCTTATGAACACCTCCTCACGGAGGGTTAAACTCTCGATAGATAATCCCTATCCCGAGCTGGAGTTCTACTATCCAGCGGTGGTTGCTGCGGGTGAGCGCGCAGTGGTGAATTTTACCTGCTTGTTACCCGAGAATTCCACCATATATGGCTCGTTGGAGTATAGCGTAAATCTTCTGATCAATGGCCAAAAAGGGGCTTATCCATTTATAATAAATGGACTTGCGATAGATTCTCGCGTTGAAAATGCAAATAATTGCTCGCAAATGATTGCTCTTTCAGAAAATTTTATTAAATTTGGCGCTGTAAAATGCGCGCACGCGAAACACGCACGTATGATAGAGGTGAGAAATGACGGAAATAAGCCTCTCGAGATACGTAAAATTGAGCTTTCGAGCGAGGGTTTTAACGCAAGTTTGGAGGGTAACAGTACCATAGCTCCAAACGATAAGAGAACGATAGAAGTAGAACTAAATCCTGCGCAGTTGCCGTATGGAGCGGTGGTCAAGAGATTGCGAATAGTGAGTAACGATCCGAAGGTGCCAGTCCTGACAATTAGGGTGTCGGCAATAGTCGAGGAGTAGGAGATAGATGAAGAGTTAGTTATGTTTGAGATAGTAGAAAAGAGAGAGCTCGCGGAGAATATCTACTTGACACGTGTCAAGGCACCGCGTATTGCTCATTCGGCACAGCCAGGACAGTTTGTGATTGTGCGTGCCGACAAGGTGGGTGAGCGTACACCGCTCACTATTGCCGACTACGATGCTGAGGAGGGAACTGTTACCCTCGTGACTCAGGCATTGGGTGTGTCGACTCGTAAGATTGTGGCTAAAGGTGCAGGCGAGTACCTTGCCGATGTGGCAGGTCCTCTTGGACGTCCTTCCGATTTTGTGAAGGAGCCTATCGAGGAGGTTCGCAAGCGCAAGTATATATTTATTGGTGGAGGCGTGGGTTCGGCACCAGTATATCCTCAGGTTAAGTGGTTGGCTGAGCAGGGTTGCGAGGTCGATGTTATTGTGGGTGCAAAGTCGAAGGATTTGCTTATTTATGCTGAGGAGATGCGTAAGGTGGCAAAGAACCTCTATATCGCTACTGATGATGGCTCGGAGGGTTTCCACGGCTTGGTGACTACCCTACTCGAGAAACTCATCACCGAGGATGGCAAGCAGTACGACTGCTGTGTGGCTATCGGTCCGATGATAATGATGAAGTTTGTGACGCTGACGGCTAAGAAGTTCGACTTGCCTTGCATCGTATCGTTGAACGCCTTGATGGTGGATGGTACGGGTATGTGCGGAGCTTGTCGTGTGACTATCGCGGGTAAGATCAAGTTTACCTGCGTGGATGGTCCAGAGTTCAACGCCTACGATGTCGATTTCGATGAGGCTATGCGCCGTCAGGGTATGTACCGCACCCAGGAGCAGCGTGCTGTGGCTATACAGCGTGAGCGTGAGGCGGGACACAAGTGTAATATTGGTTTGGATAAGTAAGTTATGGCAAATAAGATACCTCGCGTAGTAGTACGCGAACAAGAGCCAAAGGTGCGAGCAACCAACTTCGAGGAGGTCTGCTATGGTTACAATCAGGAGGAGGCTATGCTCGAGGCTACACGATGCCTCGATTGTAAGAACCCTCGTTGCGTAGCGGCTTGCCCTGTGGGTGTTCAGATACCACGTTTTATTGAGCGTCTGCGCGAAGGCGATATGGCTGGCGCAGCCGAAGTTATCGGTCACGATTCATCGTTGCCAAGCATCTGTGGTCGTGTTTGTCCGCAGGAGTCGCAGTGTGAGGGTTCGTGTATTCTCGGCATCAAGTTTGAGCCTGTGGCTATTGGTAAGTTGGAGCGCTTTGTGGGCGATTGGCAGTTGGAGAATGGTCGTCCGAGTGTCGAGATTGAGACGAATGGTCACAAGGTGGCTATCGTAGGTAGTGGCCCTGCAGGATTGGCTTGCGCGAGCGACCTTGCAAAGATGGGCTACGAGGTTACTATCTTCGAGGCTCTCCACGAGGCGGGAGGCGTTCTCGTCTATGGTATTCCAGAGTTCCGTTTGCCGAAGGAGCGAGTTGTCAAGCGTGAGATTGAGAGCGTGAAGGCTCTCGGAGTGAAGATCGAGACCGATGTGGTTGTAGGTCGCACCATCACCATTGACGAGTTGCTCGATGAGGAGGGCTACGATGCTGTATTCGTTGGCTCGGGTGCTGGTCTTCCTCGCTTTATGGGTATCGATGGTGAGAACTTGAATGGCGTATTGTCAGCTAACGAGTTCCTTACACGTGCCAACTTGATGCACGCATACGATGAGGAGTACGACACTCCAATCTATGTAGGTCGCAAGGTGGTAGTTGTAGGTGGTGGTAATGTGGCTATGGACGCAGTGCGTACCGCAAAGCGTTTGGGTGCTGAGGCTGCTATCGTATATCGCCGTAGCGAGAAGGAGTTGCCTGCACGCGTTGAAGAGGTACACCACGCCAAGGAGGAGGGCATCGAGTTTAAGATGCTAACCAACCCTACTGCAATCTTGGGTGATGAGAAGGGCTGGGTGCGCGCTATCAACTGCGTAGAGATGGAGTTGGGCGAGCCTGATGAGAGTGGACGCCGTTCACCTCAGGTTGTCGAGGGTTCGGACTTCGAGATGGAGTGCGATGTTGTTGTTATGGCACTCGGAACATCTCCAAATCCACTTATCGCTTCGACCACCGAGGCTCTTGAGACCACACGCCGTGGCTGTATCGTGGCAGATGAGTGGGGCCAGACCTCGCGCAAGGGAGTATTTGCAGGTGGCGACACCGTGACAGGTGCCGCAACCGTAATCCTCGCTATGGGTGCAGGAAGAAAGGCAGCAGTGGCTATCGATAAGTATATCCGCGAAGAGAAGTAGAAAATTGATTACTAACTAAATAAAACAAAACGATTATGAAAAGAATTACAATGATTTTGGGTATGGTCGCTATTGCGGCGTCTACTCTGTTTGTATCTTGTGCAAAGAAACACGAGCCAGTGCATGTGACAGCATTCCCACGTGAGCGCGCAGCAACCTATGCGTTGAACAAGAATGGAGAGTATGTTTGGTCAACAACAGGCACCGATAAGTGGAATTCCGCTGATAATAGATATACAGGATTCCGTACAGATTATAGACCTACCGAGCTTGCGGATAACGAGATTCTCTTCTATATGGCGCCAAACTCATCTTGGACTGCTACCATCTCGGGTGTGTCGAAGAACTACATCAAGTTCCGCACATACACTGGTGGCGAGGGTTTCTATAACCCTGAGAAGCACCCTACAACATATGAGGTAAGCGGTGAGCGTGGTACTCAGGAAGAGCTTTGTATCGTGGTTACCCAGACTCCTGATTTTGGTGAGGATCCATTTGTTGCTCACATTTACCTCACAATGGATGGACAGACTATGCCTTTGGCTAACATCACAATTGGTCCTAAGGCTGAGGAGGTCGAAGAGGACGTGGAGGAGTAATAAGCCCTCTAAGTTGCAGAAAGAGCAATCCAAAATTGTTGGGTTGCTCTTTCTTTTAGTTAGTAGTTAGTAGAGAGTAGTGAGTAGTTTTTTTAATTAAAAATTATTCAATTCTTAACTACTCACTACTCTCAACTTGTTCTCTCGTCTTACCTATATCATATATAGGAGCTATAAGGGTTGCAGGGGATTACTGGGGGTTACTAGGG
>JAZOWM010000002.1:0-18110 GCA_045659225.1 Alistipes sp.
GTCGAGTCGTTCCACTTCTCGTTTACGAATACAATGGTCGATGTAATCTGTGGAAAGCGCTCCAACACAGCGTCTAACAACTTCGAAATCTTCTCTTGGTCGTACTCGTTGAAGATGACCGAGAGCATAATATCGCCCGTCGATGCGGTACGGAGAATCATTCCACGCATCAAACCCTCGTGGGCACGAGCATTATGGAACGAGTAACCATTCTCGATGCAGTAGTTCTTCAAGAAGTTGCGAATTTCGTTCGAAGGCGAAGCCTGTAGGTGGCACTCCTCGATGTCGAGAATCTTGTCAAACATATTTGGAATATGGAAACCAAGTGCTGGCTGTGGCGCAATATCGCCCGCCTCGGCAATCTCCTCGTAGGTGAGCCAACGACGGTCGGCAAAGGTGTACTCGATTTTATTACGGTAGTAGAGTTGCTGCTTCGAGCCAAGACAAGGGCGCACCTCTGGAATTTCGAGTTTTCCGATGCGAACGAGTTGGTCGCACACCTGCTGTGTCTTGTAGTCGAGCTGTGTCTGGTACGGAAGATTCTGCCACTTGCAACCTCCGCAGACGCCAAAGTGCTTGCATACAGGCTCGCAGCGCTTGTCCGACTTGCGAACAAAGCGCACTACCCTGCCCTCCATAAAGCGGCGATGCTGCTTGGTAATCTGCACATCTACAATATCGCCCGGTACGGTCATTGGCACAAATACCACCACGCCTTCGTGGTGTCCCATAGCCTTACCCTCGGCTGCTAAAGTTGTAATCTCCAACCCCTCAATAAATGGGTGTGGTCCTCGTTTTCTTGCCATAAATCTCTGTTTCTTTTATCTTTGGGACAAAGATAATAAAAAGACGAGAGACGAAAGACGAAAGACGAAAGAAATTTCAATAACCCACAAAAAAAGAGCGAGAAAACTCTCGCTCCAAATTCTCAATTCTTAATTAATCCTGCTTTGCAGGCTTTTCCTCCTTCGCACCTCGGCAAAGTGTGCAAGCACCCTCTGCTCTCGGTTTGGCGTCGGTTCTCAATTCTCAATTGATTTCCTTTAAGGAAATCGCTACTCCACCGCCTGGGGCGAGTCGCAAAGTCATCTTCGACTTGGCGGTTACGGTCTTTTTCGTAACGGTATAAGAGTGCGGATTATCCAAGTAATGTGCATCTTTGCCGTCGGCATAGATTGTCGCCTCGTACCTCTTGCCCTTGTCGAGGAAGTCGAACGAGAGAGGTATCTCACGAGCATTCTCGTCGCTGATACCGCCCACAAACCACTCATTCTTGCCCTTTGCCTTACGAGCAACAACGATATAGTCGCCCGGCTCGGCTGCGAGGTAACGGCTCTCACTCCAATCTACCGCCACGTCCTTAATAAATTGGAATGCAGCAGGTTGATTCTCGTAGTTCTCTGGCAAGTCGGCAGCCATCTGCAATGGCGAGTACATCGTAACATACAACGCCAGTTGGAAGCAGATTGTACTCTGTCCACAGCGCTTCTGTTTCGACTTACTCTTAGTCTGGTCGGCAAATTTCAAATTCACGATACCAGGCGTATAGTCCACGGGACCACCATTGAGACGAGTGAATGGCATAATGGTAGCGTGGTGAGGCTGGATACCGCTATCGGCATTGGTGTAGTACTCCTGACCGCGGCACGACTCGTTGCCGATAAGGTTTGGATAGGTGCGGCACAAGCCCGTAGGGCGGATAGCCTCGTGACCATTGACCATAATCTTATGCTTGGCAGCTTCCTTCACAGCATAGAGGTAGTGATTTACCATATACTGACCGAAGTGGTGCTCGCCTAATGGCTGAATATCACCCACATAGCCACTCTTTACTGCATTGTAGCCGTGCTTATTCATAAATGAATAGGCCTGCTCCATATGGCGCTCGTAGTTGCGAATAGAGGAGGATGTTTCGTGATGCATCATCAATCGCACACCCTTCTCGTGAGCATACTTATTCAGCATCTCGACATCGAAATCGGGATATGGAGTTTGGAAATCAAAGACATAATCCTTCTTCATTCCAAACCAATCCTCCCAGCCGATATTCCAACCCTCGACCAGCACTTGGTCGAAGCCGTGCTTCGCCGCAAAGTCGATGTAGCGCTTTACATTCTCGTTGTTTGCACCGTGGCTTGGGCGAGGTGTAGCCTTCGAGTAGTCGTCTACGCCGAGTTTTACGCCATTAAACGACTTGGTGTAGCTCCAACTGCTCTTGCCGAGCATCAACTCCCACCAAACGCCGATATACTTCACTGGCTTAATCCACGATGTGTCCTCCAATGCACAAGGCTCGTTCAAGTTCAAGATAAGGTTACAAGCCAACATCTTACAAGCACTATCCGTCACCTGAACGGTACGCCACGGCGAGTGGCAAGGTGCCTGTAACCAACCCTTATAACCGAGTGCATCGGGTGTAAGGTGCGAGGTAAATACATTGGTTTTGTCGTTCAATTCGAGATGCATACACGAGTAATCGACAAGTGCTGCCTCGTGGATGTTGATATAGATACCATCATCCGAGCGCAACTGCAACGATGTCTGCACTCCCGTAGGCGAGAATATATCCACCTGCGCTCTACCCACATTCTCGCTCACAGGCTTCATACGGTGGCGAATTTCGCTCATTCGTGAAGCCGCATACTCATACTCCTGCGTAGCGTAGCAACCTGGAATCCAATATGCCATATGGTCGCCCGTCATCGCAAACTCGGTGTACTCCTCCTTGATTACGAAGTAGGCGAGTTTCTTTGACTTCTGCGCTGGAAACTCATAGCGGAAACCCAAACCATCGTCATAGAGGCGGAAGCGAAGATTCACCAAGAAGCCTCGTTCATCACGACACAACTTAACGAGCAATTCGTTGTAGTGGTTGCGAATTTTGGAGTTCTCGCCCCACACTGGTTCCCAAGTTTCATCGAAGGTGGCAGTTTCGGTACCAAGCACCGAAAAGCCCTCACGCATCGAATATACTGGGCGCTCAGGTCTTACAGCATATGAGCCGTAGGTTGCATAGGCATTATCCACGAACTCGAAGCCAAGTCGGCTCGGCTTTACAGCCTCCTTGCCCTTGAACGAGAGCGAATAGGTTGGCACACCACCCTTCTCCAACGAGAAGTTCATCACCAACTCACCATTAGGTGAGGTTAAGGTCTGCGCCATCGCCACAACAGCGAGGAACAGACCTATAACAACTAATAAGAATCTTTTCATTCTCTTTTATTTTGCTTTTGCCGAGCAGTAGATGCAACGATATACGCCACCCTCTGCAAGGTGGAACTTATAGTCTACATTCTCGTTGTTGCAGATACACTTCTTGTTCGGACATGCCAAGCCCTCAACCTCCACAGCATCGTGAAGTTGACTCAACTCTGAATCCTTCTCCGCCCACTTCAATAGAGTGTAAATCAGAGCCATACGCACGAACTTACCATTCTCCACCTGGCGGAAGTATGCCGCACGAGGATTGGCATCTACCTCCTTTAGAATCTCATTCACACGAGGGAGTGGGTGCAGAACTGCCATCTTCTCCTTTGCCAAAGCCATCTTTGCAGCATCGAGCACGAAGCAATCTTTCACACGGTCAAACTCCTCCTCATCGAGGAAGCGCTCCTTCTGAACGCGAGTCATATAGAGAACATCCAACTCGCCCATAACCTCCTCCATCGAAGATACCTCACGGTACTCTACGCCATTCTTCTCGCACACATCGTGCTTGATGTAGTCAGGCAAACGCAACTCGTCTGGTGCAATAAGCACAACTTTTGTTCCCTCGTAGCGTGACAACGCCTTAATCAACGAGTGAACTGTACGACCAAAGCGAAGGTCGCCACAGAAACCGATTGTAAGGTTGTCGAGGTGTCCCAACTCACGAGTGATGGTCAAGAGGTCGGTCAGGGTCTGTGTTGGGTGTGCGTGCGAGCCATCACCAGCGTTGATAATAGGCACACGAGAAACGGTCGAAGCGTCGAGTGGTGCACCCTCAATGTGGTGGCGCATAGCGATAATATCGGCAAAGCAACCAACTACACGAACGGTATCCTCTACGGTCTCGCCCTTGCTCACAGACGAAGAGTTTGCATCCGAGAAGCCGAGCACATTACCGCCCAACTCCATCATTGCGGCAGTAAAGCTCAAACGAGTACGAGTCGAAGGCTCATAGAAGAGTGTTGCCAACTTCTTGCCTTTGCACACCTCGCTATACTTCTCGCGGTTAGCAATAATATCCAAACCCAAAGCAACAATATCATCGGTCTCCTGACGGGTAAGGTCGGTAGGGTCAATCAAATGTCTCATTTGTAATTAAAAATTAAGAATTAAGAATTAAAAATTAGTTGCTGTCGCAGTATGAAAAACAATTTTTAATTTTTCATTTTTAATTATGAATTTGATGAGAGGTGGATTATTTAATCCAGCTCTCATCGCTTGGGTTGTTACGGAATGCAAGGATGCGCTCCTTCCAGTCAGGGGCAATGTAACCCTCCTCTGCTGCAACCTCCACGAGTGCATCGAGGTTCGACAACGAGTAGTTTACAGTATTTGCAGCCTCAATACGCTCCACACCACGCTTCATACCATAGGTGAAGATGCTCACGATACCCAAAACATCAGCACCAGCCTCACGCAAAGCGTCTACGACCTCGATACACGAGCCTCCAGTCGAAATCAAGTCCTCGATAACAACAACCTTCTGACCTGCCTCCAACTTACCCTCAATGCGGTTTGTACGGCCGTGATCCTTTGCACCGCTACGAACATAGCCCATTGGCAAGTCCAAAATAGTAGCCACGATAGCAGCGTGAGCAATACCTGCGGTCGATGTACCCATCAACACCTCGCACTCAGGGAAGTGCTTCTTTACCAACTCTGCCAAGCCTGCCTCCACATTCTCACGAACGCGTGGTGCAGTCAAAATAAGGCGGTTGTCGCAATATATTGGGCTCTTGATACCGCTTGCCCAAGTGAATGGTTGCTCTGGACGCAAAAATACCGCGTTAATCGAGAGCAAATCTTTAGCAATTTTCTTCTCCATATTCTTATATCAGTTTTAAGTTATTACTCTCCCAAAAATTCTTTGCAGCAACGCTCGTAAGCTGCTACCGGATCCTCAGCTGCGGTGATAGGACGACCTACAACGATGTAGTCCGACCCAATCACGCGAGCCTGTGCAGGGGTCATGATGCGCACCTGGTCATCCTTAGAGCCATCAGCAAAACGCACACCCGGAGTGATTGTGAAGAACTCCTTGCCGCAGTGCTCCTTCACAAGCGAGGCCTCAAGTGGCGAGCAAACTACGCCATCCAAGCCTGCAGTCTTTGCATTCTCGGCATACTTTGCGATGCAGTCGTTGATAGTTGCGTCGATGAGCAACTCCTTCTGCATACGCTCTTCGCTGGTCGATGTGAGCTGAGTTACAGCAATCAACAACGGACGAGTACCATCCTCACGAGTCAAACCCTCCAAACCAGCACGCATCATATCTACAGTACCTGCTGCGTGAACATTACACATATCAACATCGAGGCGAGAGAGAACGCTCATAGCCTTGCGTACTGTATTTGGAATATCGTGCAATTTGAGATCGAGGAAAATCTGGTGACCACGAGCCTTAATCTCACGGACAATTGCAGGTCCCTCGGCATAGAACAACTCCATACCAATCTTCACGAATGGCTTTCTGCCAGTGAACTTATCCAAAAACGAAAGTGTCTGCTCTTTGCTGCTAAAATCGCACGCAATAATTACATCCTTTGCCATATAGTTTATTCTATTTTATTCGATTATACCAATTATATCACTTAATTTCTCGATGCCAAGGCGCTCCATAACATACGGCAACTCCTCGATAATCTCTTTGCAGGCGTAAGGGTTACGCAAGTTCTCGGCACCCACCTGAACGCCCGTAGCACCCGCCATCATCATCTCGATAACATCCTCAGCCGACGACACGCCACCACAACCGATTACAGGAATCTTCACAGCGTGAGCCACCTGGTATACCATACGCACCGCAATCGGGAAGATTGCTGCGCCCGAGAATCCACCCATCTTGTTGGCAATCACAGGTTTTCTGCGTGCGATGTCGATACGCATACCGAGCATAGTGTTGATAAGCGTAATACCGTCAGCACCAGCCTCTTCGCACGCCTTTGCGATAGCCACGATGTCGGTTACATTTGGCGAGAGTTTTATGAATACAGGCTTGGTAGTAACTGCCTTTACAGCCTTGGTAACAGCCGCAGCCGACTCTGGTGATGTACCGAAAGCCATACCGCCATTATGCACATTTGGGCACGAGATATTCACCTCCAAGATAGCCACCTGCTCCTCCTTGTCCAACTTCTGACAGCACTCCACATACTCCTCAATCGAGAAGCCGCTGATGTTTGCGATAATTGGTTTGCGGAAAATCTTGCGCAACTCTGGCAACTCGTGTGCTATAACTGCATCAACACCAGGGTTTTGCAATCCCACCGAGTTAATCAAGCCCGACGGACACTCTGCAATACGAGGTGTAGCGTTTCCAAAACGAGCATCGCGAGTAGTACCCTTGAACGAAATAGAACCGAGAATGTTAATATCGTAAATCTCAGCCATCTCCTTGCCGAAACCGAATGTTCCGCTGGCAGGAATTACGGGGTTGTCGAGAGCAACGCCGCACAACTCAACTGACAAATCTCTTACCATATAACCTCCTCCTTCTTGAATACAGGACCCTCCTTGCATACGCGCTTAGCGCCCTTTGTTGTCTGAATTGAGCAACCCATACAGATACCGAAGCCACAGCCCATACGCTCTTCGAGCGACACTTCGCCATCGATTTCGAGACTCTGACACAACGCCTTGAGCATTGGCAATGGTCCGCACGAGTAGAAGTAATCAGCCTCTACTCCACTCTCGGCGATAGCGTTGGTTACAAAACCCTTCACGCCCACCGAGCCATCTGCGGTAGCGATAATAACCTTTGCACCCGCCTCCTCGAACTTCTCGGCATAGAAAATCTCCGACTCGATATTGAAACCAAGAACTACGGTAACCTCCTTGCCACGAGCAATCAAATCGCGAGTCAAACGATACAATGGAGGAACTCCTACTCCACCACCTACGAGCAAAGGCTTCTTGCACTCGTGGTCGATGTTGAAGCCATTTCCGCAGCCTGTTAATACATCGAGTTGTGTTCCCTCTGCCATCTGTGACATCAAATCGGTACCCTTACCTACTACTTTATATATAAGTGTAAGTTCGCCCTCATCGTAGTTGCAGACCGAAATAGGTCGGCGTAGGTACAATCCGTCGAGAGCAATCTCGACGAACTGTCCTGCACGAGTCACGCCCGACACATCACCTTCGAGGTGCATCTCGTAGATGAGAGGTGTCAAAGCCTCATTCTTAGTTACGGTTAATACTACTCGCTGCATTATACCCTACTATTTTGCGTTATACTCAGCATCGATAGTCGAAACACCGAGAGTAATCTCCTCTAATACATCGAGCAATGCGCGCACAGTTTCGAGTGCAGTGATAATCGAAACATTGTTCTCTACCGCTGCGTTACGAATCTCGTAGCCATCGAGACGAGTATTGTGCTGATTTACATCGATTGTATTGATTACGTAGCTTACGTGTCCCTTCGACAAAGACTTAACGATATCGTTGCTTCCCTCGCCAATCTTGCCCAACGAGCGGGTACGCAAGCCGTGCTCACGCAAGAACTTGGCAGTTCCGGTAGTTGCTTCGAGGTTGAATCCAAGATTGTAGAAGCGGCGGATAAGTGGCAATGCAGCCTCCTTGTCCTTGTCGGCGATGGTTACGAGTACAGTACCGTAATTTACTACGGTCATACCCGAAGCCTGCAAAGATTTGTACAAAGCACGAGTGAGCGACTTGTCGTAGCCGATAGCCTCACCCGTAGACTTCATCTCAGGCGAGAGGTACGAATCTACACCCTTAATCTTTGCAAACGAGAATGCTGGAGCCTTCACAAAGTGACGCTTTGGCTCATCGCCATACACATTTGTGATACCCTGCGATGGCAACGACTCACCCAACATTACGCGAGTTGCAATCTTCGCCATAGGCACATTTGTAGATTTCGAGAGGAATGGCACTGTTCGTGACGAACGAGGATTAACCTCAATTACATATACCTTATCCTCGGAATCTACGATAAACTGGATATTGTAGAGACCAACGATACCGATTGCACGACCAAGGCGAATGGTATAGTCAATCATCTGCTGCTTAACCTCTGCGCTCAACGAGAACGATGGGTAGACACTGATAGAGTCACCCGAGTGAACTCCCGTATGCTCTACGTGCTCCATAATACCTGGGATAAATACATTACCCTCGGCATCGCAGATAGCATCAACCTCAGCCTCCTTACCCATAATATATTTATCAACCAATACTGGCGGGTCCTCGGTAACCTCTACCGCGTTGTGCAAGTAGTGACGCAAAGCCTGCTCGTTACCTACAATCTGCATAGCACGACCACCCAACACGAAACTTGGACGCACCAATACTGGGTAACCAATCTCTGCAGCAGCTGCAACACCCTCCTCGATATCGGTAACAGCCTTAGCCTTCGGCTGAGGGATACCAACCTTTCGCATAATTGCCTCGAAGAGTTTTCTATCCTCTGCATTGTCGATAGCCTCGATACCAGTACCTACAACCTTTACACCCATCTTCTCGAGCGGCTTAGCAAGGTTGATAGCGGTCTGACCACCGAGTGTTACGATAACACCATCTGGTTTCTCCATACGGATGATGTTCATCACATTCTCCACTGTGAGTGGCTCGAAGTACAACTTATCCGAGATAGTAAAGTCAGTCGAAACTGTCTCTGGGTTATTGTTGATAATGATAGCCTCGTAACCTGCCTCGCGGATAGTCCAGATTGCGTGTACGGTTGTGTAATCGAACTCCACACCCTGACCGATACGGATAGGTCCCGAGCCGAGTACCACAATCTTCTTGCGATCGCTAACTACCGACTCATTCTCCTGCTCGTAGGTCGAATAGAAGTAAGGCACATAGCCCGAATACTCACCTGCGCAAGTATCGATAGTCTTATATACTGGCTTAATATCCAACTCCTGACGCAACTCGAACACCTCCGACTCGGTCATACCCCAAAGCTGACCGATGAACTTATCGCCAAAACCAATGCGCTTAGCCTCGAGCAATACCTCTCTATCGCCCTTATTAGCCTTGACTACGCGCTCGTAGTTTACGATATTGTCAATCTTCTTCAAGAAGAACATATCAATCTTGGTGCGGTCGTAGATGAGTGAACGGTCAACGCCACGACGCAACAACTCGGCAATACCGTAAATACGGTCATCTGTTGCACGAGTGATGTAGTGCAAAATATCGGCAGTCGACATCTCGTCAAACTTCTTGTGGTAGATGTGGCAAACACCTGTCTCGAGCGAGCGAACAGCCTTCAATAAGCTCTCCTCGATAGTACGGCCGATGCTCATTACCTCACCTGTAGCGTTCATCTGAGTACCACGCTCGTTCGATGCCTCGCTAAACTTATCGAATGGGAAGCGAGCAACCTTAGTAACGATATAGTCCAAGGCTGGCTCCGAGCAAGCAGGGCCATTCGAGAGCATAATCTCGTCAAGAGTCATACCCACTGCTACCTTCGCAGTTACACGAGCGATTGGGAAACCGCTCGCCTTCGATGCCAAAGCCGAAGAACGCGAAACGCGTGGGTTCACCTCGATAATATAGTAGTTGAACGAGAGAGGATCCAATGCGAACTGAACGTTACAACCACCCTCTATCTTCAATGCGCGAATAATCTTGAGTGCGCTGGTACGGAGCATTTGAGCCTCCTTGTCGGTCAAGGTCTGGCACGGAGCAACTACGATAGAGTCACCAGTGTGAACACCTACAGGATCAACATTCTCCATATTACAGATGGTAATCGCAGTGTCGTTCTTATCACGCATTACCTCGTACTCAATCTCCTTGTAACCCTTGATACTCTTCTCTACCAACACCTGGTGTACTGGAGAAAGCGCCAAAGCGTTACGCATCAACTCGCGCAACTCAGCCTCGTTGTCAACGAAACCACCACCTGTACCACCGAGGGTAAATGCTGGACGGAGCACCAATGGATAGCCAATCTCCTTTGCTACCTCTACAGCCTCCTCAATCGAATTTACAACCTCCGAAGGCAATACTGGCTCGCCCAAGTCGATACATAGCTGCTTGAACAACTCACGGTCCTCGGCCTGCTCGATACTCTCGAATGATGTACCCAAGATCTCAACGCCACACTCCTCAAGAATACCCTTCTTGGCGAGCTGAACAGCGAGGTTCAAACCTGTCTGACCACCCAAACCTGGAACGATTGCATCAGGGCGCTCATAACGGATAATCTTTGCGACATACTCCAACTTCAAAGGCTCCATATAGACCTTGTCGGCAATGAATGTGTCGGTCATAATTGTTGCAGGATTCGAGTTTACGAGGATAACCTCATAACCCTCCTCCTTCAATGCAAGACACGCCTGTGTACCTGCGTAGTCGAACTCGGCTGCCTGGCCAATAACGATTGGGCCCGAGCCGATAACCATAACCTTCTTAATATCTGTTCTCTTTGGCATCTTTCTACTCCTCCATCAATTTAATAAACTTATCGAAAAGATATGCGCTATCGTGCGCACCCGGAGCCGACTCCGGATTGTACTGTACCGAGAATGTCTTCTCTGCAACACACTCGATACCCTCGACTGTATTGTCGATTACGCTGCGGTGAGTCACTGCAAGCGGAGTGTTTGCCAACGACTCCTCGTTTACGAAGTTGAGTGAGCCCTGTGCGGTAATCTCAATCTTGCCACTCTCCAAGTTGCGAACTGGGTGACCACCACCACGGTGTACGCCGTCAATCTTGCAAACCTCAGCACCATAAGCCAAAGCGAGAAGTTGGTGACCAAGACCTACTCCGAAGATTGGCAACTTACCACGCAACGACTTAATCAACTCGGTAACAACTGGCACATCTGCTGGTGCGCCAGGACCATTCGACACCAATACGCCGTGTGGGTTGAATGCTAAAATCTCCTCGACTGGAGTGTTAAATGGCACAATCACAACATTACAACCGCGCTTGTTGAGCATATTCACCAAGTTTAACTTTGCACCGCAGTCAACCAAAACCACATCAAAACGGTGGTTAGGAGTGCGCGAATACCAACGCTTCTTGCAGCTTACGCGCTCTACAGCGTTGTGATCCTCTGGTGTAGCTGCTATAAGAGCTAAAGCCTCCTCCTTCGATATCTCGGCCGAAACGATTGCAGCACGGATGCTCTTCGAATCGCGAACGATGCGAGTGAGCATACGGGTATCTACACCGCTGATACCTGGAATCGAATACTCCTCCATAATCTCCGAGATGGTCTTTGTATAGCGGAAGTTGCTCGGAGTCTTACACTCCTCACGAACTACCAAACCTCCGATTGTGAGGTTACGAGCCTCGAAATCCTCATCTGTAATACCATAATTGCCGATTGTCGGATAGGTCATCACAACAATCTGATTTGTACACGCAGGATTCGACAAAATCTCCTGATAGCCAGCCATAGAGGTGTTGAATACGATTTCGCATACCGCCTGTGTGTCGGCACCAAAACCGTAACCCAAGAACTCCTGACCGCTCTCCAAAACTAATTTTTTGTTCGGTTGTTTCATTGTTCCTTCTATATTTTGTTGTTATTTGTTTTCGTTCCAAACCTTTTCGCCACCAAAGAGTGTCAATACACATCGTCCGTAAACCTCCTCACCCTCGAATGGTGTAGCCTTACCCATCGACACAAACTCCGCCGAGTCAATCTTATAAGGCTTTGTAATATCGTAAATTGCAATATCGGCTCTCTCGCCCACTCGCATTGCTCCACCCAAGCGGAATATGCGGCGAGGATTCTCCGACATCAATTGAATCAACTTCTCAATTGTAATCACACCCTTGCGCACCAAGTGTGTGTAGCATATTGCAAACGAGGTTTCGATACCAACGATACCCATCATCGAGCCCTTCAGGCCTCGCGATTTCTCCTCAGCTGTATGAGGTGCGTGGTCAGTGGCAATAACCTCGATTGTTCCATCTTTGATACCCTCAATCAATGCAGCTCGATCTTCTGCTGCACGCAATGGCGGGTTCATCTTGAAGCGACCATCCTCCTGCAAGTCAGCATCGCACAAGACGAGGTAATGAGGTGCTGTTTCGCATGAAATATGGTTGCAGTGTTGTTTTGCCTTGCGGATAATCTCCACACTCTCCTTAGTCGAGATATGGCAAACGTGGTAACGACAGCCCTCCTCCTCGGCGAGCTTAACATCGCGTTTAATCGGTCCCCACTCACTCTCCGAGCAGATACCCTTGTGTCCGTGGGCGTGGGCATACTCGCCATCGTGAATATATCCTGCATGAAGCAACGAATCGTCCTCGCAGTGCGCTGCAACGACGCCATCAACTGCTGCAATTCTCTGCATTGCCTTACGCATCAACTCCTCGGTCTGAATACCATTACCATCGTCCGAGTAGCCAACCGATAACGGACGCAAAGCCTCGATATCAGCCAACTCGCGTCTTTCGCGGCCCTTCGAAATTGTAGCCATTGGCAACACCTCGATAACCGCCTGCTCGTGAATCAACTGTTGCTGAACGGCGATAGTTTCGGGTGCATCGGGTGCAGGTTGAAGGTTAGGCATAGAGCAAACTGTTGTCACTCCGCCACGAGCCGCAGCGCGAGTTCCTGTGGTGATTGTCTCCTTTGCCGAGTAGCCTGGCTCACGCAAGTGTACGTGCACGTCAGCCAAACCGTACGTTACAATACAACCCTCAACGTCAAACAGTTCGGTCTGCTCGTCAGCACTCAAAGCCTCGCCTATTGCTGCGATTTTGCCATTAGTAACCAACACGTCAGCCTTACGACTAACTCCCTTGGCAACCACTGTTCCACCCTTCAAAAGAATCTTATTCATAACCTACGTTTACAAAATAGGCGACCAAATAGGCCGCCCAATAACAGTTAATTTGTCAAAACAGTAATAGAATGGAAAAGAGAGCAATTTGACAATGACGGCTGCGGGGCGACCTGCTCGCTCTCGTAGCCCATTGTTGGGCAGATTTTAATATCGTGCAATGCTACTCGCATCTCTTTACCCTATTCTTTATTTTGTGCAAAAATACTATTTTAATTGGAATTTACAAAGTAAATCCCCGAAAAATTTACATTTAGCGTGGTAAAATTTTTACGCCAAGTTTTGCATAGGCTCTTTCAGCCTTTGCTAATGCATCTTCAACCGACACGCCAGTAGCCAAAATCACACCAAAACGGCGATGACCTACAACCTCCGGCTTGCCGAAAAGACGAAGTTGAACACCCTCCTCTTCGAGAACCTTCTCGAGATTCTCAAACTCAACCTTATCAGTATCACCCTCGACAACGATAGCCTTCGAAGCACTTGGTGCGATAAAGCGAATTGCAGGGATTGGCAAGCCCAAGACTGCGCGAGCGTGCAATGCAAACTCCGACAAATCCTGAGATGCCATAGTTACCATTCCGGTGTCGTGCGGACGAGGCGAAACCTCGCTAAAAATTACCTCATCACCCTTGATAAACATCTCAACACCAAAGATTCCGTAACCTCCTAAGGCATCGGTAATTGTGCGCGCCACCTCTTGTGCTTTTGCATATGCAATTTCGCTCATAGGTTGCGGCTGCCACGACTCGCGATAATCACCATCAACCTGGTGATGTCCGATAGGTTCCAAAAGGGTTGTTCCGCCAATATGACGAACTGTCAAGAGCGTAATCTCGTAGTCGAAATCAACGAAACTCTCAACGATTACACGTCCTGCTCCTGCACGACCACCCTCCTGTGCAATATGCCAAGCACGGTCGATATCCTCGGCCTTTTTGATGGTTGATTGTCCGTGTCCTGACGAGCTCATAATTGGCTTTACAACACAAGGGATACCAATCTCAGCCACAGCACTTTCGAACTCCTCACGAGTATCGGCAAAGCGGTAATTTGCAGTCTTCAATCCGCACTCCTCTGCTGCCAAGCGGCGGATGCCCTCACGGTTCATTGTGAGCCACACGGCATTGGCCGTAGGTGCAACGCGATAGCCCTGCTTCTCGAGCTCCACGAGTACAGGAGTTGCGATAGCCTCCACTTCAGGGATGATAATATCGGGCTTTTCAGCCTCGATAATCTCGCGCAAACGTTCACCATCAAGCATCGAGAGGACGTGGCTGCGATGTGCCACCTGCATAGCAGGAGCATTCTCGTAGCGGTCGAGTGCAATAACCTCAACGCCATATCGTTGGAGTTCGAGTGCCACCTCTTTACCCAACTCTCCCGAGCCACACAAAAGAGCTCTCTTTGCAACCTTCGAAAGTGGAGTTCCTATCTTCATATCTATATAATAAGTATAAATTATCGAATAATTGTCTCTGCGCGGTCTGGTCCTACCGAGATAATCTTTACAGGTACACCTGTCTCAGCCTCGATAAACTCTACGTACTCCTTGAACTCTGCAGGGAAGTCCTCGTAGTTGCGAACACCACAGATGTCGCAGTTCCAACCCTTGAACTCCTTGTAGATAGGTACGATATCATCTGTGCACTCGTATGGGAAGTAATCCAACTGCTTGCCATTAATCTCGTAACCAACACAGGCCTTGATTGTTGCAAACTCATTCAAGACATCGCTCTTCATCATAATAAGCTCGGTAACACCGTTCATCATAACGGTGTACTTCAATGCTACCAAATCCAACCAACCGCAACGGCGTGGACGACCAGTTGTAGCACCAAACTCGTTACCAATCTGACGCAAAGTCTCGCCAGTGGTGTCGAACAATTCTGTTGGGAATGGACCGCTACCTACGCGAGTGCAGTATGCCTTGAAGATACCATATACATTGCCGATGCGAGTTGGAGCAACGCCCAAACCACTACATACGCCCGAACAAAGAGTGTTCGAAGATGTAACATAAGGATATGTTCCAAAGTCGATGTCGAGCAACGAACCCTGTGCACCCTCTGCCAAAATCGAAGTGTCGTTCTTGAGAGCCTCATTTACCATCTGCTCGCTATCAACAAAGTCGAAGCGGCGCAAAACTTCGATACCCTTGAACCACTCCTGCTCGTAAGCAGTAATGTCGTAGGTGTAAGCATACTGACGAAGCATCTCCTCGTGCTTAGCCTTGAGGGTATTGTAGCGCTCCTGGAAGTCAGGCATCAAGATATCACCCACACGCAAGCCATTACGACCAGTCTTATCCATATAAGTTGGACCAATACCCTTCAATGTTGAACCAATCTTGGTCTTACCCTTAGCCGCCTCACTCGCTGCATCGAGCATACGGTGTGTTGGGAGAATGAGGTGGGCACGCTTCGAGATAACCATACGCTTGGTTGCATCGATACCCATCTTCTCGATATCGGCAATCTCCTCTGCAAGAATTACAGGGTCGATAACCACTCCGTTGCCGATAATGTTGATAGCCTCATCGCGGAAGATTCCCGAAGGAACGGTGTGCAATACGAAACTTTTGCCATCAAACTTCAATGAGTGACCTGCATTAGGACCGCCCTGAAAACGAGCAATTGCCTGATATATAGGAGGCAATACATCAACTACCTTTCCTTTACCCTCGTCACCCCACTGGAGTCCGAGTACTACATCTACTTTTTTCATTTTATATAGTGTGTGTTTGTGAATTCACATTTGCGGTTGTAAAGATACAAATTTTTATTTTAACAAAAGAGCTAATTCGCTATAATTATTAACATTTTTTTCAACCTCGCAGATTTTTGTGGGCTATTAGCTTTTATCCGTTAGCCATTGACTTATATATATCGTCATTGCGAAGGAGCAAAGCGACTGCGGTAATCTCCATTATTGTTATTAAAATTAAAAAGCGGGAGATCGCCACGAGCCTATCGGCTCTCGCGATGACGATTTGTTTTGATTTTTTGCACTTTTCAGAATAAGTTGTTATATTTGTGGTAATTATTCATCGAGCAAATAACAAAATAATAAATACTATGAAAAAACTTCTACTTTTATTGTCAGCGGTCGGAATGATTTTCACCGCTTGCCAAAGTGGAGGCGATGTCGAGGAGGATAATGGCGGTGCGCCATTTGTTCCCGAAATCACAATTTCGCCAAAAGATTTAACTTTCGGTTGCAATGGTGGCGAGCAAGAGGTTGCTATTACCGCCAATTTCGAGTACGAAGTTGCCAAGCGAGCATCGTGGCTAACTGTTGAGCAGACCGACGAGGGCTTGTTGGTTGTTGTCGATGCAAACAAAAACACATCAGAGCGCAGCGCTTTTATCTCCATTACCAATAGCCAATACGACATAAACAAAACTGTCGAGGTTTGGCAAGAGGGCTATGTGCCAAAAATCGAACTCGCACAACAGAGCATCGAGGTTGAGTTCGAGCCTGCCAAGTATGAGGTTGCGGTTACTTCGCCATACTCTTGGGAGGCAACGACAAAGAATGATTGGATAGAGATTGAAACCAGAACAGGTATTGCTGGTACGAAAACATTAAAATTCTCGGTTGCTCGCAATGAAGAGGAGGATATTCGTGAAGGTACAATCGTTGTTAAGAATGATGATTACAGCCTTGTTGCAGAGTTGTATGTAACGCAGGAAGCCTTTGTGCCGGATGAATTAATTATTGAGTCGGAGTCATTGATATTTGCTGTTGAGGGTGGCACACAAGAGATTGTTATAACCGCAAACTTCGAGTATGAGTTCTCAACAACCGCCAATTGGCTAACTATCGAAAAGAGCGAAAAGAGTCTGAATATCTCTGCAACCCCCAATGCCAAATTTGAAGAGCGCACAGCCGAGATTACGATTTCGAATAAGAAATATGGTATTTCAAAAACGATTTCAGTAGTACAAAATGGTTTATCAGCAGAGGCTCAAAATGTGATACTCTACACCTCATCCGATGGCAAGGTCGTAACACCATATAAGAGTGATGTATTCGGAGCAAATATCGTATCTAATACCTACAGCAATGGACAAGGCATTATTATCTTTGATGCTCCCGTTATTTCGATTGGAGCGATGGCTTTCTATAATTGCACCTCGCTGACAAGTGTTACAATCGGCAATGGCGTTACTTCGATTGGAAATGATGCATTCCGTGCTTGCACCTCGCTGACAAGTGTTACAATTCCTAATAGCGTTACTTCGATTGGAAATTATGCATTATCAGGTTGCAGTAGCCTGACAAGTGTAACAATTCCTGATAGCGTTACTTCGATTGGAGAGTATACATTCTGGGGTTGCAGTAGCCTAACAAGTGTAACAATCGGCAATAGCGTTACTTCGATTGGAGATTGGGCATTCGCTGGTTGCAGTAGCCTGACAAGTGTTACAATTCCTGATAGCGTTACTTCGATTGGAGATTGGGCATTCCATCTTTGCAGTAGCCTGACAAGTGTTACAATCGGCAATAGCGTTACTTCGATTGGAGATGCTGCATTCTATAATTGCACCTCGCTGACAAGTGTATATTGCAAGCCGACAACTCCGCCAACTGCAATTGCAAATATAGGCTATTGGGACGCATTCTATGACAACGCTTCCGGCAGAAAAATTTATGTACCACGCAATTCGGTAAACATATACAAGTCTGCGCCTTATTGGAGCAATTATGCTTCGGATATCGAGGGCTACGACTTCTAATGCAGAGCAATAAATTAAAAATTGAGAATTAAGAATTAAAAATTGTTGTTAATTCAGAAAAATGTATTACCTTTGCCACCGCTTACGAGCAACGGATTGAGCTGTGGTGTAATGGTAACACAGCAGATTTTGGTTCTGTCGTTCTGGGTTCGAGTCCCGGCAGCTCAACTTCATGGGAGACAACTTCGGTTGTCTCTTTTTTTTGTGGCTGTTTATTCAAACAAACTCAACGATTGAGAGTTTTTTTTGTTGGTGCAAGCCCCACAAACTCTCTCTCAATCGTTGATGGTATGCATTTACCACAAAAAACGGCCAAGCTGTCGGCACTGCTCACGGGATAATGGGTTGCGAGGATATTGGAGTTTA
>JAZOWM010000003.1:0-3839 GCA_045659225.1 Alistipes sp.
GCAGAAAGATAAATAAACCGTCATTGCGAGGCTTGGTACAAGCCGTGGCAATCTCCATTATTGTAATTAAAATAAAAAGAGGGAGATTCCCACAGTCGCTCCGCTCCTTCGGAATGACAATATGTAAAAGCTAATGGCTAAGAGCCAATGGCTAAAAGCAAAAAGATTATGGCAGAGGCAAAGAAGGCATATGTGTGTCGGGAGTGCGGTTACGATGCTCCGAAGTGGTTGGGTAAGTGCCCTTCGTGTGGGGCGTGGAACACTTTTGACGAGTTGGTAGTGGCGAAGAAGGGCTCTTCGGTGGCTGCGGCGGTAACATCGTCAGCAGTACCAAAGGCGAAGCCACAACGAGTGCAGGATATCAAAACGGGCGAAACAAAGCGCATTGATGTCGGTCAGAGCGAGGTCAATCGTGTGCTGGGTGGTGGTCTTGTGCCTGGCTCGGTGATTCTCGTTGGCGGAGAGCCGGGTATCGGAAAATCGACTCTTGCGTTGCAACTTGCCCTGGCGGATAACAATCTGCGCACACTCTATGTATCGGGCGAGGAGTCGGCAGAGCAGATTAAGATGCGTGCCGAGCGACTCGGTATTCACAACGAGGAGTGCGTGGTCTACACCGAAACCCTCCTCGAAAATATCGTTGCACAGTGCGAGGCGATAAAGCCAGATATGGTGGTTGTCGATTCGATTCAGACCATCTACACCGACTTGGTCGATGCTTCGGCTGGTAGTGTTTCGCAAATTCGCGAGTGCGCCTCGACGCTGTTGAAATATGCAAAGGGAAGTGGCACACCTATATTTATTATAGGTCATATCACCAAAGAGGGAACGATTGCGGGTCCGAAGGTGTTGGAACATATTGTCGATGTTGTGTTGCAGTTCGAGGGCGATGGAAACAACACCTATCGTATCTTGCGAGGTATCAAAAACCGCTTCGGTGCGACCTTCGAGATTGGCGTATTCGAGATGCTCGAAAAGGGATTACGCTCGGTAGAAAACCCTTCGGAGGTGCTTTTGTCGCACTATGACGAGCCACTGTCTGGTATTGCCGTAGCGGCTACGGTAGATGGCATTCGCCCATATCTTTTGGAGGTACAGGCGTTGGTTAGTCAGGCGGCATACGGAACGCCACAGCGCAACGCTACGGGCTACGACTCACGCCGAATGAATATGTTATTGGCGATTTTGGAGAAGCGCGTAGGTTTGAAGATGTTTCAAAAAGATGTATTCCTAAACTTTGCAGGAGGCTTCAAGGTGTCGGACCCAGGCTTGGACTTGGCAGTTGTGGCGGCGGTGCTGTCGTCATACTTTGACCGCCCAATTAACGATGGGTTGGCTTTGGCTGGCGAGATTGGTCTTTCGGGCGAGGTGCGCCCTGCACCACGCACCGAGCAACGCATCAGCGAGGCGGCACGATTGGGCTTTAAGAAGATTGTCGTTTCGGGTTACGCCTCATTGCCGACCAAAAAGATTAAGGGCATCGAAATTGCCCGCATCAATACTGTCAGCGAATTGGCAAGACATCTCTTTTCCGAACACGAATAAGTGGAACTGACGCTCCGACAACTCCTCGCCATGGCCAAAATGCAATTCGTAGCGATGTTGTATCTCTTCGAGCGAGATTGGACCTCGATTGTAGATGGTTGTCACAAACCATACATAGCGGTTGATAAGTCCTGCGGTACTCATAACGAATAGTAATTTTAGGTAAAGTTAACAATTATAATCGAAACCAACGCTCGGGAGAGGATATAAAATACATAACCAATGCTCCGATTACGGCTCCAATTGCAATGGCAATGACAATGCGAAAACGTTGTTTACGTTTGTTTTGCGGGAACGAATTAGCCGCACGACCCCACAAACTAGCAAGGTCACAAGGCTGATTTATAATGCTTTGTCGCAACTGCTCGCTAAAAGGATGCTGCTCTCCATTTTGCTCCTGATAATTTTTCTGCTTCATATGTTTTGCTGTTTAATTTTGATGCAAAGGTATGATAACAGACAGACAAAATATGTCAGAGCTGTTTTATAAATACTACAAATACGGCTGGATTCGAACCCTAAAACCCACATACTCTTAATATTCGGCGGATATTTGAAGCAAGAATCAATAAGTCCCCCTTTGGCAAAGGGGGGGGTAGGGGGTGGGTAACATATATATTCACGCAAAAAGAGAAGGTCAAAAGCCTTCTCTTTTTGCGTGAATCCGCCGGGGCTCGAACCCGGGACCCCAACATTAAAAGTGTTGTGCTCTACCTGCTGAGCTACGGATTCATCGTGCCAAATTGGAGTATCTCCGTTTTTGGTGGTGCAAAGGTATAAATTATTTTTATTATACCAAAATTTATTTCGTTTTTATTGCATTTTCCCTATCGAATACGGTCGAGAGAGCGAACCAAAGCCTCATCGCGAGCAATGCCTCGAATGGCCAGCACTACAGGAATTATCGCAACAATAGGCATCAGCGCAGCAAAGCCAAGTCGGAAAATATTCTCGCCCTCCAGAATGTCGCACAAACGATAGCTGTAGAGTCCGACGAGTGCTGCCGAGCCGAGCAACAACACAATCGATGCTACGCAAAGGCGAATCTGTGCCAATCGCTTCTTATACATAAATATAACAACGAGAAGCAGCAGGGTAGTCGCTACAAGCAGCGTGCCTAAATAGAGAGGCAGTGCGCCACTTATACTCTCGGCACCACTCACACTAAACGCCTTTAAGACAAGTTCGTTTCCGCCGTAAACAATGGTTGCGAGTGGCAAGAACAATGTCAGCGACATCATTGCAGTCGCCAATAAGAGGTAAACGGTTTGTATTCTCTGAATCATAATTTTTCGTCTATTAGGTATTTATTTCTATCTGTAGAATTTCTGTTTATCAACTCCCCAAGGAAGCCTGCGAGGAATAACTGCACACCAAGCACAATAGTTAAAATCGCCAAATAGAAGAGTGGCTGGTCGGTTACAGCGCGGAGTGGTAGGTCGTAGAGCTGCTTGTACAACTTGCTGGCAATCACCCAAATAGTGGTGAAGCCTCCCAGCAGGAACATCACTGTTCCGAGCGAGCCAAAGAAGTACATCGGAGAACGGCCAAAGCGCGACATAAAGGTCACCGAGATGAGGTCGAGGTAGCCCTTAACCATTCTCTCGATGCCGAATTTTGACACGCCATACTTGCGAGCTTGATGTTGCACAACCTTCTCGCCAATGCGCTTAAAACCTGCGTATTTCGCAAGAATTGGGATGTAGCGGTGCATCTCGCCATAGACCTCGATACTCTTCACAACCTTCTTGCGGTAGCACTTCAAGCCGCAGTTAAAGTCGTTCAACTTGATGCCCGACACTGCGCGAGCTGTAGCGTTGAAGAACTTGCTTGGTAGGCGCTTTGAGAGTGGGTCATAGCGGCGCTTCTTCCAACCCGACACGAGGTCGTAGCCCTCCTCCAATACCATACGGCGCATCTCGGGAATCTCGTCTGGTGAGTCCTGCAAGTCCGCATCCATCGTAAAGACCACCTCGCCCTCGGCAGCCTCGAAACCGCAGTAGAGTGCAGCCGATTTGCCATAATTGCGGGCAAAGCGAATAGCGCAAAGCTTCTCGCCATAGGTCGCCTTCAACCCTTCGACAACGCTCCACGATGAGTCGGTAGAGCCATCATCAACCATAATAACCTCGTATGCAAGCTCATTTTCGCCACACACACGGTCAATCCACGCCATCAATTCGGGTAGCGACTCCTCCTCGTTGTAGAGAGGAACGACCACCGATACATCTATCTTATTGCTCATTTTGATTCTCTTGATTATCGAAAATTTTAGGCTCACGCTTGGTGAAAGC
>JAZOWM010000004.1:0-16594 GCA_045659225.1 Alistipes sp.
AAGTTGCTCTTCGCATACTGCGAGGCTACTGTACCAAAGGTAACCGTTACATTGCGTAAGGCTTACGGTGGTGCTTACATCGTTATGTCATCGAAGCACATCCGTGGTGATATCAACTACGCTTGGCCATCGGCAGAGATCGCAGTTATGGGTGCATCGGGTGCTGTTGAGGTATTGCACGCAAAGGCTTTGGCTGAGTTCACTGACCCTGCAGAGAAGGCTAAGTTCGTAGCAGAGAAGGAGCAGGAGTACAAGGATTTGTTCTCGAACCCTTACAACGCAGCTCGCTATGGCTACATCGACGATGTAATCGAGCCACGCAATACTCGTTTCCGTATTATCCGTGCTTTGCAGTCACTCGCAACCAAGCGTTTGCAGAACCCTGCTCGCAAGCACTCGAATATTCCATTGTAGTCCAAACTCACAAAACAAATTTGAACTATGGATAAATTTGCAAATGTAGGCTGGGGCGAGATGGTATTGATGACCCTGATTGGCTTTGGAGTTGTCTTCATTGTGCTCGTGCTCCTCATCTTTATTATGAAGGGTATGGGTACAGCATTTACTCGCCAGAAGAAGGCTGAGAAGGTTGCAAAGGCTGCTGCTGCAGGTGTTGCAGTTGCCGAGGATGACCACCACGAAGCAATCAGCGACCAGGAGATTGCTGCTGCAATCATCACTGCGTTGAAACTCTACAAGAGCAACTTGCACGACCAAGAGTCGGAGATGATAACCATTCACCGTATTGCTCGTGCATACTCGCCTTGGAGCTCTAAAATTCACGGATTGACTCAGTTGCCTGAGCGTAAATAATTAAGACTTAGAAAAAGAGATGAAAAAGTATTCATTGAAGATCAATGGTAACCCATACGAGGTTAAGATTGAGGATATTAACGAGTCGTCGACTATGGCTCGTGTGACCGTTAATGGCACAAAATACGATGTTGAGATCGAGGGTGGCAAGGCTTCGGTTGTTAAGAAGCCACAGGTTGCTGCTGTACCGCAGGCTGCTACCAGCATCTCGGTAACTCCACAGACTCCTATCGCTACCAAGCCAGCTGCTGCACCGGCTGCTGCTTCGGGCTTGAAGGTTACTTGTCCACTTCCGGGTACAGTGCTCTCTATCAATGTTAAGGAGGGCGATACCGTGGCTGCTGGTCAGACCGTAGTAGTTTTGGAGGCTATGAAGATGGAGAACAACATCGACGCAGAGCGTGGTGGTGTTGTTAAGCAGGTACTTGTTTCGGCAGGTGCAACTGTAATGGAGGGTGATGTTTTACTTGTTATTGAGTAACGATTATGATTACACTCTTGCAGTCTAACTTTATTCTCGACTCGCTCAACGACTTCGTGAGCCAGTCGGGAATCGGGCTCTTCTTCGCACCAGGCGGTTGGAAGATGGCAGTGATGATTGGTCTTGCCTGCTTCCTCCTCTGGCTTGCAATCAAGAAGCAGTTCGAGCCGCTTTTGTTGCTCCCTATCGCATTTGGTATGTTGCTCACTAACCTCCCTGGTGCAGAGATGTTCCACTCGGAGTTCTTCGCAGGTGGTCACGTACATTGGGAGCATTTTGCTCACGGTGAGGCTGGTCTTTTGGACCTTCTCTACCTCGGAGTTAAGCTCGGTATCTATCCTTGCTTGATCTTCATCGGTGTAGGTGCTATGACAGACTTCGGTCCACTCATCGCTAACCCTAAGAGCTTCTTGCTTGGTGCTGCTGCACAGTTGGGTATCTTTGCAACATTTATTGGTGCATACGCTTTGGGCTTCGCTCCAAACGAGTGTGGTTCGATTGGTATTATCGGTGGTGCTGATGGTCCAACATCCATCTTCCTCACTGCACGCCTTGCGCCAGAGTTGCTCGGTCCTATCGCTATTGCAGCATACTCGTATATGGCTCTCGTACCGGTTATTCAGCCACCAATTATGCGTGCGTTGACCACTGAGAAGGAGCGTCTTATCAAGATGAAGCAGTTGCGTCAGGTGTCGAAGACTGAGAAGATTATCTTCCCTGTTATCATCACCATCGTTATTGCATTGCTTCTCCCATCGGCTGCTCCACTCGTTGGTTGCTTGATGCTCGGTAACTTGATGAAGGAGTGTGGTGTTGTTGACCGTTTGGCAAAGACCGTTCAGAACGAGTTGATGAATATCGTGGTTATCTTCCTCGGTATCTCGGTAGGTGCTACCGCCACAGGTGACTCATTCCTCAACATCAAGACTATCTTCATCCTCTGCCTCGGTATCCTCGCATTTAGCGCAGGTTCGGCAGGTGGTGTTCTCCTTGCAAAGCTTATGAATCTATTTGCTAAGGAGGGTAATAAGATTAACCCACTTATCGGCTCTGCAGGAGTATCGGCAGTGCCAATGGCTGCTCGTGTATCGCAGACCGTAGGTCAGGAGTACGACAAGTCGAACTTCCTCCTTATGCACGCTATGGGACCAAATGTAGCGGGCGTAGTAGGCTCGGCAGTTGCTGCTGGTATCTTGCTTGCATTCCTCGGATAAGAGTAGTTGCTATACAATAAAAACCCGATACGCTTGTCGTGTATCGGGTTTTTATTGTGTTATAACTCTATTTCAAATTGACTTTGTACTCCGTCGGAATAATCTCATATGTGTAGCCATCGGGAAGATCAATATCAACCTTAAACTCTCCATCGCTATATCGCCACGCTACATCTATCTGCTCGTCTCCCACAGGCACTGTGCCTTTGCACCAGCTCAATCCGCTATCAATAAATCGTAAGCATACCTTACGCTCGCAAGGCAAAATCTTGTAGACTCCCAACACATCGCGGTAGAGCACATTTGTCAAGTGCGATGCAAAACCGTGATTACAACTTGCCTTTGGTTTTAGGCTCTCCCAGAGTGTGCCTGTACGCTCCGCCATCGCCTTATATGTGGCGATAGATTCGTCGAGAATCTGCTTCGACAATCCATATTTAGAGAGTAGTTCCAAGCGGAGATAACTACCAATAAAGGCATTTATCGGATAGAGGTCGGAGAATAGTCCCTTCTCAACTCGTCCCGGCACAATATCACCGCGCAATCGATCCCATAACGCAGGGTGGCTATCAGGTGTTGCTATGCCAAAGAGGAAAGCGTAGTATTGACACACCTCGGTATGTTGATCTGTCGGCACGGCATAACCTTTCTCGTTGAGAATAGCATTATCTATGAAGTACTCGCCATCAAACGACTGCTTGCGAATCTCACTTCGTATCTTCTCAGCCTGTGCAGCCAATGCGCTATCGTTGTAGAGGCGCGACACCACATCAAGCATCTCGGCATAGAGCATATTCGAAGGGTAGCTCACATCCTGCACCAACTTATTGGCATACGAATACTCCACAAATACCCACTTCGGCAACTTTTCGAGCAGACCATCGTCGTTGATGTATGGACGGAAGAACTCTACTAATTCATATATGCGCGCGCGGGCGCGATCAATCATTTGGCGATCGCCAGTACGCGCCAAGTACTCCTCCAACTCCAACACAAACCACATTGCCCAATTCGGAATGTAGTTATGGTTGCGATGGTCGGCAGGATAGCACATCGGCAACATACCTTTATCTATATCCTTAAACTCCTCCGGGAGGAGGTAGTTCTCAATAAAGTTACGCTCGATACGGCTCTTACCCGATAGGACAAACTCCACCCTACCCGTAAAATAGCTATCGCACAACCATCCGGCACGCTCACGCGACGGACAATCCATATAGATATCCAACGCATTTTGGCGATATGTTTCGCGGGCGGCCTCAAATATTGAATTCAAATCGGCACTGCTTGACTCGAACTTGGCACGATGGCAGTCGGAGTTGCAGTAGTCGCGCATCGATATCTCATCCACTTCGACAGCGCCATTCTCCACGCAAATCTCAACATACTGCATTGTATATGGCTCAAACGACGCCAACTCATACTCGCCCCTCTGCAAGTGGTAAATTATATATGGTTTCCACCTGAGCCTACGCTCCATAACGCGTCCGTCCTCGCCCAATATCTCGTCAAAACGGAGTGTTAGAGTTGTAGGCTTCGATACCCTAACTTTGGCACGCAGAAATCCACTGCTATTGGTTGCAAACTTGTAGAGATTCTCATCTACCAACTTCGCCTTATGCAGACGATAATCGGGATAGGCAACACCTCGCGAGAGTAGATTCTTATGCTCCTGCCGAACCAACTTTTCGGATTTAATATCGGTTTTCCACCTCTTGTCGGTTGTCCAATCAAGATAATCAGGCCCCAATATATACTCCTCTGTCGATGGGCGTTGAAATGAGAATTTAGGCACATCGGAGGATCTCTGATTAAGTTGATACGCATCAAAATTCTTGCCGGTAGCGGCTACAACCTCGCCATCAACCTCAATCTCGGCTTGCAAGAATGAGGGCTGATCGAGCAGATAGTAGCTGGGAACATTGTATCCTGCAACCTCGATAGTCACAACATTTTCACCTCGACGAAGGTAGGGTTTAATATCATACGAATCGATTCGATAAAAGCCATGTGCAGCGACACAAGGACCGTGACCTACAAACTCACCATTTACGCGCAAACGATAGTTACAAGAGGCGGTGAGTCGAATTGTGGCATCCTTGGTACAACGCACAGGAACAACCTCGCGAAACGCAAGAAATAGATTTTTCTCCTCCTCGCGATTCTCGCTCCACACCGGAACTGCCTCCTTGAAAGAGGTATATTCAGCCTGATGTTTTGCTGAACAACATACACCAGACAATCCGAACAAAATGGATAATATCAAAGCTACAATCATACTCTACCTTGATTCTTGAAGAAGTATTGCTTCTGCTTGCGCTTGTCGTCTTGCGAGCGAGCAACATATACCTTCTCGCCCGTGTATGGATTTTCGCCCGTGTAGAACATCACAGACGAGAGCGTCATCGGTGTAGGGGTCAAGTCCTGCACCTGCTCCAAAGTGAAGTGCAACTTGCCCAACACCTTCTGCGACAAGGCTCGCATATCAGCCTCGCGACAACCAGGGTGCGAAGATATAAAATAAGGTATAAGTTGATAGCGCAGACCATTCTCGCGACAAATCTTATTGAACTTGTGGTTCAACTCCTCGAACAACGAGAACGATGGCTTACGCATCAACTTCAATACGCCATCTTCGGTATGTTCGGGAGCAACCTTCAATCTTCCAGATGTGTGATGCACCACCACCTCGCGCAAATAGTCCGAATTGTCGAACAAGTCGTAGCGAATACCACTACCGATATAGGCGTGCTTCACCCCCTTTGTCGAGCGAATTTTACGGTACAAATCGAGCAGTGGGCGGTGGTCGTTATTGAGGTTTGGGCAGACCTTCGGGTGTAGGCACGATGGGCGCAGACATTTGGCGCAGATAGCCTTGTTCTTGCCTCCCAAGCCATACATATTTGCCGACGGGCCACCGATGTCGGTGATAGTACCGCGGAAGTCGGCCATCTTGGTTACCGCCTCAACCTCGCGCATAATCGAAGCCTCGCTACGAGAGGAGATAAACTTGCCCTGATGTGCCGAGATGGTGCAGAACGAGCAACCACCGAAGCAACCGCGGTGGATATTCACCGAGTGCTTAATCATCTCCCACGCAGGAATATCGCCACGCCCCTTGTAGCGTGGATGCGGTGCTCGCATATATGGCAGGTCGAATGCCGAGTCCAACTCATCGCTCGAGAGTGCCGAGTGCATAGGGTTGATTACGACATAGTCGTTGCCCGTCTTTTCGATAAGAATATTTTCGCTTTCGAGGCGGGTGCTCTCCACCTCCTCTTTGGTAAAATTCTCGCCAAAGGCGCGCTTATCTTTTCGGCACTGCTCGAATGAGTGGAGCATTATCGTTTTGTCGCTCGGCAGAGTCTCAACAAACTTTTTATCCGCCAAAAAGCCTACTTGTTTCAAGCCACGGAGCAACTTGGCATTGTAGCCATTGCGCATTGTGCGTGCCACCTCGCGGATAACCCTCTCGCCCATACCATATAGCAGAAAATCGGCTCCACTCTCGACCAAAATCGAGGGTTTTACGCAATCTTGCCAATAGTCGTAGTGGGTAAATCGGCGAAGCGACGCCTCGATACCACCAATCAGCACAGGTGTCGTAGGGAACAGCTTTTTGAGAATCTGCGTATAGGTCGTAACGGCATAGTCGGGGCGGAAACCCGCAGCACCACCTGCCGTATAGGCATCGTTCGAGCGAAGTCGCTTGTTGGCGGTATAGTGGTTTACCATCGAATCCATCACACCCGCCGTAACACAGAAACAGAGGCGCGGAGTGCCAAACTTCTTAAAATCGCGCAGGTCATCTCGCCAATTTGGTTGCGGAACAACTGCCACACGCAACCCCTCATCCTCGAAGAGTCGTGATACCACCGCCGTACCGAACGACGGATGGTCGATGTAGGCATCACCCGAGAAGAGGACTATATCGACATAGTCCCAACCAAGCTGGCGCATCTCCTTGACTGTTGTTGGCAAAAATCCCATAGTAAGTGCAAAGTTAAAAATTAAAAGTTAAAAGTTAAAAATTTTGATTGAGATTTTGGCATTGAATGGCATTCGGGCTACGCCCTTAATGGCATACAATGGCAATCGCAGTCTGCGACTGCTGAATGACAAAAAACAACCAAATGTCGGCTTGCCATTCAGCGACCATCGGGAGCGAATGCCATTTATTTCTGCCGACAACTTTGCAACTCTCGAAAATAATTTCTAAATTTGTAATCGCAATCGCAAGGTTGCAGACATAATTAGTGAAAGTGTTTCGCTAATCCTTGATAACAGAATTTGGCGATTTTGAACAAGTAAGGATAGGCAATCAAACACTCACCACCGCTTTTGGTATATTCTTTTCTATATACCATTCGGTGTGGGGTATTGTTTATTTACTTGTAGGCCACGCCAAATGCCTGTTATCAGATAAACGAACGACCTCACACTTTCTTTTTTTATAGTAATCGTACATTCGGGGTTGGTGGACAAGCAAAAACTTATTTATTATGAGGAATCAAGGTTGTCTTAATGCCATGTGGCATTTTCCGTTTTTCGGATTCTTAACGGCTTTCTATTATGCTGTTGCTGGTGTGATTGTGTGCTGCACAATTATTTTCATACCTTTGGGTATTAGCTATTTTCAAATAGCAAAATTTATGATGTCACCTTTTAGTCGAGAAATGGTGTCACGAAAAGATTTGGCTCTGTTTAACCCGAATATAGAAAAGGAAAGTGTATTGTTTTCAATATTGAGTACTATTGATAAAATTTTATGCTTCCCTTTTGGATTAGTTATGTCATTTGCATCGTGCATACAAATGTTGTGCTGCTTTATTTCTCTCATTGGAATACCAGTTGGAATGGTGTATTGGAAAATGCTGCCAACAATTTTTAATCCAATTGGAAAAGTCTGCGTTCCAAAAGAGGTGGCAGATGAGATAGTAAAATTGAAATCAAGCAGCACATTAGATGACTACAAGTCTAAAAACGGTATTGTTGATAGTAAAGCATAAGTCAGGCATTAGAAGCAATTATCGCCGAGTGGGATGCTCGGCGATAGTGTTTAATAGGGGTTCCTTACTCTCTATATAATATAGGGAAGACGGTTAGGCGGAGGTGGGTTTGGCCGTATGGCACAAGCTCAATCACCTCGCTACGGCCTGTTGCAGACGGAGCAACAGGAAGGTCAGGCGTGAGCAACTCACCCTTTGGACCCTTCGCAAGCTCCCAATCAATCGGATAGGCCTCGACCTTGAGGCGTGGGCCCTTCGATGTCATCACAGCCTTCGCTTTAGCATCAGCCGAGAGGGCGTAGTTCCACTTGCCCGCAGGAGTGATGCCCCAACAAGGGAATGCATTATCGTCTGCAGGGTACTTGCCGTTCATATTTGCGTAGCGGATAGTATCCTTCTCCCACTTCTCTGGAATTGCGTAGGTGTAGACGAGTGGGCCACGCTCAAACCATACGCCACTGCCGTGTGCAGTCTTGCGAACAACCTTCATAGGCAACTCAAGAACAATCTTGCCGCCATCGGCAAACTTGCGATTGAGGGTGTAGAACGAGCCTGCAGTAAGCACATCGCTGATGCGCTTGCCATTAACCGAGAGGGTTGCGCCCTCGCACCAAGCAGGTATGCGGAGGTGAAGAGCAAACTTCTTCGCATTCTTCGCCTCAACACGGAAGGTTACGCGCTCGGAGTATGGATACGAGGTCTCCTCAACGAGTGTGAGCGAGTCATCGTACTTGAATGTCGATGGACCATAGAGTCCTGCCACAACGCCATCCTTGCTACGCATCCACATTCTCGCCACATAGTTTGGCATAAGGCGGTGAATCTGTCCGGCACAGCACTCGGTCTGGTGAGTTGGGCGGTATGCCATCCAGGACGAGCAGTAGTTATCGGGGTTATGATTCGAGGTGCCTGTGCAGATAAACTGATTTACCGATGAGTAGTACTGCAACGACTTGAAGTCGTTAGCCACAGCGCCCATACCGGCATTGAAGACAATCTTCTCGATCAAATCGCCATACTTTGCCTCCTTCAAAATCTCGAGGTAGTAGCCGAGAGTCCAGCTCATATCTATCGCATCGCAAGTCTCGTGGCTATGTCTGATACCACGACCACGTGTCCACTCCGACGATGTGAAGAGTCCGTCAGGGAGCTCATTCTCGTGGTAGATGCGCTCCAACGAGCTTACGCCAAGGTGGCGGTAGAACGGATTGCCTGTAGCCTCGTAGAGCATAATCGGCAACTTGAGGAACTCACACATTGTTACACCGTGCATTGCGTATGGTGCCTCGGCTGTGAGCCACTCGATAGTTACTCGCGAATCGCGGTGCTTCTGGTCGCCACCCACATAATCCTTGCGGTTGCGGAATACGAAGTCAGCCTTCTCGATGAGCTCCTTATTGCCTGTACGTGCTGCGGTCCAGAGCAGACCTTCGAGCGAGATGATATTACGTCTGTGTGCGAGGTGCTCCACGGTGTAGGCCTTGTAGTTGCGCTCCAACGCCTGCAACATCTCCTGTGCAGGGTTTGCGTTATATGCCGCCTGCATAGCGCGGAAGAATACCGCTGTAGGCCACGAAATATCGACCTTCGGGCTACCAAGAGTACCATCCGGCAACGGATTTGCCAAGGTGTAGCGAATGCCTCGCATCCCCTTTTCGATCATAGCCTCGTCATCGATAAGATAGCCCAGGCGGATAAGTCCGTCGGTGTAGTACGCAGTCTGCTCGTAACGCCACCAATCACGGCCGTGAGAGCCCATTCGAGGAATCTCGCCATCCCACAAATTTGTGGTGTAAGGGTACGACAACGCCTCGGGGTGACCTGTGAGGCCCTCTCTCTGGGTGAGCAGGAACTCCTTAATCCAGCCCTGCGGTTTCACATCCTTGAGGCTGACATCATCCCACTGCTGTGCCTTTGTTGTGGCAACGAGCGAGAGCAAAAGTGCAACGATAATACTTTTCTTCATAGGTTATAAGGTTTTTAGACGTTTACTCCTGGAATGCGTTTTGGGCATTCTTTGCATAGTTGTCCCACTTCTCCAAGACCGCCTCGAAGTCCTTCGGCAAGCCGAGTGTAAACTCCTTATACTCGCCCGTCTTTGGGTGTTCGAAGCCTAAAAGGCGTGCGTGGAGTGCGTGGCGAGGCATTGTTTCAAAACAGTTTTCGATAAACTGCTTATACTTCGAGAAGGTGGTACCTTTCAATATCTTATCGCCACCATAGCGCTCATCGTTGAAAAGCGGATGGCCGATATACTGCATATGAACACGGATTTGGTGCGTTCTGCCAGTTTCGAGTCGGCACTCAACGAGCGTTACATAGCCGTAGCGTTTCAGCACCTTATAGTGTGTTACGGCGTGCTTGCCCTCCGAGCCATCGGCAAAGACATACATCTGGTGGCGATTCTTTGGGTTGCGACCAATATGGCCGGTAATTGTACCCTCATCATCTGCCAAGTTACCCCACACGAGCGCAACATATCGGCGTTGCGTAGAGTGGAGGAAGAATTGGTGCGAGAGGTGCTGACAAGCCTGCTCGTTCTTACCCACAACGAGGATACCTGAAGTGTTTTTGTCGATACGATGCACCAAGCCGGCACGCTCGTTGCCCTGCTGGAACATCGGGTTATCCTTCAAGTGGAATGTCAGCGCATTCACGAGTGTACCGCAGTAGTTGCCGTGGCCAGGGTGTACACACATTCCTGCCTCCTTATTCACAACGATAACATCATCGTCCTCGTACATAATATCGATTGGAATATCCTCAGGTGTGAGCGTTACCTCGTAGCGAGGGAATGCCAATCGCATCGAAATCTTATCGTAAGGTTTAATCTTGTACGATGCCTTTTGCGGCTTCTCGTTCACAAAGACACCGCCATCGTCTATGGCATTTTGTATGCGGTTGCGGGAGCAGTTCTCGATATGCGTGGTGAGATACTTATCCAAGCGCATCATCGACTGCCCCTTGTCTACCGTAATGGCATAGTGCTCGTACAAGCCATTCTCATCGGGTTGTTGGTCGGAGAGAAACTTGCGTGGCATAACACCCACGCCACACTCCTCGTCATCACCCTCGAAGTCGAGCGCATCTGCCTCGTCAAACAACTCCTCGTCTATATATTTTCCGTCTGCCATAGTTTTCTTGCTATTAGCCATTAGCCATTAGCTAAATTAAAAATTGAGAATTATTTTGCATTTCTCAACTACTCACTACTCACTACTCACTAAAAGAAGAAGTTATCTTCGGTTTGTGGTATTTGCGGTTTGCTCTTTTGAGCATTAGCAATCGAGTCGAGCAAGCGCTGCCCAGCCTTAGCGATAGAGTCTGCCTCCATCTTCAATCGCAACTCCTCGGCTACACGGCGATCCTCCTCCACAATCATACTATCAACCAATGCTGCATCGAGTGTCAAGCGCAACGACACATACGAGCCATAGGCGGTCTCGGCGCTTGGCACCATAGACTGCTTGTAGACCTTCGCACGATTGCGCTCCAAGGCTGGCATACCCTCGTCAAACTCTATCTCGCCGATATTCAATCCCGACTCCCAAAGTCGGCTCTTCGCCTCGTGGAGTGAGCGGCCAAGCACCTGCGGCACAGCGGTTACATCGTTCGGAGCAACGCCCACACGGAGCAATACTCCACTACCCTTCTCGGCACGCACCACAAGACTATCCTCCAGCACCTCGACATCGTTGACAAACTCCGCCAAGACGTAGTTTGTAGCCATATCCTCGGCATATTCGAGGTGGTCGATTGTAAGGCCTGCGGTTTCGAGCATATTCTTCGCCTGACGCAACGAACGACCTGCCACATAAGGGACATCAACCATTCGCTGACGCACCGAGTTTATCGTAACATAGACCTTGCGTCCAGGTTTCACTATAGTACCACCCTTTGGCAGCTGGTCGAGCACCACGCCACCCGGATAGGCCGAAACGTGGAGTGAGTCGTTGATGATTATATGCAAAACTCTGCGACCTGCGAAGTATTCGGCATCATTCATTCTTAAGCCCACAAAGTCGGGCACAGTACGGCGTGCGCTATGGCGTGTTCCGAGAGCCATTGCGACAAATGACGCAATCGCCAACCCCAAGAACACCAACGCAATAACTACTATGTTATATGCTATGGGGTGTTTCTTTAACCAAGACCAAAAATTCTTCATATTATCTAACTTTTTGCGTACTCCTGACCCTATCACGGCGCAACGATTTAGAGGCGTTAGGGGCGTTAGGGGCATTAGGGGTGCGCTCTAACTTTTAACTAAATTATAATGAGTATCTCGCTCTACCGCCTTGTAGCCTGCCGAGGCGCACATCTTCTCAATCTCAGCGATGGTCAGGCGAGGACGTTGGTCTTTTGCTCCTGCCATCGAATATATCTTTGTTGAGTCCTCGATTGTGCCGTCTATATCATCTGCGCCAAACGAGAGCGCCAACTCCGCCACCTCCTTGCCATACATCACCCAATAGGCTTTGATATGAGGCACATTGTCAAGAATCAAACGGCTCATAGCCAAGGTTCGCATATCGTCCACGACCGAAGTTTCGCCCAACGACTCCAAGCCATTGTTGGCACTGCGGAACTTGAGCGGAATAAAGGCGTTCAATCCCCCTGTTCTGTCCTGCAAATCTCGCAGACGCATCAGGTGGTCTATGCGATGTTCTATACTCTCGATGTGGCCATACAACATCGTAGCGTTAGAGTCGAAGCCCATCTTGTGTGCCTTCTCGTGCATCCCCAACCACTCCGCCGAAGAGCACTTGCCAGGGCAAATTTCGGCACGAATCTTCTCATCGAAAATCTCCGCTCCGCCACCAGGAATAGACTCCATACCCGCGTCCTTGAGCAGTTGCAAGCCCGCCTCGATAGTCAAGCCCGCCTTGCGAATCATATAGTGCAGCTCCACCGCCGTAAACGCCTTAACACACACCTCGGGCATAATCTCCTTGATGCGGCGAATCATCTCGGCATAGTAGTGAATGTCGCGCTCGGGATGCACTCCGCCTACAATATGCACCTCAGTAGCACCGCTCATCTTGCGAACCTCAACTTGCTCCAAAACCTCCTCCATAGAGTAGTCCCACGCACCCTCTTCGCCTTTGCGGCGGCGATAGGAGCAGAAGCGACACTCGAACAAGCAGATATTGGTCGGCTCGAGGTGAAAGTTTTTGTTATAGAAAACCTTATCGCCACTCTTACGCACCTTGGCCTCGGTAGCCAGGCGCGACAACAGCCACAGCGGAGCCTGTTCCCAGAGGAGTTTTGCTTCGGTACTATCGATACGCTCGCCACGCGACAACTTTTCGGCAATATGCTCTACGCTCATACTATTTCGGTGCTTTACGATAGAGATAGATGGCAACTACGCCATAGATAATATTTGGCAACCACACGGCAATCATCGGCGGTAACGATCCTCCCTTGGCAAACTCCTCGAAGATGCGATTGAGCATAATATAGGAGAAGCACAAAGCGATACCTATACCGATATGTAAACCTGTACCTCCTCGCACCTTACGCGATGAGAGCGATACTCCAATAAGTGTCAGGATAAATGTTCCTATTGGGTAGGCATAGCGAGTATGATGCTCCACCTCCAACTGACGAATAGAGTCGGAACCTTTAGCGCGTTGCTGGTCGATAAATTCGTTCAGCTCCTCTATATTCATCGTCTTGATAAGTTGTTTGAGGTTGCCCAACTCTACAATATCGATATTGAGCAGGGTGTCGAGGTTGCGATGTTGCTCGAATGTCTCGTGTCCATCATTGTCGAAGCTTCGAGTAATATAGCGCGAAGCCGACCAACGTCTGCTCTCCTCGTCAAACTTAACATCGGACGCTTCCAATGTGGAGTGCATAGAGCTACCGTTATACTTCTCGATTGCCAAGAATGATGCCTGCGAAGCGTTCTTGCTGAAGCCACGAATGTAGAGGAATGTTCCTGGTTCGATTTGGCGATAGATGTGTCTGTCGTACTGCACGTGCTGTCGGCGTGGCACATATTGCTGCTCGAATGCTACGCAGGTGCGTTGCGAAATAGGGATAACCCACAAACTCAAGCTCAACGATACAATAGCAATAACCAATGCGCTAATGAAGTATGGCCACATCAATCGGCGGAAACTCATACCTCCCGACAGCATTGCTACAATCTCGGTCTGATACGCCAACTTCGAGGTAAAGAATATGCAGGCGATAAATGTAAACAACGCACTAAACTGATTTATGAAGAATGGCACAAAGTTCAAGTAGTAGTCCAAAATGATACTCTTGAACGGAGCGTGCGTCTGGGTAAATCCATCAATCTTCTCCACATAGTCGAATATTACCACAATTACGATAATCATGGCAATAGCGAAGATGTATGTTCCGAGGAACTTACGAATAATGTAGCGGTCGAGAATCTTCAGTCCCGGCCACCAACTACGACCTGTTTTATATTGCGGCTCCATTCTCTTTTTGGCTATTAGCTATTAGCCATTAGCTGTTAGCTGATTTTTATTTTTCAAAATTACACAAAAGCCAATGGCTAATGGCCAATGGCTAAAAGCCTATTTATTAAAGTCTTCGGCCGAGTTTCTCGACCATCACACCCTTCCACTCGGCGAAGTCTCCAGCGATAATATGCTTGCGAGCCTCGCCCACGAGCCACAAGTAGAAGCCAATGTTGTGCAGCGATGCAATCTGCGCTGCCAACATCTCGCCACACACCACAAGGTGATGGAGATAAGCCTTCGAATACTGGTGGTCTACGAAGGTTGTTCCATTAGGGTCAATCGGTGAAAAGTCGTTCTCCCACTTCTTGTTGCGGATGTTGATAACACCCTCGCTGGTGAAGAGTTGTCCGTTGCGACCATTGCGAGTGGGCATCACGCAGTCGAACATATCTACGCCTCGCGAGATAGCCTCCAAGATGTTTATCGGAGTACCTACACCCATCAAGTAGCGAGGTTTATCCTGCGGCAGTACCGCATTTACAACCTCAATCATCGCATACATAACCTCGGTAGGCTCACCTACAGCCAAACCACCAATAGCGTAGCCATCGGCATTGTACTGCAAGACATTCTCTGCTGCCTTAGCGCGCAAATCGGGATAGCCACAACCCTGCACAATAGGGAACAACGACTGGTAGTGTCCGTACTTTGGTTGGGTTTTGTGATATTGGTTGAAGCAACGGTCGAGCCAACGCTCGGTCAATGCCAACGACTTGGCAGCATACTCCTTCGGAGCGTCACCCGGAGGACACTCATCGAATGCCATCATAATATCGGCACCAATGGTGCGCTCGGTATCGATTACACTCTCAGGGGTAAAAAGGTGGCGTGAGCCATCGATATGCGACTGGAAGTGGCAGCCCTCCTCCTTCAACTTGCGACACGCAGCAAGCGAAAAGACCTGGAAGCCACCGCTATCTGTAAGCATCGGTTTATCCCAAGTCGAAAAACGATGCACACCGCCCGCCTCCTCCAAAATTTTCATACCTGGACGGAGGTAGAGGTGATAGGTGTTTGCCAAGATAATCTGCGCCTTAGCCTCATCGCGAACATCACGATGAAAGATACCCTTCATCGCCGCCGCAGTACCAACTGGCATAAAAATCGGAGTCTGAATTACACCATGATCGGTGACCATCTCGCCCGCACGCGCGTTGGTCTTTGCATCCTTATATTGTAAAGTAAACTTCATAATCTTGTGCAAAATTACTAATTTTCGCGAAATTTTGCGTAAGTTTGCAAAATAATTGACGACACTAATGCACAAAATGGAGGTAATATACGATATAATATACAGTGCCTTAATGGCTTACGGAGAAATTGGCATCGCACTCGGAGCGGTTATTCTGGTGCTATTTATCGTGCAAATATCTCTACATTTGGGCATTTATGGACGAATTGCATCGTTCCGTCTTATGGAGCGCAAGCAGATTCGCGACAACGCTCCTGCAGTGTCGGTAGTGGTACCTCTCTTTGCAGAGGATTCGGCATACCTCGACTCTACACTCGTCAGCCTACTCACTCAAGACTATCACGAGTTCGAGGTGGTGCTGGTATATGTGGGTAATAACGATGATTTCTTTGCCGATGCAAAGTCGTTGCAACGACTCTATCCCAACCTCACCCCCGTCCATATTGACTACTCACCATACTACCCCGTGTCTTCGAAGATAGCCCTAAATGTGGGTATCAAGAGTGCAAAGCACGACTTTGTGATTATCACCTCGTCCGATGCTATACCATCTTCGGAGCGATGGTTGTCACTCCTTGCCAAAGGCTTTATGTTTGGTGATATTGTGCTGGGCTATAGTGGTGTAGCTCGACAGAGCGGATTCAAGAACTTCATCTTCCGCGAATACCAATTCTCCGACTCTGTGGCGTGGCTCTCATCGGCAATACGCCGCCGCACCTACTCTGCTTCGCGCAACTCATTGGGTTTCTCGAAGAGTCTATACTTTGGTACTCGTGGTTTCAACCATCTCAATATGAATGTGGGCGAAGATGACCTCTTCGTGCAGCAGATTGCCACTCGCGACAATGTGAGTGTGGTACTCTCTCCTCGCGCTACTTGTACCGAGCGTACGTGGGGAGGTTGGAGCTGGTGGTGGCGCAAGATAAAGAATCTGCACACCACCCACAAATACTACCCTAAGGGGGCTAAGGCTACTCAAATTACCGAACTTATATTTAGAGTTTTGTTCTTTGCGGCCATTGTGGTAGCCCTTGTTTTTATGCCTTGGAATTTCAAATTGGCAGCCCTCGCAGTTATGCTACTACGCTACCTCTTTGTAATGTTTGTAACAGTACGCAATGCCCGAAGATTGGGCGAAGGTGGATTGGTAGCACTGCACTTCATTTACGACATTATTGAGCCTATGCTACGACTCTCTGTTTCGATAGCATCGCATCACAAAAACAGACAGTTGTGGTCCTAAAAAACTATAACATATTTGACGATCGGCTACTTGTAAAGTTGGTAATCGAAGGGGATAGCGTTGCCTTCGATGCCCTCTTCACACGCCACCGCGATACCATCTATGCTATGCTGCTCAAATATACGGGCAATAGCGATGA
>JAZOWM010000005.1:0-1624 GCA_045659225.1 Alistipes sp.
TGGCAACGATGGTGACTTTGGTTACGCAACGCTCGACGAATACAATTCGTTCTACTTGGAGCATAAGACCGCTTATGTGTGGTTTGATACCAAAAGTAACGATGCGAATATGCCAAAACTACGCTCCATTACACTCGCTACTGAGGGTGTAGAGATTGCCGGAGATCGCATCTACAACTTTGCAAATGGCGATTGGGATAATACAATTACAAGTGGCAGTTCCACTATTACGCTCAACTTTGAAGGTGGCAAGCAGTTGCAATCAGCAAATGAGGGTGTTATGGCTGCTATGGTGGTACTCCCTGCTGAGGTTGCAGGTACAAAGCTTACCGTGACCTATACATTCGATGACGAGAGTACCTTTACCGAGGTGAAGAGTCCGTCTAAGAACTTCGTGAGCGGAGCTACACAGCGCATTGCAACCACAATCAATAAGAGTGATTTGAAGCAAAAGGAGCCCGAACTCGGCTACGAGTTGCGCGTTCTCACCTTCGAGGATAAGGATGCGAAGTTTGAGCCTTACTACTTGGACTACGCCGGAGTGGAGATTAGTAAATGGAGTGACTTGATTGATAACCCGCAGTATATGGGTCCTCTCACCTATGGCGATTGTATGTCGGCAATGTACACCTGGTGGGATGAGGGCAACACCGAGCTTATGCACACCTTCCCTGACAACTACGCATACTGTTTCTGGGGTGGTGGCCACGCAATCTCGAACTATTGGGGCGAGGGTTACACAGACGAGGATAGAAACAATCATATTGCGAAGTTTTATGGTCAGGACTATGTTGATCAGTGGGCTGGTCAGCCAGGCGCAGACGCATACCTTGGTTGGTTCAATGTGCAGATGATGATACCCGTAGCACCGCACTCGGGCGATAATTTCGTAGCGCATTACGGCTACAAAGATGCGATGTCGTATATCGAGAATCTTCCCGAGCTCTCGTTTGCTGATGGCGAAGCTCGTGTTATTGATCATATGTATGTAACCAACACCAACTACACCCTCAACCAGCTTGTTAATGGCGTGAAGAGCGAAGAGGGTAATACATTTGGTGGCAATTGGAGTGGTTTGACTGCGGATGCTTGGTTGAAGATTGTTGCTTACGGATTTGACGACGTAGATGCCGATGCTTACGCCGAGCCTATCAGCGAGGTTGAGTTCTACTTGGTGCAGGGCGAAAATGTCGTAACCGATTGGCAGAAGTGGGATCTTTCGGGTCTTGGTGCAGTCAAAAAGGTTCGTTTCAACTTCCTCTACTCCGATGAGATGGGTGGCCGCTATGGTTTTACAATTCCTGGCTACTTTGCTTATGATGATATCGCTGTAAGATTTGAAAAGTAGAGTATGAAGCGATTTTTAGGATATTTAGTTTTAGGGTATTTTTTGTTGGTATCCTCATCTTGCAATATAGACGAGGATATCACCACAGATTTGGATAAAGGCGAATTTTATCGTGCCAGAACAGCAGAGTCGAAGGCGGACTGGAACAAGGTCTACGAATACACGCCTGCCCCCGGACAATTCATCAACGAGACGAAGACGGGAGGATTCGATGGTTCGCAGACAACGCCAGAAGCAGCAATCGCATACGCCGAGAAGCGTATGTCGGAGGTGGAT
>JAZOWM010000006.1:0-8507 GCA_045659225.1 Alistipes sp.
TAGAATTGCTCCCAGTCGAGCCTCTCCTGCTCCTCTTTGAGGAACAAAGCCCAGTCGAGTAGGTGTCGTAGGCGTATACCCTCGGAGAGGAAGTGTCCGAGTGAGTGATGATGCAAGAATAGCGCGTTAAACAGCGGCGATGGCATCTCGATTTTGGTGTCGAATATCGCCTTGCGCTCCTCGTTGCGAGCAATATTATCGAGCAGGGAGTGTAGAGCCTTCATCTTTTTGCCACCGCGCACAGCAACGATAAAGCGGTGATTTTCGACCATAACTTTACGGTAGAGCATTTCGGAGTGCTTGTACATCCCCTCATCGACTTTTGCACCCAGTTCGCGGGCGATATCATTCCCCTTGGCATAGTCATCGTAGAGGTAGCAGTCGAAGTCGCCACACTCGCGATGATTAGGGATAGGGTAGTAGGTGCTGAAAGCCATTCCTTTCAGACACAAGGTGTTGATCCCCTGCTCTGCCCACTTCTCGACCAACTCCGAACATACCGCCTTGGAGTAGTCGTATCGTTTTTCGATGGAGAGAGTGGCATTTATCCACTGCAATTTCAGCGCCTGCGGGAACGACTTTGCAGCCTCCTTGTCGGCTTCGAAGAGCTTTGTCAAACCATCGAAAGCGATAGCCAATACACCTTGCTTGCGAGCAAGTTTATAAATATCCCCCCACGCTATATTAGCAGTGTGGAGTTTTTCTGAAACCTCCTCTGTGCCGATTGCAATACGAAGGAGTTTGAAGAGGATATTTTCGACTCTATTTAGCATCTCTATCATTCAAAATATCTTCGAGGAGGTTCATCTGCAACTCGAAATTGAAATGTTTAGCAGAAAAAGCCTTGCCCTTTGCACCCATCTCGGTGCGCTCCTCCACGCTCATCTGCTTCAACGAGATAATGGCGTTAGCAAAGCCCTCTGCATCGCCAGCATCGACTGCCACTCCGCAACCTACGCTGCTGATAAGCTCCTTCGCCTCGCCATTTATCATAGTAACAATCGGCTTACCTGCCGACATATAGGCTTGAATCTTTGCGGGTACGGTCAAGGCAAATATAGGTTCGTCCTTGAGTGCAGCAAATAACACATCTGCCTTGGCGAATGTTGCTGGCATAGCCTCCAACGGATAGGAACCTTCGCTGTGGACCGCAATGGAGATTCCTCGCCTAATAATCTCCCCTTCAACCCTCTCTCTATCGCGACCATTACCTACGATGACAAGGTGAATATCCCTATGCTCTTTGAGTCGCTCGGCTGCTGAGAGTATGGTGTCGAAATCTTGCGATGCGCCGATATTACCCGTAAACATCGCAATGAAACCACTTGGTATATCGGGCGTTGCGGTCTCGGAGCTGATGGTAAGAGCCGAGTCTATCCAATTTGGGAAGTAGATAATCTTCTTGGCAAAATCACCCTTGTCGCAAATGGAGTTTGCGAAGCCCTTCGAACTGATGAGTATCTTGTCGGAGTTGCGATAGAACCACTGCACCATCTTTGAGAAGAATCCAAGAATATACTTGTTATGCAGACCTATTGCTGCGGTCAAACTCTCTGGCCACAAGTCGAGTACCCAAAAATACATTGGTATTCGCTGTAACCTCTTGACTAATGTTGCAGCAACACCGATTGTTACTGGCGAAACCTGATGTACAAATACTGCATCATACTTGTAGCGCAATGATAGATAGAACGCAATGAGGCACGACGAGACGAGGTAGCTCAAGTAGTTGAGTGAAAGACCTATCTTACCGCCATTGCCTCGTGGAACGACAAAGCCTCGAATAATCTTCACACCGTTGATATGCTCCACTCTGCGTTTGAACAACCCATAGCCATCGAAGTATTTGCCCTGCGGATAGTTCGGAATGGCGGTCAGCACCGTAACATTGTGACCTCGACGTTGCATCTCGAATGCAATGTCGTTGCACTTGAAGTTCTCGGGTTGGAAATACTGCGTGACGAGCAGTATACGCTTTTTAGTCATAGTGTTCGGGACTATTTTCGCCAAACCATCTTGTTTACAACGCCAGTGTACGATTGGATCAGCTTTACGACCTTGGTCGAGACATTCTCGTCGGTGTAGTTCGGTACTGGAATGCCATTGTCGCCATTAGCAACCATCTCTACTGCGGTATCTACTGCCTGCAACAACGATTTCTCGTCGATACCTGCCAAGATAAAGCAACCCTTATCCAACGCCTCGGGACGCTCGGTCGAAGTGCGGATGCATACCGCTGGGAACGAGTGGCCTACACTTGTGAAGAACGAACTCTCCTCTGGCAATGTACCACTATCCGATACAACAGCAAAAGCATTCATCTGCAAGCAGTTGTAGTCGTGGAAACCGAGTGGCTCGTGCTGAATCACGCGCTTATCCAGCTCAAAGCCACTTGCAGCCAAGCGGTTGCGACTGCGTGGATGGCACGAATAGAGAATTGGCATATCATACTTCTCAGCCATCTTGTTGATGGCAGTAAAGAGCGAAGTGAAGTTCTTTTCGGTGTCGATATTCTCCTCGCGGTGAGCCGACAAGAGGATGTACTTACCCTTCTCCAAGCCAAGGCGTGCGTGGATATCGCTTGCCTCGATCTCCGCCAAGTTCTCGTGCAACACCTCTGCCATTGGCGAGCCACTTACATAGGTGCGTTCCTTGGCTACGCTCGATGCGTTGAGGTAGCGGCGTGCGTGCTCCGAGTAGCAGATATTAACATCCGAAATGATATCTACGATACGGCGGTTGGTCTCCTCTGGAAGACACTCGTCGAAGCAACGATTTCCAGCCTCCATATGGAAGATTGGGATGTGCAGACGCTTTGCGCCAATCACCGAGAGGCACGAGTTTGTATCGCCCAAAACCAACACTGCATCGGGTTGAATCTGCACCATCAACTTATACGAAGCGTTGATGATATTACCCATCGTAGCACCGAGATCCTCACCCACAGCATTGAGATAAGCCTCAGGCTCGGCCAACTTCAAATCACGGAAGAATATACCATTGAGGTTATAGTCGTAGTTCTGTCCCGTGTGTGCCAAGATGCAGTCGAAATACTTGCGGCACTTGTTAATCACCGCCGCCAAGCGAATAATCTCGGGGCGAGTGCCCACGATAATCAAGAGTTTAAGTTTGCCATTATCGGCAAATTTTACATTTGAAAAGTCTGGTGTCATAATGGCTTATTCAATATCTTTTTAACTATATATTTCACAATTGTAAGTAGCGAAGGGCAATTAAGATGTAATAATCTATGAACGGTACGGTTAGTTGGTAATTTTCCTCTCTTAATGTACCTATCGAAAATAGTTATAATTCCCTATTTTTTTTCTGCTGGACAATGAAGTACAACAACCGGAGATACTTTATAATTGGTGCTTATTAGTCTATATGTTCCTGTCCAATATCTATAAACATATGGTCCTGCATTCTTAACAATCTCTTTAAGGCGATGAGCCGCAATAGTCGAGATAAATTCATCACCTTGCGATGTAACAAAATTTTGCGCAATCATCTGCTTATACACCTCTTCGCACTCTGCCACAAATCGCTTTGTATGGTCTGCATTTGCTGCGTAAAACTCTCCGCCATAGTGAGTTACCCCCCCCCGCAAATTTGCGTCAAACTCTCTCATTTCGTTGAACACACGGCGACTATCAATGCTACTGAGCCTCTGATTTATATCATACATCTGTATATTGTAGTTGCACTCTTCCCAGATGTTATCGAAATTATCTTGCACATATACATCAGTATCTAAGTAGGCATAATAATCGTAGTTCAACTCTTTACTGGCCTTGGATAAAGCACACAACTTATAGAACGCTAACGACCACTTGTATTGCTTGTCGAAACAGAACTCATCAAACGGATATTTTATAAATTTAACACCGCTCTGTTCTATAATCTGTTGGTATTTACTAGGGAAATCTATATTTGTAACTATTGCCACATCTGTATTCTCGCCACAATGACGACGAGCCGAAACAGAAGCAACGCAACAGTTCTTCGTGTACAGATTGAACGCACTACTTTTTGGCACATTTGCACCCGCATTATATTCCTCTAAATAGGCATACGGAATCATTATCAAACCCCTCTTCATAGTCATTCCTATTTCTCTACCTTCTCAAAATATGTATCCGGTTTATTCGCATCGAATGCCTCATTTGCCCACATAACCGTTACCAAATCCTCAGTATCGGAGAGGTTAATAATGTTGTGTGTATAGCCTGGAAGCATATGCACAGCCTCAATCTTCTCGCCACTAACCTCAAAATTCAGCACCTCGTCAGAGCCTACTCGGCGCTGCTGTATCAAGCCCTTACCCGACACCACAATAAAGAACTCCCACTTGGTATTGTGCCAATGTTCACCCTTGGTAATGCCAGGTTTTGAGATATTTACGCTAACCTGTCCGCACCTCTCTCTACGCAACAACTCGGTAAATGAGCCTCGTGCATCACAGTTCATCTTCAATTCGAACGACACCTTCTCCTTCGGCAGGTAACTCAAATAGGTCGAATAGAGCTTCTTTGCAAACGAATTGTAAGGTATCTCTGGCACAACGAGAGTCTGCGGTTGCGCCTTGAACGCCTCCAACAAATCGACAATCTCGCCAAGTGTAACCTTATGTGTGGTCGGCACAGCGCAATACTTGCCCTCCTCGCACAAAACGGTCTCGACTCCCTCAAACTCGCAGTGGTGCTCCTCGCCTCGCAAGGTGGCAATCATCTCGTCAACCAAGTCGTCGATATAGAGCAACTCCAACTCCGTATAGCGGTCATTCACCGTAATTGGCAAATCGTTGGCGATATTGTTGCAGAAGGTTGCCACCGCCGAATTGTAGTTCGGGCGACACCACTTGCCAAACAGGTTCGGAAAGCGATAGACCAACACTCGTGCGCCCGTGCGTGCGCTATAATTAAAGAATAGCTCCTCGCCGGCACGCTTGCTACGGCCATACTCGCTATCGCCAAAGCGACCCGCCAAGGTTGCCTGAATAGATGACGAGAGCATTACGGGGCAGGTATTGTGGTGCTTTTCGAGTGTCTCGAGCAGAGTCGAGGCGAAACCGAAATTGCCCTCCATAAACTCATCCGTATTCTGCGGACGGTTTACGCCTGCGAGGTTGAAGACAAAGTCTGCCTCCTTGCAGTATTGCTCCAACTCCTCGGCTGTAGAGTCGATGTCGTACTCGAAAATCTCCTCTACCGCAACCTCGCCATAGCACTTCGCCTTGCCATCACGGATATTTTTGAGTTGTGCGCAGAGATTTTGACCTACAAAACCCTTTGCGCCTGTAACTAAAATTTTCATAGTTCTAATATTTCGACCAATCTACCCACATTGACTTGTCGTAGCGCCAACTATCTTTCAACGCCTCCTCCAAAATTTTACCCGAGAAGACCAGCAACACCGAGTCCTTCTCGTGCGCCTTGATGCAGTTGGCGTAACCCTCGGGTACGCAGATTATCTTGCTATCCTGCTCGGAGAGGTTGTAAATCTCCGCCTGCAAATCGGGCGATGGGTTCTCCCAATTATCAACCTCGACAAGCGCAACGGTAAATGAGCCCTTAATGCAGTAGAACCACTTCTTCTCGAATTGATGTCCGTGCCAACCGCGTATTACCGAGGTGTCGGGATGGTGGATAAAGTAGCAACGCTCCACGCCTGGAAAGCGGAAAGCATTCAACGAAGAGATTTGACCTCGCTCATCACGATAGATCTCACCCTCAACAATAGTTACTTTTGCCATATTATTTAACTTTTAGCCATTGGCCATTAGCCATTAGCTTTTTTATTTTTTACTCGCTACGAATCTCCTTTGCCTTCGATCGTGGCTGCAAGCCGAGATCCTCACGAATAAAGCGGAGCTTCAAGAGCAACTCCTTCATACCCTCAACATCGAGGCGACGAGTGTTGTGCGAGTGGTAATCCTCAATTTTTGAAACCTCCTCGTTGCCCTCAACGAAGAACTTGTCGTAGTTCAAATCGCGAGTGTCGCAAGGAATACGATAGTAGTCGCCCATATCGATAGCCTTGGCCATCTCCTCGCGAGTTACGAGAGTCTCGTACAACTTCTCGCCGTGACGAGTACCGATAACCTTAACCTCGGTCTCGCCATACGCAGGGTTCACCTTTGCGTAGGTCTGCTTCAACGCCTCGGCCAAAGTCGAGAGCGTAGCTGCCGGAGCCTTCTGCACGAACAAATCGCCATTCTCGCCGTGAGTAAAGGCGTAGATTACCAAATCCACAGCATCGTCCAAGGTCATCATAAATCGAGTCATCTCGGGGTCTGTGATGGTGATAGGCTTACCCTGCTCCATCTGCTCAACCCACAACGGAATAACCGAGCCACGCGAAGCCATAACATTGCCATAGCGAGTGCAGCAGATTGTTGTTGTAGCGTTCTGACCAAGCTCACGACCCTTTGCGATTGCTACCTTCTCCATCAGCGCCTTCGAGATACCCATAGCGTTGATTGGGTATGCCGCCTTGTCGGTCGAGGGAACAACGACGTTCTTCACTCCGTGCTCGATAGCCGAGAGAAGAACATTGTTTGTTCCTACAACATTGGTCATAGTCGCCTCCATAGGGAAGAACTCGCACGAAGGCACCTGTTTGAGGGCTGCTGCAGCGAAGACGTAGTCAACACCGCGCATAGCAATATCCACCGACTGCTTGTCGCGCACATTACCGATATAGAACTTTACCTTTGGGTTCTGCAAGGCGTGACGCATATCGTCTTGCTTCTTCTCATCGCGCGAGAAGATACGAATCTCCTTGATATCCGAATCGAGGAATCTACGAAGTACGGCGTTTCCGAAACTACCTGTACCGCCTGTAATCAACAGGACTTTGTCTTTGAAGATTGACATTGGGTTATATGTTATTATTTGTTAATTTTTCGTACAACTCTATATATTTCTTGAAACAATCACTCTTGTCGAAGTGGGCTACGGCATACTCGCGGCAATGGTTACGAAGTTCATCTCTATCGCCCCCACACAAATCCTCAATAGCTCCAATCACACCAAGAATATCGCCTTTCTCGACCACACGTCCAGTCTCGGGAGTTACCGATTCGGGACTGCCGCCTGTACGATAGGTCACTACAGGCGTGCCACACGATAGAGCCTCCAAGTTGGTAGTAGGGTAGGTATCCTCGTAGGTTGGATTCACGAATACATCAGCCGCCGAGTACCACTCCGCCAACTCCTCAACGCTATTGGTGCGAGATAAAGCAAGAACGGATGATGGCGCTGTCTCAATCTGCTCCTGTGAAAGACCTATAAGCACCACTTGATACTCATCAGAGAGCATTGATGGTAATTTATACATATCCTCAAGTCCCTTCTTTGCACTCCAGGACGATGCCACAGAGATAACAATCTTTTTATCTTCGAGGTTGTACTCGCCTCGCTTCGACACCTCGCAAGGTGCAAAGGCCTGAGGATCTATACCATTATATATAATATGTTGTTGCACACCACTGCCCGCAAAGAACGACTTGCCAACAATTTCATTTAGCCACTTCGATACCGAAACTAGATGTAACTTATCACCTATCGAGGTGAAGACCGTGTGCTTGAGCTGATAGTTTTTGCGAGAATTATCTCTCTTTGCACGAGGATAGGTGCCCTTTAACGGACACTCATAACACTGAGTCTGCCACTTTGGGCAATCCGCACTTACGAAGTGAACGCAATGTCCCGTCATCGACCAACAGTCGTGCAGGGTCCACACAACGGGGATATTCGCCTTGCGCAGAAAGTCGAAAAGGATTTTATAGTTAATGTAAGCACCGTGAATATTGTGCAGATGGATAATGTCGGGCTTAATTTGCTTTACCTTACGGATGAACCGATGTGTAGCCCATGACGAATAGAGTCCATGCTTATCGGTAAACTTCGTTAGGTGGTGGTGCAATAGGCGCTCCCAACCAAAACCTATCTTGATAAGTTGCGACTTAGATGGGTTGCACTTACGACCATATGCGATGTAGCTCTCCCAACCACGCGCCATTACTTTCTCTCCAATCTGCTCGGCAATACGCCCGGTCGAGCCCCAATTCGCCACCACATTTATCTGCAACACCTTCGGCATAACGAAAATTTATTTTTATGCTTTTAAATTGCTATTTTTTGTACTCTTCAAATATCTTCTCCAACTCCTCACGAGTAAAACGCTCTTCTACTGGATATAGAGCTGCTTCGTGCTCAAGAATCTCGTCGATAGTCCACTTGAACTTTATAAACTTTGCTGGCACACCACCTATCACCGCATAAGGAGGGGTACTTTTCGCAACGACTGCTCCTGCAGCAACTGTACAGCCACGCCCGATAGTAACACCAGACAATAGTGTGACATTACAACCAATCCACACATCCTTTTCGACAATAACATCCTCATCATAACCTTTAGGCTTGTTTGCCTCCGTTACATCGGTAATAAACATACCCTTTATATGAGCGTGATTACCTGTATGTACAGTAAACTTTTCGGCT
>JAZOWM010000007.1:0-2629 GCA_045659225.1 Alistipes sp.
GACAATATTCTGCTTACCCGAACGAGCCGCTTGTATCATCTGGTCTTTGGTGCGGTCGCCCATGGCAATAAATCTTTCGCAGAAGTGGTAGGTTAAATCGTATATAACCACCGCTTTGCGATATGCAATAAGATTGCGATAGATATTGTTGCTTTGTCTTGTTATATCCATATCTTTGCCATTAAATGCCATTCAGTGAGCGTAAGCGAACGCATGCCATTAAATGCCATTAACTGCCATCGTGTCTTTTATCACCTTATCATACAACTCACCCAGCGTTATCCCTGCGGTGCGGGCTTGTTTTGGAACGATGCTGCCACTTGACATTCCAGGGATAGAGTTTACCTCGATGATGTAGGCCTTGCCCTCCTCGGTAACTATGAAGTCGATGCGGACAATGCCACGGCAACGGCACGCCTTATATGCCACCACAGCATCGTGTGCAAGCATCTCGGCCCACTCCTGCGAGATTGGCGCAGGGGTAATCTCATCGCTCATTCCTGCGGTATACTTCGCTTCGTAGTCGAAAAATGCCCTCTTCGAGACAATCTCCGTAATCGGCAAAACGAGTTCCTCATCCTTGGTAATCAGCACGCCACAGCCAAACTCACGACCTGTGATGCACTCCTCGATAAGTACCTCCTTGCTCTCGGTGAAGGCCAATCGCACAGCCTCCTCAATCTGCTCTACCTCGGTTACTCGGGTAACGCCAAAGCTCGAGCCGCTGGCGTTAGGCTTCACAAACAACGGCAAGCCCAACTCCGCCGCAATAGCCTCTGCCGAGAAAGCCTCGCCGCGATGCAAGAACACCTCCTTTGCGACATTGATACCGCGCTCGGCAACTGCTCGCTTGGTCGAAACCTTGTCGAAGGTGATGGTCGAGCTAACCTGCGAACACGACGAGTACGGGATACCCATCATATCCAAGTAGCCCTGCAACTTACCATCCTCGCCAGGTGTGCCGTGGATGATAATCAGCGCATAGTCGAACTCGTGGCGAACACCCTCTACGGTGAGCGAAAAGTCGTTCTTGTCCATCTCATAGCGCTTGCCATTCTCGGTGTAAGCCCAACTGCGATGGTGGAGGTCGATGACCTTAACATCGTACTTTTCGGTATCGAGCGCTTGGCTTATTTGGTGCGCACTGTTTAAGGCAATCTCACGCTCCGAGGAGTCACCTCCCGCCAAGAGCGCAATGCGTAATTTTGTCATATTATCGGTATAATTTATTCTGTATTATATACTTAGCCACTGCAGGACAAACCTTTGCAGTGAAGTTCTTGCCCTCAAAAATCTCCTTGCGGATATCGGTTGCTGCGTAGTCGAACAAGGGTGCATCCTCCAAAAAGGTAATCTTGTCGGCAAACTTTTCGGCCGAGTAGCCCTCACGTGGATAGACCAAAAGGCGATAGTCGCGCAGTATCTCCTCATACTCGCGCCAGCGGTCGAAGTTCTCGATATTGTCGGCTCCGAGCAACAACGAAAACTCCATCTGAGAGCCAAAGTTCTCACGCAAGTAGCGCAGGGTATTGATGGTGTAGGATGGTTTCTCCAACACGAACTCAACAGCAGAGACCTTTATCTGCTCTGGATAGCGCGATGCTGAACACGCCATCTCGCACATCTCGTAACGCGAGAACTCGGGTGCAAGCTCCGTTGCGCTCTTGAGAGGATTTTGGGGCGAGACGATGAAGATAAGTTCATCGCACAAGCCCTGCTCCACCACCCACTCGGCCAAAGCGATATGGCCCTTGTGGATAGGGTTGAACGAACCAAAGTATAGAGCTACACGTTTCATAAATTCAAACTTAAATAATTAAAAATGCTTTTAATTATCAATTGTCAATTAAAAAACTCTCGTCTCTCGACTAAATTTACCCATTTACCCTCTTACCCCCCCTGGTAAAAAGGGTAAAAAAGGTAAATTTGGTAAATTAAGAAGAACGTAGTAGTAGTAGTAGTGGTAGTAGTAGTCTACTCCTAACTCCTATCTCCTATCTCCTAACTCCTAACTTGCTAAAAAGCTATCGATAATAGCGCGAGTATCGGCCACAGCAGTTGCGAGGTCGTCATTTACAACCTTGTGGTCGAACTCGGGAGCCTTCGATATCTCGAACTCAGCCTTAGCTACGCGCTTGGCTATAACCTCCGCAGCATCGGTACCACGTCCCTCCAATCGCTTCTGCAACTCCTCGATTGAAGGCGGCATAATAAAGATAGAGCAAGCCTTCTCGCCAAAGATGCGCTTGAGGTTTATACCTCCCATCACATCCACATCGAAGATAATAACATTACCCTTCGACCAGATGCGCTCCATCTCGCTCTTGAGAGTGCCGTAGCAGGTACCAGCATATACCTCCTCCCACTCTACGAAGCTATCGGTAGCAACCTTAGCAGCAAACTCCTCCTGCGTGAGGAAGTAGTAATCTACTCCATTCTGCTCTACGCCACGAGGTGCTCGTGAGGTTGCCGAAATGGAGAACTCAAACTGCGGATAGTGTTTCAGCAGTTCACGCACAATGGTGGTCTTACCCGAACCACTTGGCGCTGAAAATATAATTAGTTTTCCGTTCATAATTTTCTCAAATTGACAATTGACAATTGAAAATTGACCTTCGGTCTTCACTGC
>JAZOWM010000008.1:0-30715 GCA_045659225.1 Alistipes sp.
TGCTCACGATCCGTGCCCTCCAGGATATATTATGGAGAACTACTCTGTCCTCTATTGGTATGCTACCGTAAGCGATGCACTGAAGGCGAAGTTTGGCTATGCTCGTGCTGCTGAGGATGATGCTACCTACAAGTCGGGCTATAAGTTCTATGGTATGTATTACAATGGCTGCAAGGATAAGGATGGTAACGCTGTTCCTATGTATTGGCCTTGCGCAGGTAACAGAACATCAGGTATTACAGGTGTTGCGGGTCAGTATTCTAACTGCGGTTACATCTATGTTGTAAACACCAACAACACTGAGACTTACACCGTTGCAAAGGACGGCACGACTTATACTGTAGGTAAGGGCGGTGCAATGGCATTCGGCGAGGTTGGAAACACCTACACTACACCAGATCTTCTCAACCCAAGTCCAAAGAAAACTGTAAACGCTCAGGGCTACAACGTTCGTTGCCGTCGTGGTAAGTTCTAAACCCCAAGACTATTAGGCAGTTACACGCCCGAGTGCCATTCCGTTGAATAGCACTCGGGTCGCTGCCAAATAAAATAACCCTCACAAACCAACCAAAAAACCGCCCATATATATCTTAATATATATAGGTATAAAACTACACTTTGTATGAAAAGATTGTACTTCACACTTCTTTGTGTTGTTCTATCTCTTTCGGGGTGTGTGCAACCTGATAGCGGAGTCGACACTCCTGCAACCCCAGGTCACACAACAATCAAAGCCACAACTGCACAACTCGAACTCACGCTTCCGCAAGAGGTCTTGGTGGGTAGCAACGACCACACTTGGTCGAAGGGCGCCTACATCGGAGCTTTCGGTAGCGAAGGTGGCAAGAATGCCAAGTACACCCTCTTCTCCGACTACGACGGAGCGGCAGAGGGCCTATTCTACGGTGCAGAGTTGAAGGGCAACATCTACGCCTACTATCCTTACGACAAGGAGGCTACGGCAGATGGTTCGAAGGTGGCTCTCACAATCCCCGACACTCAGACCTATGATGCTGACCTCATCTCCCAGTTCGAGGCTAACAGCACTATCTTGGTCGCAAAATCTACCGACGAGAATGTGGCTCTTGGTCACCTCTATGGTTGCCTCGGAATCTCTGTAAAGGGCAACTTCACCGTCGAGTCAATCAAACTCACAAGCGCAGATCAGCCTCTCGCAGGCCGCATCGCTTTCGACTTCGAGAACGATATGGAGGCTTCGGCAGTGGCTCGTTCTCTCTATTCGCTCACACTCAACTGCGGTGAGGGCGTACAGACAAGCGAAGAGAACCCTGCAACGCTCTATGTGATGTTGCCACCAGCAACATACTCGGCATTGAGCATCGATGTTGTGACCTCGGATGGCGTTATTTCGAAGCAACTCAATGGCTCGTATACCGTTAAGCGGGTTGTGGCGGCAACCTCGGAGGAGGCGTTGTCGAGCGGCACTATCGTAGCCGACTTTGCAGCCCTCACTCTCGGCGAGCAGAGCGAGGTATCGCCTCGTACCTGGAAGGCTGGCGCAGAGATTGGTATCTTCTCGGAGAACTCCAAGAATACCAAGTTCTCGCTCTCGGCTTCGAGCGCAAACAAAGCAAAGGGCGAGTTCGTAGGCGCAGCAAGCACTGGCGCAGTGACCGCCTACTATCCATATAGCACAAATGCAACCCTTGTGGATGGCGTTCTCACGCTCACCGCAAACGATACACAGCTCTACAACAGCGATTTGCTTGCACAGTTCGTCGACTCTACGCCATTTATGGTGGCACAGGGCGAGGATGGAGCCGACCTCTCGTTCGAGTATGTGATGGGCGTTGTTGGCGTGCGTGTAAGCGCAGATTTGAAGGTTAAGTATATAACCCTCTCTTCGGCAAAGCCTCTTGCAGGTAAGCTCTTGGTGGATACCGCCAATGGCTATGTTTGCAACGCTGCCGAGGTGGGTACAAAGAGCATCATCACCCTCGATGCAAGTGCCATCTTGCCAGAGACAACGATGGCCAATCCGTTGACATTCTATCTGACACTCCCTGCTGGCGAGTACGACGATTTGAACATTGCGGTGACAGCCGAGGATGGTAGCTCGTTGATAAAGAATGTCGGCGACAAGGTGGTTATCAACAAGATGAACCTCTCGACCCTCGCCGAGGATATCACATATCAGACTATCGACATCTCGCTCGAGGATGTGGAGTTTGCAAAGAGCGCTTGGTCGGCAGACGACTATGTCGCAGTCTACGACGCAACTCGTGGCAAGCTCATCAACTCGAATGTGCAGGTGAAGTCGGCACTCGATGCTCGCATCGTGGCTCCAGGTACTCCAGAGGAGGCCTACAACCTCGTATACCCAGCGTCGGCCGTAACTTCGCTCGATAGCAAGGCCGTGGTGGAGTTCCCTGCAGTGCAGAACTACACACAAGATGCTATTGCAAAGGCTTCTCAAATCTATGTTGGCCGTAGCCAGGAGGGCAAGGGCGAGATCTATCTCCTCTCGTCGATTCTTGGCGTAACCGTAACCTCGACCTATGCCGATTGTAAGATTTCATCGGTGACAGTCAATAGCAAGAGCTTGCCTTTGGCAGGTGTCGCAACCGTGGATATGAACTACGAGGAGCGCCCTCAGGCAACCCTCTCGAAGACAAAGAATAGCGTACAGCTCCTCTTTGCCGAGCCTTTGGTTTTGGCAAATGGCGAGAGTCGCACACTCTATATCGCAGTTCCAGCAGGTAGTTATCCAGCTGAGGATATCTCGGTAGCGGTCAGCGCATCGTTGGGTGCAACCGCTACTGCAAGCCAGTCGGCAATCGAGGCTACGCCTGCTTCGCTCTGCGAGATGGCTGTGTCGACCATTAAGTGTACTAATCTCTCGGCAGGCGAGAAGTATGCAAACTGCTTCGTTCTTCCGAACAAGAAGGGTTGGTATATGTTTGACGCTCGTTCGAAGGGTGGCTATACACACGATGAGGATGGTGGCGCCCTCATCACCGAGAACGCAATCGCTGGTACTCTCTTTGAGTTGAATAGCGGTATGATTTCGCAGGTGGGCATCTGCAACGAGGGCAAGAGCATCTCGTTCTACTACGATGGCTCGGAGGGTAACGCTTCGATTGCTACAATCGACGGTGGTATGGTGCTTTGGGCTTGGCACTTGTGGTGCCCTGGCGCAGGTCAGCCAAAGGATGTTGTCTTGGGCTCGAACACCTACTTCGACCGCAACCTCGGCGCATTGAAAGTTCCTACTTCGAAGGCCGAGATGGAGGCTATGACCGATGCAGACTTTCTCGCTTCGGGCGGTATGTTCTACCAGTGGGGGCGTCCGTCGCCATTCCCATATCCAACGCAATACAAAGCTGAGGCGTGGGCTACACGTTTGGGTCAGTCGGGCGAGAACTCTCCAACCTACTACTACCCATCAGCAGACCTTATCACCGTAGGTGGTGCAGGTGGCGCAGGCGGTGCTATATCGGTATCTGTTATGAAGAAATTTACCAGTAATATCACCACAGCCTTCTGGACTACAAATGCTGCGGCTACCAAGTCGCCTCTCTATATCGGTTGTCAGACAAACGACACAACACATCGTCATTGGTGTCAGGCCTGGAGTATGGACCCTTCGCACGAAAAGGCTTCGTGGAACTACTCGGACGAGAAGCACAAGCAGTACGACCCGTGTCCTTATGGCTACGAATTGCCACTGACTGCAACCATCGTTGCCGACCCCAAAGCTGTTATAGCCGAGACTCCGAGCACTGCGCATATAGTGTCATCGGCAGATTGTCGAGGCGGCTTCTATATTGAGCGTGAGAATGGCGAGTTCTTGTGGCACGCAGTGAGCGGATTACGACGCTATTATGGTTTGTGGGTGATATTGGGTAGCCAGAATGCAAACTTAGCAGGTGCTACAACCAACGATTCGAAGCAGTTGTTCCTCTACTGGGGTTTAGGCGCAGGAGCACGTACTGTCGATACAGGCGATTGGACACCTGTAACTGCAACCGGAGTTCGTTGTATCAAAAAATAGATAATAGCGATATGAAAAAGATGATAAAGATTCTCCTTGCTGCAGTGCTCATCGTGGCGTGCGGCTGCCAAAAAGAGGAGATTGTTACAAAAAATAGCGACCAAATCGTTATTGTTACCCCCGATGCTGGAGTTCACTCGTTCGGAGTGACCACACCAGGTGCGTGGAGCGTATCGATGGACGAAGAGTCGCAGAGTTGGTGCCACTTCGAGGGTCCAACCTCGGGCAATGGCGTGGGAGCTTTTACCGTTAGCTATGACGAGAATAGCTTCGATGGAGTGCGCCGTGGCTTGCGCCGTCAGGCGGTGATAAAGGTTCTTACGGGTGACGGATTTACCTCATTAGCCATCTACTTCCGTCAAAACGGTATTACCCCTAAGGTGCAATTTACCGAGAGCAACTACAATTTCGCCTACAACACTACAGAGTTTCTATTGCCCGTTAATACCAATCTCTCGGTGTTCGAGGCTAAGGATATGAAGTATAAGGTGAAGGGAAGCTGGATTACCAGCCACTATATGACAGTAAATGGAGCAGAGATACACCTTTCTGCTAAAACAAACAACGGTGAGGAGGGGCGTGCTGCCGAGGTTGAGGTCTCTTATACCGATGCGTGGGGCGATACTTTCCGCTCGACCGCAACCGTTGTGCAGCAGAGCAAACCAGTGGCTCCCGAGCAGTTCGAAACTTTAAAGCCAGAGGAAGAAGATGATGAGTTCTAAAGTAAAGCATATAGCAGCCATTTTCTGTGCGATAGTGGTTGCAACGCTCCTCTCTGCGTGTGGAACCAAGATTGTTGAGGGCGATACCCCTCTCAAGGTAGAGAGCGAGTCGGCAGAGTTTGTAAACACATTCAAGTTGCTGAGTTGGAATATTCAGGATGGTATGTGGTGCGACCAGTTCGACAACTATGTACACTTCGTTGCCTACATCAACGAGATTAACCCCGATATCTTCTGTATCCAGGAGGCTGCAACCCACTGGGATATCGATGGCAAGAACCTCTCGCACTATAAGCGCTACCTCCCTTATCCCGACCAGAAGGAGGTGGAGTCTAAGTGGGATAACCCTTCGGGCTGGGTCGAGTTGGCTGCGCGATGGGGCCACCAATATGTTGTGATGGGCCCATACAAGGATAACTACCCAGTGGTGATAACTTCGAAGTATCCGCTCGAATTGGTTGAACGCTTGCGTGGCGACGAGAATAACGTCGTATCGCACGGTGCAGTACACGTGAAGGTTCACTTTACGGATGATATTTCGGTGAACCTAGTAAACCTTCATCTCCAACCCGACAACATTGCCAATGCAAGCGCCTATCGTATGAACGAGATAAACTATTACCTCTCGAAGACCATAAACTCGAAGGAGCACTATCGCGACGAGCATTGGTTGATGATGGGCGACTTCAATAGCAAAGTTGGTAATAATGTCGACCTCGAGGTGAGAAAGAATTCGTACTACGATTTGTGGGCGGAGATGAATAGCTACGACAAGTCGTATATCGACTACATCTATGGTACAGAGTCGATGCGTAAGTCGCTAAAATCGATCGACTTCCTCTATGGTTTTGCACATATGGATAAGATTATGTACTCGCCAAATGGTGTGGCCATCAACAATGGCGTGGGCGTTTGGAGGTACTCGGATCACTATCCAGTGTTGGCAGAATTTTCACTCTACGAATAACCCTCAAAACAGCGTGAAAAATGGGACAAATTCTAAATAGATTAAACTCTAAGGTTTGTATGCCGTTGTTGGTGTTGCTACTCTTGTGCGCAGCACCTGCGGCTATGGCACAGAGTAAGATTACGGTTTCGGGTACGATTACAGATGCTTCGAACAAGCAGCCGCTCATTGGCGCTACAGTCTCTGTCGAGGGCGCAGCAATCGGTACTTCGACCGATTTAAATGGTAAGTTTACCTTGCAGGTACCGCCTACAGGTGTATTGGAGATTCAATACCTTGGCTATGCGACCAAGAAGGAGAAAATCAACTCTCGCACAACAATAAATGTTGCCCTCTCGCCCGACAATGTCAAGGTGGAGGAGGTTGTTGTCATCGGATATGGTGCTGTTGCAAAGAGCGACCTCACCGGTTCGGTAACAAATGTAAAGATGGCGGAGATTGCCGATGCTCCAGTAACCTCTGTAGATCAGGCATTGCAGGGTCGTGTTGCAGGAGCCGATATTATGGCTACTACGGGCGAGCCAGGCGCATCGACCTCTATTCGTATCCGTGGTACTCGTTCAATCACCGCATCGAACGAGCCTCTGATAGTGGTGGATGGCGTAATGGACGGCGTATCGGATTTGGGTGATATCAACCCTGCTGATATCAAGTCTATATCGGTGTTGAAGGACGCCTCTTCGACAGCTATCTATGGAGCACGAGGTGCAAATGGTGTAATCATTGTAACAACCAAGGGTGGTAGCGATTCGGGTGCAAAACCTCGCGTTACATTCAAGACAGACCTTGGCTTCTCGCAGTTGCCTCGCAAACTCGATGTTATGAACGCTTCGGAGTTTGCTCGCTATCGTAACGATGTCTACTATATGAAGTCGCTCGACTCCTATGTCAATCGTCCGGAGTCGAACTATCAATATGCAAACCCTGAGTCGTATGGCAAAGGTACCGATTGGCAGGATGTTATCACTCGCACAGGTATGTATCAAAACTACAACCTCAGTGTGTGGGGAGGAACAAAGAAGTACAACTACTTCGCATCGTTCGGCTACCACAACAATCAAGGTATCGTCATTTGTTCGGGCTTGGAGCGATATACAGGTCGTTTCAACGCATCGTACGAGTTGTTCAAGTGGTTGCGCTTTGGACTAAACTTCAGCTACGAGTATCGTAACAACGACAACAATAAGGTGGCTATCGGCGGTGTGAACTATTGGAACGGAGCAATCTTCTTGAATCCGATGCAGAAGCCTACCGATACCGTAAATATCCTTTGGGGTACAGGTTTCGATGGCGGTCAGCCATACAATAGCGCTTATATGGATGCACACCTTATCACCAACGAGACAACTCGTAAATTGTGTACCGTGTCGCCAAATGTCAATATCACCTTGGCAAAGGGCTTGACATTCCGCTCGCGATTCAACTACTATGTTTTCCAGCGACACACCTATGAGTTCTATCCATCGACTCGTCCGACCTACGCAGCTATCAATCAGGGAGCAGTGGCATATCGTGCCGAGACCGATGAATACCGCCTCACAAACGAGAATACCTTGACCTATAAGCGCACTTTCCGCCGCTTGCACGCTGTGGATTTGATGTTGGGCTTTACTGTCGAGAAGTTCCAGCAACACAACTTCTCGTTGAAGGGTACAGGCTATTTGAGCGATGATATAAAGTGGAATAATATGACGGCTATTCCCGACAAGAATAACCTCGTACCATCCTCTTCGCTCAACGAGCGTACTCGCAACTCGTTCCTCGGACGATTCAACTACAACTACAAGAAACGTTACTACTTTACATTTACGGCTCGTGTCGATGGTTCATCGAACTTCGCCGCAAATAATAAGTACGCCTTCTTCCCTTCGGGTGCGTTCAAATGGATGATCTCGAAGGAACCATTTATGAAGAGTGCTCACTGGATTGACGATCTATCGTTGCGACTCAGTGCGGGTATGTCGGGTAACGATGCCATCTCCTACTATCGTTCGATGGAGGCGTTGAGCTGTACCACCAGCGGTTACCTCTTCGGCTCGAGCCAGCCATTGGCAGTATATCCATCTCGTTTGGAGAGTAAGGACCTCACTTGGGAGAAGACAGCAATGTACAATGCGGCTATCGATTTTGCAATCTTGAAGAACCGTTTGGAGTTCTCGCTCGAGGCTTACTACTCCAAGACTACCGATCTCTTGCTCTCGGTGCAGTTGCCTACACAGACCGGCTTCTCGTCACGCTATACCAATATTGGTGCAACCGAGAATAAGGGTGTGGAGTTTAGTGTAACCTCGCACAACTTCAAGAACAAGAACTTCAGTTGGAACACCACTTTGACTATTGCGCACAACCAGCAGAAGGTGCTCGATACAGGCTCGAACGACTTTATTGCAGCCTACTCGACACCTACGAACAACTCCTATATGATGTACGGATATGTAAATGGCTATCCGCTCAATGCATTGTGGGGCTTCAAGCACGCAGGTGTATGGCACAATCAGGAGCAAATCGACCGTAACAAGCAGACCAAGGCCTATGTGTCGCGTGCATCGAACACCTACAAAGCAGGTTATGCCTACTATGGCGATACCAACCACGATGGAACCTTGAATGAGGACGACCTCGTATATCTCGGTTCGGCAGATCCTATCATCTATGGAGGTTTGCAGAATACCTTCCACATCTACAAGTTCCGCGTGAGCGTATTCTTCAACTACTCGCTCGGAGGTAAGATTTACAACCTCTCGGAGTTGTGGATGGCGGGTAGTACCTACACCAACCAGTATCGCTATATGCTCGATGCTTGGCATCCAGTACGAAATCCAGAGTCGAATATCCCTGCAGCCTACTACAACGATGAGTTGCCAAGCTCTCGAATGGTCTACGATGCATCGTACATTCGCTTGAAGAACATCTCGTTGGGTTACACCTTCGATTTGCGCAAGAAGACAAAGCTGTTGCGCGACATCACAGTAAGCGCAAGTGCCGAGAATATATTCTTGTGGAAAAACTACAATGGATACGATCCTGACGTTTCGACCAATTCGAGTGGTTCGACAATCCGCCGTATGGACAACGGTGCTTATCCAAAGGCTCGAACATTTATCTTCAGTGTTCAGATTCGTTACTAACCTTCAATGATGCAAAGAAAGATGAAAAAGTTTAAGCTTTATATTATCAGACTTGTAGTTGTTGCATTCACTTCGGCAACAATCTTCTCCGCTTGTACTTTGGAGGAAGATATGCAGTCGAACTATCAGACTAAGACATACTACAAATCCTATTCGCAGTGTATCACAGGATTGAATGGATGTTATCCGCCATTCCGCTCGATATACAATGGTACGTTTATGCTCGCCTTGGAGGCAGTTTCGGACCTTATGTATTGCGATTCGGGTACCTATGACGCGATTCTCGACATCTCGCCTGCGAATCCTCGTTTCGGTAAGACCGTTTGGACTCAGGGCTATCTCGGCGTTATGCGATGCAACAATGTCATCGCAGCTATCGAGCGCGCATATAAGGAGGGCTACCTCAAAGAGGAGGAGTACAACGCCTTGAAGGCAGAGGGTGCTGCCTTGCGAGGTATGTACTACTATTTGCTCACCTCGTTCTTTGGCGATGTTCCGTTCTACACCACTCCAGTCGAGACAATGGAGGATCAGGACCGCGTTGCTAAGATTCCGCGCATATCGGCAATCGAGACTCGTGGCTATATCGTTGATGAGTTGCTCGATCTCTTGACAAAGCCAGGTGTCAAGCAGGAGCGTACCTATGACACCGCTTCGGGTGAGGACTATCGTATGGGTGCAGCCTTCGGTTGGATGGTTTGTGCTAAACTTGCTATGTGGAATGGCTCGAAGGATAGCGCAAACGACACCCTCTGGTGGGACAAGGCTTTGACCGCAATCGGTCATCTCGAGTCTATATATGGCGATTTGAACCAATATCCTATCTCGGATATTCGCTTCTGCAACAAATATACTCGCGAGTCTATTTTCGAGATTGCAAACCTCTACGATGAGGATGGCTTGAAGGTGTATGGCAATGTTGCCTGCTTCTTCACTCCGAGCCGTTCGACAGAGGAGGACGATACTCTACTCGAGGGCGAGACCGCTGCAACCTACTACGATGGTTTGATTATAGAGGAGTTGGGTACACAGGCTCGTACCTACACCGCATTCCGTCCTAACCGCTACTTCTACGAGCAGTTGCAGCTCTATACAGACTATGACAAACTCGATGAGAATAGCGCAGAGTTCATAAATGGAGTCTTCGACCACCGCTCGAAGATAAATATGGCTTGGGGCTACAAATCGCTCAACGAGGTGACGAATAATCTCGAGTGGCAGTGGTTCGGTAAGCCTGAGTCAAAGAAGACCAACCAGAGCCGTCCTTGGATGGGCGACAAGTTCTGGTGTCCGAATATGCAGTCGACTGCCGATGGCAACAACTACAAGGTCTTCCGCTATGCTGGCGCGTTGATTATGGCGGCCGAGTGTCACCTCAAGAAGGGTGATCGTACCAAGGCTGTAGAGTATATCAACCGTGTTCGTAGTCGTGCAGGTCTCGGAGACTTGAATCCTGCAAACTTCAAAAGTTCGGCAGCCCTTATGGACGAGATTCAGAAGGAGCACGGACGCGAACTTGTGGGCGAGTTCCAGCGTAAATTCGAGTTGGTGCGTTGGGGTATTTGGTTCGACCAGGTATACAACTGCAACGACCTTAGCAAACTCAAGAATTTGATGTTGCCGTGCCACGAGTACTACCCAATTCCTGATAAGGAGGTAGCACTTTCGGGAGGTGTTTTGACCAACGATGCATACGAAAAATACAATATGTAATACTCTAACGGATTTGTAAACTATGAAACATACTCTTAAATATTTAACTTCTATCTTAGCGATATTGGCTCTCTTTTCGAGCTGTAATCGCGATTTCGAGTGGGAAGGTTTCGGCGTAAACAACGATGACTCCGAGGAGCATTGCATCAAACTCGAAAAGGATAGCGAAGGCTCAACCCGCATTTCGGTATATTCGGATAGTGAGTGGACCGCCGAGTTGGAGGATAAACTCGATTGGGCAACACTCTCGAATACGAGCGGAAATGGTGACGGATATATCACCTTCACCTACAAGACTAACCGCGAGGCTATTCGCCGTGCATTTGTGCTTGTTCACAGCAAGGGCGAGACCAAGCGTATTATGATTGTGCAGGATGGTGCCGACATTGTGTTCCGATTCCGTGCCGAAGATGGCGATATGATTATCGAGAAGGAGGCTACGACCTACTATCTCGCCCTCGATGCTAACATCTCGAACAACCTTTATAAGCACGTTGTTCTCGATGAGGTTCAGTACAATGGCGAGGAGGGTTGGATTGGCGATGTGAAGATGAAAGGTGAGTTACTCTCTCTCAATGTCGCAGCTAACGACACAGGAGAGGATCGTTCGGCTCGTTTGGGTATCACCTTGACCGATCCGCACACCCATCTTGTCTATGGCCCTTCTTATGTGAATATTACACAAACCACCTCATCATCGGTTGAAATTACTTGGGAGACTCTTCTTGCACGCTATGAGGCTGCCACAGATCGCAGCAGCAATGGTAGTTGGGTTGTAACGACCGAAGGCGAAGATGAGGCTAATGGCATCAAGATTTCGGGTGTAAGCCTTAGTTCCCCTGAGAACACCAATGCGGCAATGAATGCACAGAGCTCGTGGTCGGGTAGTGGCTTTGCTGTAACCGATACCACTAACAACGACTCAACAAACTACTTTATGAGCGAGGATGGCGCACACTCGATGCTCCTCCGTATGGATACCGCCAATGATAATATTCTGCCGCAGTATGCTAAGGCTCAGATTCGTGTGAATGGTGCTACATTGCGTAAGTTGGGTGACGGACGCTATATGCTTAGCGATCTGCGCTCGCGTAATATCGTCTCTCTTGTTACAGGTACCGCGCAGAATGTTCCAGTTGTGGAGCGTACCATATCGGAACTCTCGAGCAACGACTACTATCGCATCGTTACATTGAAGGATGTGGAACTTGTCTATAACAAGGGTGCATTCTACAACACCACCGATGGTTATCGCTACGCTTGCGACTACTATCCAACAATGTTGCGCGACAAGGAGGGTAATACCATCTATATGATGTTTAATTATGCCTCGGCTTATTGGGTACGTAATGGCAAGGCAGCACCTTGTGGCTCGGGCGATGTAAAGGGTATTATTACCTACGAGACCTCGACTCGCTATGGCTCAAATCCAAACATTGTCGAGGGCGTAACCTATGGAAATGGCTCGCTTGGCGCATTTGTGATTCGCCCATTCGATGAGAGTTGTTTGAAATTTAACTACAATGAGAAGAGTGGTTTCTCTACAACTCATACCGAGTGGTGCTGGAACGACTCGGAACTTCTACTCGAGGGCAACGCAGCTTTGGCAAAGGTTGGTAAGGGTAAGATATATCACGAGTTGGATGTCAAGCCTGTGCTTGGCCCTAACTTCAACGGTTTGACCTACTCGACCTCTTCGACAGGTACGCAGATTGCAAACGCTTCGTGCGCATTCTCGTCGAACTGGTGCGATGAGGAGGGCAACCTCAAGGGTGTAATCTTCGAGTTCAATGCAACAACTTTGGGTGCAGGTGCATCGTTGAATATTGCATACTGGGCTGGCTCGCAGGCCACTTCGGGTGTTGGTGTCAACTTCCCTGCAAATTGGAAGTTGGAGTACTCGATAGATGGTGTGACCTACACCGCAATCGAGGGTTCGGAGATAGACATCCACCCATTCGTTTGGTGGACTTCGTCTTGTCCTACATTTGCAACCCACGGTTTGGCACAGCGTTCATTCCTCTTGCCAGCCGAGTTGAGCGGTGTGGAGAAGGCGTACGTGCGTCTTGCCCCTTACAACAACATTTGCGCATCGTTAACAGACCCTGAGGGCGAAAAATTCACATCGAAGTCGTCAGCCACAGGTCTCTACCTTGCAGCAGTAACAATCAAGTATAATAAGTAATCAGCATTGGCTATGAAAAGCATATTTAATAGATTACTCACAATCGCTTTTATCGCCTCGTCTCTGCTCTTGGTCGCTTGCGAAATCGAAGATGGAGACAAAGTCTATACCCCAGAATTGGGAGCCGTAGATGAGGATAATATCTTTACGATGGATTACAAGGGCGGCAATCAAGTTATTGATGTCTACGCCTCGCAACCCTATACCGTTGAGGTCATAAAGGGTAAAGATTGGATTCGCCTCGGTACCAAGGAGAGCGACCTCCGCTATCGCACACTCTCGCTCGATGGTGATGGCTCGTTCATTGCAGCCTGCCACCGCAACGAAGGCACACGCCGTATGGCTATCATAACCCTCTCGGCAGAGAATCGTGTCGATTCGGTATATATCAAACAGACAGGTCGCACCAATAGCACTCTCGAGGTGTCGAATCGTTCGATGTTGGTCGATTATCAGGGCGGTCAGTGCTCAACACTATTGAAGAGCAGTATCGACTTCGATGACCTGAAAATCGAGACCGATTATGATGCGGAGGCAACCTCAAATTGGATTTCGAACATCGAGTGTGTGAACAATACCTTGAACTTCGATGTTGATCCAAACCCTAATGCAAAGAGCGTGCGTAAGGCGACAATCCACTTCTCCTATACCGATGATTGGAACGAAACTATCTCAACCGAGATTGTTGTAACCCAGGACAAGGAGGTTAGCATCACCGAGAATATCCTCTCGTTTGCCGAGATGCGTCAGAAGGGCGAGCGCGACATCGTGGAGGACGTTTGTATCGAGGGATATGTGGTTAGCGACCCTGAGTTTGGTAATGCAGGCCCGAACACCCCTATTACATCGATGCGTATCGACTACACCGGCACCAAGCGTATCGTCTACCTTGAGAGTTTGGATGGTCGCTATGGCTTTATGGTGGAGTTCAAGGCGGAGAAGGATAATGTCTTGAAGCGTTACGACAAGGTGCGTCTCAATCTCAATGGCTGCTATTTTGGCAAGGAGGGTAGTGCGAATGTTGCCGATAGGGACCCTATTCGCTACTACATTAACGAGATCACATCGGCGAATGTTCTTTCGGTAGAGTCGGGCTCGGATTCGACAATCCCTCACAAGGAGAAGTTCTTCCACGAACTTACTGACGAAGATGTCTACACCTATGTTACACTCAAGGATTGCGAGTTTCCTATCAAGAAGGGTTCTCTCACTCCTCTCAACGAGGGCTATACAGGTGGCGGTGTGGCTACAATATTTACGGCTAACCGAATTAGTCAGTATCCATTGCTTGTTCGCGATTCGCACGGAAATTCGTTCTATACCATCACCAACACCACTTGTACCTATGGCCGTACAGGAGAGAAGCTGCCTTATGGTAGCGGATCACTCTCGGGTGTGATTGTTCTCGAAGCGTGCGACCGCCTCGAGTGGGATAGTGTGAAACAGGCCGAGATGGTGGCCGAGGGTTACTCTCTCGACCAGATTTACAACCTCGGAAATATCGGTCGCTACCAGATTCGCCACCAGTCGAAGAGCGACATCGCAATGGCTTCGACCATTGCCGAGTCGCAGACTCAAGTTATCTGCGAGTTCGCATACTTCAACAAGGATCGTACCGACTGTGCGGTGAATGTGGACCCATATTACAAGATGTACTATCCACAGTATAACTCGGCAGCGACTGCTACACTCTCGCACTCGTCGGGAGCAACAGTTTCGAGCACCTCAGCGTGGTACTTCCTCGGCGATTCAAAGAATACACAATCGGTAGGTAGTGGCGTGGTCGATGCAAATGGCGTTAAGGTCGATGGTCCGCAGATTAGCAGTGCCGAGAATAGCAGTGCTGGCTCTCGTGGTACTATTGCCGCTTCGTATGGTTGCGCTTGGACCGCTTCGAAGTGGATTAACGGCTCATCGTATCACTACTGGCTGGTAGAGCTCTCTACCGCTTCGGCTGCGGGTTCACACCTATCGATGCAGTTTGCTGTTTGTAATACCGCAATTGGTGCGCCTCGCTACTGGAATGTGGAGTGGTCTACCGACAAGGCTCAGTGGACAAATGTCGGCGACTACACTGTGCCTGATGTTGCACAGTGGAGCTACACTGCATATTGGCAGTTGTGCGGCTACAAGCACGTTAATATCGAGTTACCAGATGCGATGTTTGGTCAGGAGAAGGTCTATATTCGCCTTATCCCTGCCTCGAACCTTGCAGGCGAAACTATGAGCTACGATGGTGGTGTTGCAGGCGACAAGTCGAGTGGCTTGGCATACCTCACAGTTCGTTATACAAAGTAAAACTACTATAATAAATTTGTTATGAAGAGATTTGTTTTATCAATTATAGCTGTAGCATCGGTTGTTTTTGCAGCCGATGCACAGACTGTTCTTTCCTACGAGCGTCCATCGAACAAGGAGTTTAAGGCGGCGGTTAAGACCGTTCTCAAGTCCACCTCGTGCTGCGATGAGGATCGCGCACCACGCCTCGAGGCCATGAGCGTTATTCAGCGCGGAATAAACAATTTTAGCACCGAAGATTGGAAGAATTTCTACAACTGTTGGGATTGGGTAAAGGTCGATGATTTGGAGCTACAGGGTACCCTCTACTTCTATCGTCAAGCCTTCAATAAGGTGCGCAACGAGATTAAGAAGACAAAGGTTGCTCCGGGCACCGTTGTTGTGTGGAATGTCTACAATATGGGCTACATTGTAAAGACTCCATCCCACACATTCGGCATTGATATTGTGCATAAACATATCGAGGAGATTGCCAAGAACTTGGACTTTGTGCTGGTAACTCACCGCCACGGCGACCACTCCGACAAGCACGCTCACAACCAGCTCGCATTGGGTGAGTCGAAGGTTATTGCGGGATACAAGTTGGATAAGCCAGTGGTATGGCAGGGTAAGTTGCTCGATTGGGAGTATGTCGACGAGGTTGACCGCATCAAGATTGACGATATCACCATCAACTGCAAGCGTGTAGACCACAACAAGAACGAGTGGGGCAAGAAGTTTGTCACCACCTACGAGATCGACTGCGGTGCAGAGTCGGGCAATGTTGTGATTTTCCATACGGGCGATGCTCACAACTACGAGCAGCTGGAGGTGGAGAAACGACCAGACCTCTTCATCTTCCACACGGCTGTAGGCCTAAAGATTCAGAATGCAATCGACAAACTCAACCCTCAGTACGCCATCTTCTCGCACGCTTGGGAGTTGGGACACGGCGTAGTGAAGTGGCGCTGGACAATCGATGATTTGTTGAAGATTTCGGGCAAAATTACAGGCTACGACAAGAAGCGTATCCTCCTTCCAACTTGGGGAGAGAAGATTGTCTATACCAAGGCAACCCAAACCGCATCGGGTAAGTAATAGTAGAGAGATATGAAGCTAAAGAGTATCTTGTGCGCATTGGCTTTGCTCTGCTTTGTGCAGCCGCTCTATGCCCAGGTGCCGAATGAACAGCGACCTGCAACAATCCGTTTTATGGATTTTAATATCGCAGACGGAATGTGGTGGGACCAGTTCAACAACTACGACCGCTTTGTGCAGTGGATGCAGGCGCAGAAGATTGATATCTTCGCCATTTGTGAGGCGGCAACCCACTGGGATGAGAACAAGAAGAATGTGACGAAGAGTGACGATGTTCGCTATCTGCCTGGAAAATTGGGAGAACTGGCGGCGCGCTGGGGGCATAGCTACACTGCTCTCGGAGCCTATCAGGATAACTATCCTGTGGCTGTCACCTCGCGCTATCCGATCGAGCTTGTTCGCCCTATTGGGGGCAAGAATATATCTCACGGAGCGCTCCATGTCAAGATTCTCGGTGTGAACTATGTGGTCCTACACCTTTGGCCGCAGGCTTGGCATAAGGAGGACAAGACCAAGACAAAGGGTAGTGGAGGCGATCGCTATCGCTTGGAGGAGATTCGCTATATTATGAATCAAACAATCCTCAATCCCGAGTTTGCTGGCGAGAAACATTGGGTGATGACGGGCGATTTCAACTCTCGCTCACCTAAGGATAGGGAGTTCTATGACGAGATTCACCGTAAGAAACCTCGTGCCTTCAACTACGATGTGCACAATGCGGTGCTCGAGGTCTATCCTCACGATGGCATTTTCGACAAGAATCCTTCGGAGTTCCAATCTTCGACTCGAGGCAAGGCTCGCATCGATTATATCTATTGCACCAAGAGACTCTATTCGGCAATAAAGAGGTCTTATACCATTCGTGATGACTTTGTTCTCACCTCCTCGGACCACTGCCCAGTGGTTATCGAGTTCAAACTACCAAAGAAGTAGAGGCGTAAAAGCAGAATAATCATACCCTATGAGACGATACTTGGTATTTGCAGTTCTATCACTATTGACAACTCTCACATCGGCTCAAATCAAGGAGGGCGACCGCGAGTGGCTCAACCATATCCGCACCGACCATCCGCGAATGTTTCTGACTGCAGAGGATATACCGCAGATTACAAAGGCGGCCAACAGCTACGAGAACTACTGCTTCCGCACAATGAAGAGGCAGATTGATAAGCTCATAGGTCAAGAGATTGTCTTCAAAAACCCACTATCTCGCACTGGCGAGAATACCCAAAATGACCGCTATGGCGAGCGAGTGTCGGAGGCGGCAATGTTGTGGCTCGTAACCAAGGAGGAGAAGTATCTCGACTTTACGAAGTCGCTGTTGTACAAGTTGATCGACTATTACAAGCTGCGCGCATCAAACGATCTCAACATCACATGGTTCGCATTTCCAATACTCTCCACACTCTGCGCCTACGACTGGATATACAACGACCTCTCCGTCGAGGAGCGCGAGAAGATGGGGCGCGAACTCTACTACGCCACCTACAATGTAGCGTGGCATGGTTCGGGTTACCGCGAAAAGCGTTATCGCGAGAATCCGAGTGGTTATAACTCCGGATTGTACGGTTCGTCGATGTTGCCTTGGTATATCGGTTTGACCTTTATGCACGAAGGTATCAACGACAAGGAGTGCAAAAGAATGCTCTGCAATGGTTACGACCTCCACCAAAAGATGACCGCGCATCGTGCCAAGTTGCTCGGTAAGAATGGAGGTTGCAGCTCGGGAACTATCGGCTACGGTCTTGGCTACTATCCCTACGCCGAATATGACCTCATCTACACCTTCCGCTCGGCAATGGGTATCGACATTACTCCGCAGATGGAGTATATGATTGGCTATTTGCGCTACATGGATTGGATTCGCCTGCCCGAGAACAAAGAGTTCGGCATTGGCGATGCGAACCACATAACCAACGGATTGCCAAGTGGTAACATTGTGATTCATATCAAAACCATCGCAAGTCTCTTCGGCAAGAATCATCCAGAGCTTCTCGATTGGGCAGGCAGCTTGCTTGCACGCTACAATGCCAGGGAGCGCTCGGCAAGACTCACATTCCTGCCTCTGCTCAACAAGTTCCATTTCTCGCTAAACGAGGATGCCGTAGTTGCCGATATGGGCAAGAAGTCTATCTACTTCGACACACTCGGCCAAATCTATATGCGTTCAGGATATGGTGACAATGACACCTATGCCGTATTCTTAACCGAGCGACTTACCGGTCATCATCAGCACTTCGACATCAACAACTTTATTATATATAAGCACGGTTTCCGTGCGCTCGACTCGGGTACGCGACCACAGCCGGGTTTGCACCTCTCGCATTACTATGCACGCACCGTAGCACACAACTGCGTAACAATACGAATGCCTGGCGAGGAGATGCCTCACTATTGGGGTGCTGCAGCGGCAAACGAAGATCCAGACACTCCAGTACCAAACGATGGCGGCCAGTGCAACAAAGTGAACGGCAAGCTCTTGGCGTACGAAGATGGTGGCGACTATGTCTATATCGCCTCGGATGCCACAAAGTGCTACCACGAAGCAAAAGCGGAGCAGGTGGTGCGCGAGTTTGTATGGTGCGCACCCGATATCTTCGTAATCTTCGACCGCGTAGTGTCGGACAAGGCGGAGTACCCTAAGAAGTGGCCCTACCATACCGTTACCGAGCCGACAATCAAGGGTAACGAGTTTGCAGAGGTGTCGCAAGGCGGAAAATCTATCTGCCGCACACTCCTACCGCAGAAGGCCGTTATCGAGAAGATTGGTGGCGATGGCAAGCAGTTCTGGTCGGACGGCAAAAACTGGCCACTTCCCGACCCAAAGATTGAGGATAGGAACGATGTTCACGTTGCCAACCGCAAAGCCGGTAATGACCACCCTCTATTTGGCCAGTGGCGCATAGAGATATCGCCAAAGAAGAGTGCCGAGAGGGACTATTTCCTCAATATGGTACAGGTGGGCGATGAGTCGTTGCAGGCTCTGCCAAAGACAAAGATGAGCGAGAGCGCCAACGAGGTAGTTCTCACATTCTCCTACAACAGAAAGATCTACACGCTAACCTTCGACAAGACAAAGAATTACGGATGCAAGGTAGTTGTTAAGTAATAAACAAGGGAGTATCATTACGATACTCCCTTGCTATTTACGATAGATATTGATTACAATACTGCGCCCCACTCCTTCAATGTGGCAACTAACTGTGCAGTGTCGATATTCTGTACAGTTTGACCATTTGCAATAGCCTGGGCAGCCGCAGCGCCTGCCGCCTGACCTGTACCCATACAGCTTGCCATTACGCGCAATGATGCCAATGCCTGACGGTCGGTCGAGATGCAACGACCTGCAACCAATAGGTTAGGGTAGTCGGGCGCGATAAGACATCGATATGGTACATAGGCAGGTTTAGACAAATCTACGCGGTGCTGATGCGTTCCCTTGCTTGCGTGTAGGTCGATTGGATGAATACCGCGTGAGATGCTATCCTCGTAGTGTACGGCATTTACATACTCCTCGGCAGTTACGGTGTGAACACCCTTGATGCGGCGAGTCTCGCGGATACCAGCCTGTGGCGCAGTCGAAGATACATAGCAATTCTTAAACTCCTTGAAGTTCTCTTTCAAGAGCTTTGTGAAGGTGAATATATCCTCGCGCAACTGACACTCTACCGAGCTGAAATTGCGGTTATCTACGGCATTTACGGCACGGCGTGTGATGTTTACAATCACGGTTCCCTCGTGCATAGAGTTGTTGAACCAAGGACCTCCAAAATCAGGAATGTCGGCTCCCGCAGCTTTCATCGCCAACAACTTCTCGCGTACTGGCTTGCACTGGCTCGGACCGTTGATACCATTGTGGTACAAACATTTATTGAGCAAGTCACTCTTGGTGTCTACACCCGAAAGAGTGAAGCCAAACGAAGATGGCTGTAGGTCGTTATCCGGATTCGACTGCATTGGCACCTCCGCCATATGGGCAAGGTCGCCATCGCCTGTACAGTCGATAAACATCTTTGCAGTGAGGGTTTCGAGCCCATTCTTGTTCTCTATAATCACCGAATCAATCTTTGTACCCTCCATCTCGCAACCAACCATTGCCGAGTGGGTATAGATGTCGACACCTGCCTCCAATATCATACGCTGGCAGCAGAGCTTGTACAACTCGATATCGAAGTCGATATTAGCCTTTGGCCACTCGATAAAGGCTCCGCCCATCTCCTCTAAGCGCTTGACGAACTCCCAAGGAATACCGCCAATAACCAACTCGTTCTTCAGCGCGAAAACACTTATTGGAGCGACATAGCCAATAGTAGCCATACCGCCAAAGAATCCGTAACGCTCGATAATAGCGGTCTTTGCACCCTTGCGTGCAGCTGCAATAGCTGCGATAAATCCTGCAGGGCCACCTCCAATAACAACCACATCGTAGTTGCCAGCCAAAGGTGCCACCTTGCGAATCTTATGGTTGTCGTAATCTTTCTCACACGATAGCAGCGAAGGTGCTACTGCCATTGTTGCCAATGCCGCAGTCGCCTTCTTCAGAAAAAGACGTCTCGAAATATTAGTCATGGTTTATGTTAGTTTTAGTGTTAGATACAACTTTGATACTTATCTCGTAGAGCAAATACATCGGTAGCGTCACAAGTGCAAGAGTGAAGGCATCGGAGGTCGGTGTAATAACCGCTGCTACAACGAGTATCGCCACAATGGCGTGCTTGCGATAGCTTCGCATAAGCATAGCCTCCAGAACTCCTATCTTTGCCATCAGCCAGCATATAATCGGCAGCTCAAAGACGATGCCCATCATTAGGCTCATACCTGTAAGTGTCGATATGTAGGACTCCAACGAGATCATATTTGTCACCTCGCTACTAACTTGATAGGTGCCGAGGAATCGGAATGTGAGAGGAAATATAAGCAGGTAGCATAACGCCATACCCACCAAGAACATTACATATCCACTGCTTACAACTCCAAAAACAAGACGCTTCTCGGTGCTGTAGAGCGCGGGAGCTATAAAGTGCATTATGCGATAGAGAATATAGGGCGAGGCACACAGCAATCCGACAATAAAAGCCGTCTTCATATGGATTATAAACTGCTGCGCCAATGCCGTATTTATCATCTCCACCGAGAAATCCTCAACCGCAACACCCGTAAATTTGCTCAGGCTATTGAGCAATCGGTAGGTTACGAAATCACTCTTCGAGGGTGCAAGCACAAAATCGAATAGCCACTCCTTGAAGATAAAAGCCACTATACCGCACAGCAAACCGGCGCAGATAATCCGTATCAACGCTGAGCGCAACTCATCGAGATGCTCCCAAAAACTCTGTCCGCCGTTATCCTCCATAATGGAAGGCTACTCCTCTTTCTTATCTTCCTTGTCGTTAACCTCGTCAGCTACGCTGTTGATGCCATCCTTGAAAGAGCGAACACCCTTGCCAATGCCCTTCATCAACTCAGGAATCTTCTTGCCACCGAATAAAAGGAGAACAATCAAAGCGATAATTATAATCTCGGTCATACCGATACCGCCGATAAACAATAGTTTCATAACTTTAATCGTTTCAGATGTTATTTCTGCAAATATATAGTAATTTTATCAAATTTGCAATACCTGCACGCAATATCTATTTATTGCAGTTTCTTGCGCGAAATATGAGTTTTATAGGGAAATCTCCACTTGTGGAGTGGTATTTGTGGCTCAAAAATCACTTTTTTGAAGAATTATTAAAAATTTTTCTAAAAATATTTGGTCATATCAAAAAAAGCCTCTATATTTGCACTCGCAATTCGGCTCCGTAGCTCAACTGAATAGAGTACTTGACTACGGATCAAGCGGTTCCAGGTTTGAATCCTGGCGGAGTCACGAAGCGACCATCGCAAGATGGTCGTTTTTTTTGTTTTTATAGTCATCTTGCCTCTCCCCACCAGGTTTTGCAGGTGATCCCTATATATACAACAAACGCCACCCATTGGGTGGCATTTGTTTTCATCTTTTGTTCAGAGCTGTTGACGAGGCTTGAACTCGTGACCTCTTCCTTACCAAGGAAGTGCTCTACCACTGAGCTACAACAGCAATTTGTGCTAAAAGCGAGGCAAAAGTACAACTTTTTTTTGTATCTGCAAACTTTTTCGCAAACAAATTAAATTTTCTACTACTTAAATACGGTATTCAAGTATTTTGCCAACTGGTAACCAGCCTTTCGAATCTGCAACTCGGCAAGCGGATATGCCTTTGCATCGAACTCCGAGTCCAAGTGGTCGCCCTTGACAACACCCCAACTAAGAGTAGGGCGAATATCGCGAGCTGCATCTTCGAGCCATTCGTCCACCCAGCCATTTGCAGCCTTTTTCTTCTGCTTTTTATTGTAGGTGTCAAGATGCTTGGCAAAAGCTACCCAATCGGTCTTATTGTACTTGAGCTGAACAATATCGTTATCCCAAGCCGAGTGCAACAACACCTTCTTGCCGTGATAATTGACTTTGAACCAGCAGGTATTCTTATTATCTGTATAGCGTAAGTGTGCCGGGCAATGCATATCGCCTACCATATGGATAGCCGACTTCAAGGCGAACATCACCATCGAATCGCTCTCATTCTTACGATTCGAAAGTACCTTGGCCATCTGGAGCAGACCCGTAGCGGAGTCGCGACCTTTGCGATATTTATCGCGAAGCTCCTGTGAGGTTTCGCAGTTGGCGACCACGAGCGATGCGTGCCAACCCTTAGTAGCGCCCTTGCGACCAAGAACTGGGTCTTTACCCACCTTATCCATCCACATCGCATACGATGAGAGGGGTGCGCCCTTTGTGTATTTTTCGATATTAGTCTTTGCCTTCTTAGTTAGGTTACGTTCGGCGATCTCGGCTACAGTACGATGCCCGAGTCCTCCCCAAGCCATAGCGTTGAATGTCACTACGAGTGCCAATGCTGCAATTACAAGCCTTCTCATTACGCAATCCTATTTGAAGAATGTATTCAACACCTTCGCCAATCGGTAACCTGCCTTTTGAGCCTGCGACTCTGCCAATGGGTATGCCCACTCCATAAAATCCTCCGACAAAGAGTCACCCTCCTTTACGGTGTGAATCACAGGACGAACGATTCGTCCCGATTCCTCGAGCCAATCTTCAAACCAACCCGCAGTCACCCTCTTCGCCTTACCTTTCGAGAGGTTGTTGAGTTTTTTAGCATAACCCCAATAGCCTAAATCCTTGTAGTCGCGAGTAAGTACAGATGTATCCCACACCTTGTGCAGGGTAGTCTTCTTGCCAAAGAATCGGATTGGGAACTTGCCTTGATTTTCGAAATCCTCGAAGCGAATGTGTGCCGGGCAGTGCATATCACCCACCATATGGATAATGCTCTTCAGGGCGAACATCACAACCGAGTCGCTCAACTTCTCGCGCTCCTTGAACATCTTCTCGAACTCCAACAAGCCGGTAACAGCATCGCGACCTTCGCGTACCTTGTCTCGCAACTCCTGCGAGGTCTTGCAATTCACATCCACAACCGAGGCGTGCCAGCCACGTGTTGCGTGGGCGTTGAATGGATCGTTCTTGCGCACCAGGTCCATCCATACCGAGTAGTCGGCAAGCGGAGTTCCCTTTGTGTATTTCTTGATATTAGCCTTAGCCTCAGGGGTAAGGTTACGCTCGGCGAGCTCAGCTACAGCGCGATGACCAAATCCGCCCCAAGCCATAGCGTTGAGCGATACAGAGAGTGCTAAAACAAGCACAATAATAAAGCTGTTGTTTCTCATAGTGTAGGTTAAATTTATTTTTACAAAGGTAAAACTATTTTTCTATTTCCACAAATAGCCACTCGCTTTTTTGCACAACACCGAAAGAATAAGCCTCGCTATGTACTACATAGGAGGCTTATCCACTACTTTATAAGTTTATCAATTATATCTTAACCTTCTTCATCGACTTGCGGCTCTTCTCAGCTCTAAAGCCCATTACATGACTCTCAACCGACACTTCGACACTACTTGTAAGGAGCTTTTCGTTTTGAGCCGAAACTGCGCGCACGAAGTCGCGAACAAGGGCGTGATCACCGCCACCATGACCAGCATGCTTATACTTCTCCATCTCGACAACATCCTTGTTCCAAACGCTCTGATGACCTGTACGGAAATCGTAGAAAGTAAACTTCTTGCCATTACCCTCAATAAAGCCCTTTGTACCCATAATGCGGATACGACGACCGCCCCAAGGGGTAAAGGCATCCATACTGAACGATGCTGTCACACCATCCTGGAAGCGCATAATAGCCACATAATGGTCGCACTGATCATTATTGCAACGATATACACAACGACCATAATTTGTAGTTTTTAACCTCTCGCGGATAAGGGAGAGATCATTTCTGTTTGGCAAATCAAGAGGTGTGAGATACTTCCTTCTGCGCTCATAAATCTCAATAGCCGAATATGGGCACTCCGCCTCGTGCGGACATCCATCCGTACAACGCTCTGGTGCCCCCTTCGGAGCCTTCTCTGCCTTGAAGAGATGCAATGAGCCCTCGGCGGCAATAGTTTCGCAAGGTTTACCAATCATCCAACGGAGGATATCGAGGTCGTGGCACGATTTTGCCAGGATAATAGGTGTTGTCTCCTTCGCCAATGGCCAATTACCACGCACATAAGAGTGTGCCATATGAGTATGCTCGATTGGCTCCATATGCTGAATATTCACCACCTCGCCAAGAGCACCCGAATCTACAACCTGCTTCAACGCCACATAGTATGGAGCATAGCGCAATACATGGCATACCGCAACGATGCGATTATACTTGCGAGCCTGTTTCATAATATCAACGCACTCCTTCTCGGTTTGAGCGATAGGCTTCTCCAACAAAACATCATAGCCGAGTTCGAGAGCCTTCATACAAGGCTCATAGTGGAGATTGTCGGGTGTTGCTATAATTACAGCATCTGCAAACTTCGGTCTTGCCAAAGCCTCGCGAAAGTCACCATATATATTCTCTTGTGGGATATTGTGACTCTTCACCAACAACTGACGGCGATATGGATTGATGTCGGCAACGCCAACAACCTTCATCGAACGAGGGAATCTTGTGGCATATCGCGAGTAGAGTCTACCGCGACCACCCGCTCCAATAACCAGCACAGTAACCGGTTTATCGAGCTTAGCATCCAAAGGGGCAACATTGGCTGCAATCTTCGATTCAGAGGCAATAGCAGGAATTTCACCTTCGCTCAACGCTCTCAAAGCACCAGCCTTAGCATCGAGGTTAATTGCCACAGCACCTGCGGCAAGCATACCCATTCGTTTCAGGAATTCTTTTCTATCCATAGTACTAGATTTTAAGTTTAAGTTCACAAATTTAGTTATTTTTTTTATAAAGATCGTTTTTTTGCCAAAAGTTGTATAACAAGAGGGATTTCAAGGCTTAAACCTTCTTCGAAGGCTTTTGGTTGCTTCGGCTCGGCAAAACAAATAAATGTGCTTTGCACTCTCCTTAATCGCAACCTTGCGAAGCCCGAAAAAGCGGAGTTTACTCGGCGTAAATGAGCGTTTTGAGGGCAAGCGTAACGCAGAAATCACCTTGTTAGACAACTTCTTTTTTTTATCGCTATTCGGCTCATTCAGGTATATTTTTTGCTCTCAAATTCCGAATATACCGAAATTGCTATGACCACCTCAAAAGCACTATACGCCCACCTCTCACTTATCCTCTGCAATGTAGTATGGGCATGCGACTACCCACTCTACAACCTCACACTTGGGCAATATATATCGCCCTTAGCTATGGTATCTGCATCATTGGCGGTGGCGGCACTTTGGTCATTGCTCCCCCTGTTATGGGAAAAGGGCGAGAGAATCGACGCAGCAGACCGCATTAAGATATTCGGTGCAGCGATACTTATGGGCATAGTACGAAAACTGTGTATGATGTTCGGACTCTCGCAGACATCTCCTATTGACGGCTCTATAATCAGCACTACCACCCCTCTACTTGTTCTCATTCTATCGGTAGCCGTAGGACTGCAAAACTTTACAAAACTACGCATAAGTGGTCTTATGCTCGGAATGACAGGCGCCATTGCAACCATATTATCCAATAGCTCTCACGCACAATCTGGCGTTATCGGCAATATTCTGATACTCACCTCATCATGCGTATCGGCGTGTTACCTGGTATTTTTCAAGCGATTGGTGACAAAATATCACATAACCACTCTTCTTCGCTGGATATACTGTTCGTCGGCTATAATTATGTTGCCTATCGGAGCACACGACATCATTACCACCGACTTTGCAGCTATGAACCCCAAAATTATATTTGCAACCCTCTTTGTACTTATAGTACCAACATACCTACCGAACCTGCTACTAAACTATGCATTAAAGTATGTTGCACCCACCGTTTCGAGCATCTACGCCTATCTGCAACCTATCGTTGCCATAGCTCTCGCAATAATAATGGGATTGGATAGGCTCCGCCTCGACATAGTACTCTTCGCCCTTGTGATTTTCGCAGGCGTAGGAATGGTAACATACTCCTATCGCAAAGAGGGAAAAACCCTCAACACAAAATGAGATTACCCTAAAAGGGTAACCTCATTCTTCTTTGAAGTTGTACAACAAAGTGCTAACTCTTCTTATACTCGCCAGGTGTCATACCCGTAATTCGCTTGAAGTATTGTCCCATAAACGAAGGGTTAGGGAAGTTGAGCGAGTAGGATATTTGCTGGATACTCATATTGGAGTATTTGAGAAGATTCTTAATCTCGAGCGCAACAAACTTCTCGATCCACTGATGCACCGATTTGCCGGTGTAGTTGTGAATCACGCGAGAGAGGTGCTTTGACGAGATATGTAGCTTCTCGGCATAGAACTCCACATTGCGCTGCTCGCGATAATGCTCCGAGAGCAGCGTCATCAACTTCTCAAAATATTCCGAACTGCGCTCCTTTACACCAAGGCTTGGGAGTGAGTTGTTGTTGGTGATAATAGCATCACAAACGCGGTAAATTACCGAGCAGAATAGGTGTCGTAGCGAAGCCTCCATACACTCGGAGAGTGGATTGGCTGAATAGCCTACAAATATGCGGTCAAAGAGGCTGCTGAGAGAGTGCATATTCTCCTCTTTTACCTCGGCAACGCTCGCATTTAGGCGCAACTGCGACACCATACGAAGTATGAAGCGCATATCGATATTCATACTTGTAAGGAAGTTCGATTCGAAAGCCAAAGCATAGAACTCGCTATTGGCAACCGAATGGAACTGGAATACCGAGGCCGACGACACGAAGCTCTCGCCCGCTTTGAGAGTGTACTCATTCATATGCGATGAGAACGAAACTTCGCCACGCACACATACCACCATAACCATAGCATCGATACGACAAGGGTACTTTAAGGCTTGCACATCGCTACGATCGACATTGTTGAGATGCAACATCAGTGCACCTTCAATATCGAGAACCTTGGCACCCTTTACTCCTCGCAGAGTGTCAGCATAGTATGGGAATACGCTTTTTGTCATAATAGTGTAAACTTTTATTCTATTAAAGCGTACCGCCTACCTCCCACCAAAAGGCACGAAGACCGAGCTTTGGATTGGCAGCATCGAGCGCACGCAACGCATCGAGCAACTTCCAGCAACGCTCATCGTCGGTAATTGAGATGATTGCCGAGTTCAACACCGGCCATACAGCATCGCCGAGGTGAGGCTCGCCGGTCACCATACCGCAACCTTGAACCTCCTCCCACGATGTATATCCACGCACGCCAAGCGCAGTCATCTGCTGCTGTACCTCGTCGTACAACGACTGATCACAAGCTATAAATAGAGCTTTCATAATTTCAATAATTTATCAATTGTCAATTAGTTAAGCATTTAACCTCGCCGCCTTCTTTGCACGACGCTTCTCGCCATTGAGGGCAAACATCGAGAAGAGAACAGGGATAAGGAAGAGCGTTACGAGAGTCGAGAACGACAATCCCCAAGCCACCGACATACCGAGTGAGTTCCACATCTCGGCACCTACGCCTGTACCTACTGCCATTGGCACCATACCGAGTACGGTAGTCATCGTAGTCATCAAGATTGGTCGCATACGGGAGCGGCCTGCGGCAACAGCAGCATCGAGAATCGAATATCCACGACCTGCGAGCAAGCGAGTATAATCGACAAGCACGATACCGTTATTTACAACGATACCCACCAACATCAGAATACCGAGCAAGCCCATAACGCCCATTGCTGTATCAGAAATCAACATACCGAAGATTACACCCACCAATGCAAATGGCAACGAGAACATAATCACAAACGGATAGGTCAACGACTCAAACTGCGATGCCATAATCACAAACACGAGGATTACCATCAACGCCAAGAGCATGAACATATCCTTAAAGGTATCCTGCTGATCCTCGTAAGAACCTCCGAACTCCCAGGAGATACCCGTAGGCAACTCCATACTATCGAGCTCCGCCTTGACACCTCCGATAAGGTCGGACATCGCATAGCCGTGACCAATAGCACCCGAAATCTTCACGTAACGAGAACGGTCCTTACGCTGAATTGTCGGAGGTGTCTGAGCCTCGATTACATGGCCCACGTCACGCACCTTAACAGCCTGTCCCGACTGCGAATAGAGGGTGATATTCTCCAAATCCTCGATCGACTCACGATATTGGCGGTCGTAGCGTACCAAAATGTCGTACTCCTCGCCATCCTCACGATAGTAGGAAGCCACAGCACCATTTACACGGTTACGAAGGAAGGTTGCAGCAGTAGCCACATTCAAGCCATTGCGAGCCAACTTATCACGGTCGAATACAACCTGATACTCAGGGGTGTATTCATCACGAGAGATTGTAACCTCAGTACAGCCTTCGAGCGAGAGTATTCGCTCCTTAATCTCGGCTGCAATGCGGTCGGTTGTATCGAAATCGTAGCCATAGAGCTCAACATCCACAGTTTGCTGGCCTCCAGCACCGCCCTTCTGTCCCGACTCGATAACCTCGAAGGTACGGATCTCGGCATACTGCTTCAAATCCTTACGCATCAAGTCGCAAATCTCCGACAACGAACGCTCACGCTCGGTCTTTTTCAAGAGACGAACATTCATCGAGATATAGTGTGTACCATTCTCCTGCATCGAAGCGTAGGTGTTGTCGGTATCTGCCGAACCCTCGCTCATACCGATTGCGACAATCTCAGGATAGTCACGACGGAACTGCTCATCAATACGCAAAGCCAAGTCACGGGTAATCTCCTGGCGAGTACCGATAGGCAACTTAATCTTTACTGCGATACGACCATTATCCTGCGCAGGGAAGAACTCCGTCTTCATTCGAGGTGCAAGGCCTACCATAACGGCAACGAACAATGCCAATGCGCCAAAGAGGAAGGTCTTGCGGTGATTTACACACCAGTTGAGAGCCTTGCCATAGAGATTCTCGAGCCAATCCATCGAAGCATCAACATATCTCTGCAAACGAGACTTCTTCGGGCTCTGCTTCATAATCAACGAGCAGAGTACCGGAGTAAAGGTCAACGCTGCAGCCATCGAAACGGTCAAAGTGATGGTTACCATCCAACCCATAGGCTTGAACAATACACCTGCCATACCGTCAATCATTGTGAGTGGAAGGAACACCGCCAAAGTGGTCAAGGTCGAAGCGATAATCGACACACCCACCTCCTTGGTAGCGAAGATTGCAGCCTGCTTAACACGAGCGCCTCTATCAACGTGGGTTGTGATATTCTCCAACACCACAATCGCATTATCCACGACCATACCAATCGAGATCGAGAGCGAAGACATAGTGATAATGTTCAGCGTACTTCCCGTAGCCAAGAGGTAAATCAAAGCCGAGAGCATCGAGATAGGGATGGTCAAGATGATGATAAACATCGCACGCCAGCGACCGAGCATCATCATTACCACGAACATAACCACTATAAAGGTGGTCAAGATGGTATCCTTCAACGATCCTGCAACATCGAGAATATTGTCCGACATATCGATATATGGCTCGATAGTAACATCCGACGGAAGATCCTTGCGCAACTCCACCAAACGCTCATTCACCTTCTTCGAAATCTGAACGGCATTAGCATCGGTCTGCTTCTGGATAATCATCATACCGCTTCGGGTACCATTGTTGAACGACTCCTGAGCACGCTCCTGCTGGGTGTCGGTTACGGTTGCAACATCTCGCAAGTAGATATTCGCACCATTGCGGTTGCCCACAACAATATCGAGCATCTCCTCCGCTCCGTTGAACTCCTGATCGACACGCAACGAGTAGGTATTCGAGCCCACATCCATCTGACCGCCAGGCACCGAGACATTCTCCTGTCCGACAATCTGCGCAATCTGCTCGATGGTCATACCGTATGCCTCCAACTTGTAAGGGTCGCAATAGATTTGAATCTGTCGCTCCGGAATACCCGACACCGACACGGTACCTACGCCCTTAACACGAGCCAAAGGTGTTGTAACACGCTCATCGATAATCTTATACAAGCCACTCCACGACTCATTTGCCTTGATTGCCATAAGCATAATAGGCATCTCCTCGGTCGAGAACTTGAAGATAATCGGTTTATCGACA
>JAZOWM010000009.1:0-10513 GCA_045659225.1 Alistipes sp.
TTCTAAAAAAAGAGGCTGTTTATTCACAGCAACTCTCCTTCTTGTTCTTGCAGACACAACCGTCAAAAAATTCTCCGAAGAGAGTCTTTGCAAGTTGCCAATTTTCGCGATTGATGCAATACTTGACCTTGGGAGTTTCAACCTCGCCCTGTATCAAGCCTGCTTCTTTCAGCTCTTTGAGGTGTTGCGAAACGGTTGCTTTTGCTATGGGCAACTCCTCGTGAATATCGCCAAAATAGCACTGCGTCTGCTTCGCCAAGAATTGCAAAATCGCAATGCGTGCTGGGTGTCCCATAGCCTTTGCAAAGCGTGCAATCTGCTCCTGCTTAACGGTATAATCTCTATTTGTCATAAATCGCGCTATTATTTGTTCGCAAATATACGAACAATATCTTGAAAAACAAATATCTCTACTACTTTTTTATAAAATCGAGAAAAATTATTATCTTTGCGCGGAATTTTGTGAGAAAATAAGTACAAACAAAATAATAAAGCAAAAACACTATGAACATTACAAAAGTAGAGAAAGAGTTGGGTGCAGCATTGCTCCGCATCGTTGTTGAGGAGGCTGACTACGCAGCTGAGGTTGAGAAGATGCTCAAAGAGTACCGCCGCAAGGCAAACATTCCAGGATTCCGTCAGGGTATGGTTCCTATGGGCGTGATTAAGAAGATGTACGGTAAGGGCGCTGTTGCAGAGCAGGCTTACCGCAAGGCTTCAAACGCTGCATTTGAGTATTTGCAGGCAGAGAAGATTGACTACATCGGCGATGTAATCCCAGCAGAGGAGCAGGGCGACTTCGACTTCGAGAACAACACAACTCACGAGTTCGTATTTGAGTATGGTGTTGCTCCAAAGTATGAGGTAGCACTCACTGCAAAGGATAAGGTTACTTACCACAAGATTAAGATCGACAAGAAGATGCACGCATCGTTCCTTGACAACTACCTCCGCCGCTACGGTTCGTTGAAGGATGTAGACAAGGTAAAGAAGGATGAGGCTCTCAACGTAACTCTTGACAATGGCGATATGCGTATCGAGGAGGCTTATGTAGGTCTTATCTCGATGTCTGACGAGGAGCGCAAGCCATTCATTGGCAAGAAGGTTGGCTACAAGGCAGAGGTTAATATCAACGAGTTGTACAAGAACCCTGCACAGCGTGCTTCTATCCTTGGTGTTAAGGAGGCAGAGTTGGAGGGTATCAACCCTAACTTCTCGTTGGAGATTACCAAGATTCGCCAGTTCGCTAACCCAGAGTTGAACGAGGAGTTCTTCAAGATGGCATTCCCACAGGGCGATGTAACAAACGAGGAGCAACTCAACGCATACATCGATGAGCAGATCGCTTCGGAGTTGAAGCGTGAGAGCGACTACCTCTTCACATTCGCAGTTCGTGACTTCTTGATTGAGAAGGCTAACCTCGCTATGCCAACCGAGTTTATGAAGCGTTGGTTGTACACCATCAACGAGGGCAAGTTCTCGATGGAGGATATCGAGAAGGACTTCGAGTCGTTCCTCAAGATGTTCACTTGGAACTACATTCAGCGCCGTGTAATCGAGGCAGAGAAGATTACCGTTTCGGCTGACGAGGCTAAGGCAGAGGCAAAGGTGTTCGCTGCAGCACAGTTCGCTCAGTACGGTATGCCTAACGCTCCAGAGGAGATGCTCGAGAACTTCTCGAAGAACATTCTCGAGAACAAGGAGCAGAACCAGAAGATCTACGAGAAGCTCTACGAGCAGAAGGTTGTGGAGTCTGTAAAGGCTAAGGTTAAGGTTGCCGAGAAGGCTATTTCGGCAGAGGAGTTCGCAGAGCTTGCTAAGGCATTGTAATAAAAGCCGTCTAAAAGGGTGATTTCTGCGTTATGCTTGCCTTCGAAATCCTCATTTACGCATAGTAAACTGCGGTTTCTCAGGCTTCGCAAGCCTTGAAATCCCTCCTTTTATACAACTTTTAGGTTGTTGTAATATGGAATAACAAAAGACTCTGTGGGTTGGTATCAGACTTGCAGAGTTTTTTGGCTAATTAAAAGCTAAAAGATTATGACTGAATTCGAAAAATATGCACAGATGCACTGCGGAATATCATCGCTCCGCTTGCACGACTATAAGGCCATTCATTCGGCCTATATCAATCCGATGATTTTGGAGGAGCGTCAGTTGAATGTTACACAGCTCGATGTGTTCAGCCGCTTGATGATGGATCGAATTCTCTTCCTCGGCGCACCCGTAACTGACGATGTTGCGAATATCATCCAGGCACAGCTCCTCTTCTTGGAGTCGGCTGATCCAATGAAGGATATTCAGCTCTACATAAACTCGCCAGGTGGTAGTGTGTCGGCTGGTCTTGGTATCTACGACACTATGCAGCTCGTAAATTGCGATGTAGCAACCATCTGTACCGGTATGGCAGCATCGATGGGTGCGGTACTCTTGACTGCGGGTGCAGCGGGCAAGCGTCAGGCGTTGCCACACTCTCGCGTGATGATTCACCAACCTCTTGGCGGTGTGCAGGGACAGGCCTCGGATATCGAGATTACCGCTCGTGAGATTGCTCGCACCAAGCGCGAGTTGTACGAGATTTTGTCGGAGCACTCGGGCAAGAGCGTAGCTGAGATTGAGCGCGATGCCGACCGTGACTACTGGCTCTCGGCTGCCGAGGCAAAGGAGTATGGCTTGATTGATAGCGTTCTTACAAAACATTCCAAGTAATTATGGCACAGAAGGGTGGAAATAAAGGCGGACAGCGCCGTGAAGATTGTTGCTCGTTCTGTGGTCGCCGCCGCAACGAGGTGGATATAATGTTCCAGGGTGTGGATGGCGCAAATATCTGCGGTGCTTGCATCGAGGTGGGACACAAGTCGCTCTCGGAGGCGGGTTTGGCTATCGCCTCGCCGAAGGCAAAACAGCCAAAGGCGGAGGTCTCGATGAACGATGTGCCAAAGCCAAAGGAGATTAAGGCATTCCTCGATAACTACGTTATCGGTCAGGACGAGGCTAAGCGTGCTATCGCTGTGGCGGTCTACAACCACTACAAACGCCTCTCGGTGGCGCACAACAATAGCGACATCGAGTTGGATAAGTCGAACATCGTATTGGTAGGTCCTACGGGTACAGGTAAGACCTTGATTGCTCGCACTATCGCTCGCTTGTTGAAAGTTCCGTTTACGATTGTCGATGCTACTGTGTTGACTCAGGCAGGATATGTGGGCGAGGATGTGGAGAGTATCCTCTCTCGCTTGTTGCAGGCCGCAGACTACGATGTTAAGGCGGCAGAGAAGGGAATTGTCTTTATTGATGAGATAGATAAAATCGCTCGCAAGGGCGACAATCCAAGCATCACTCGCGATGTTTCGGGTGAGGGTGTTCAGCAGGCTCTCTTGAAAATTTTGGAGGGTACTATTGTGAACGTTCCGCCACAGGGTGGTCGTAAGCACCCCGAGCAGCAGTTTGTGCAGGTGAATACCAAGAATATATTGTTCGTTTGCGGTGGTGCATTCGATGGCATCGAAAGACGTATTGCTCAGCGATTGAATACCCGTGCTATGGGCTACGGACGAGTTGATACCGAGAGTATCGACCGTGAGAATATGTTGAAGTATGTTCAGCCGCAGGATATTCGCTCGTTTGGACTTATTCCAGAGTTGGTAGGCCGTTTGCCGGTGCTGACACATCTTGAGCCACTCTCTCGTGAGGCTCTGCGAAATATCCTCACCGAGCCTAAGAATGCTATCGTAAGCCAATATAAGGCGATGCTCGAGATGGATGGTGTGGAGTTGGAGTTTGCGGACGAGGCGTTGGAGTATATCGTGGATAAGGCAGTGGAGTTCAAACTCGGAGCTCGTGGATTGCGCTCGATTTGCGAGGCTGTGATGAAGGAGCTGATGTACGAAGCTCCATCATCGTCAGAATCGAAGATTGTGGTTACACGCGACTATGCCGATGAGCGAGTTAGTTGTGCGCCAATGACAAAAATTCATCAGGCAGTTTAATAAAAAATCTCGACAATAATAATTTGTCGGGATTTTTTTGTTATATTTGCAGTTACGAAGGGTGATAATATACATATATATAATATAAATTAGGTATAATGACAACAAAATCTAAATTGGTTAAGGCGGCAGATAACATTCGTATCTTGGCTGCCTCTATGGTAGAGAAGGCAAAGTCGGGACACCCAGGTGGTGCTATGGGCGGAGCCGATTTTGTAAGTGTTCTGTTTGCGGAGTTCTTGCGTTATGACCCAGATAATGCACTCTATCCATATCGTGATAGATTCTTCCTTGATCCAGGTCATATGTCGCCAATGCTCTATTCGGTGCTTGCACTTGCAGGTCACTACTCGATGGAGGATTTGCAGCAGTTCCGTCAGTGGGGTAGTGTAACCCCAGGTCACCCTGAGGTCGATTTCTTGCGTGGTGTGGAGAATACCTCGGGACCTCTCGGTCAGGGACACGCTATGGGACTTGGTGCTGCTATTGCAGAACGCTTTATGGTGGCTCGTTTTGGTGAGTGGCAGGCACATAAGACCTATATCTACATCTCGGATGGTGCTGTTCAGGAGGAGGTTTCGCAGGGCGTAGGCCGTATTGCGGGTAACCTCGGCTTGGCGAATATCATTATGTATTACGATTCGAACAATGTTCAGCTCTCGACCAAGGTTGATGAGGTGGACCAGGAGGATATCGTAGCTAAATATCGCGCTTGGGGCTGGCAGGTGTTGGAGATTGATGGACACAATGTTGAGCAGATTCGCGAGGCGTTGACCACAGCAAATGCTTCGACCGATAAACCAACACTCATCGTAGGTCACACCATTATGGGTAAGGGCTTGGTTACAGCCGAGGGTGAGTCGTTCGAGGATAAGGTTTCGACTCACGGTCAGCCAGTATCGGCTGCAGGTGCAAGCTATGCCGCTTCGATTGCGAACCTCGGTGGCGATGCCGAAAATCCATTCCAGATATTCCCAGATGTTGCAGAGCTCTTTGCTGAGCGTGCCGAGGCTCTTCGTGCGGAGATGGTTGAGCGCAAGAAGGTTGAAGCAGAGTGGCGTCAGGCAAATACAGCTTTGGCTCACAAACTTGATATGTTCCTCTCGGGTGAACTCCCAGAGATTGACTATCGTGCAGTAGGCGCTAAGTCGGGCTCGGCAACTCGTGCTGCATCGGCTGCAGTATTGGGTGTATATGCAGAGCAGGTTGAGAATATGGTTGTTGCTTCGGCAGACTTGAGCAACTCGGATAAAACCGATGGCTTCTTGAAGAAGACTCACGCATTCAAGCGTGGCGACTTCTCGGGTAAGTTCTTCCAGGCAGGAGTTTCGGAGTTTACTATGGCTTGCGTAATGAATGGTATGGCTTTGCACGGTGGCGTTATCCCTGCTTGCGGTACATTCTTCGTATTCTCTGATTATATGAAGCCAGTAGTGCGTCTCTCGGCTTTGATGGGCTTGCACGTAATCTACATTTGGACACACGACTCTTTCCGCGTGGGAGAGGATGGCCCTACCCACCAGCCAATCGAGCAGGAGGCTCAGATTCGCTTGATGGAGCACCTCCACAACCACAAGGGCGAGCGCTCGATGGTAGTTCTCCGTCCAGCAGATGCAGAGGAGACTGTTGCTGCGTGGAAGATTGCTCTCGAGGAGCATCGTCCAGTAGGATTGATTCTCTCGCGTCAGGATATAAAGTCGTTGCCAAGCCACACTTCGCGTTTGGACGAGGCTATGCAGGCTTATAAGGGTGCTTATACCGTTGTTGATTCGGCAAATCCAGAGGTTGTGATGGTAGCTTCGGGTTCGGAGGTATCGACCTTGGTGGCAGGTGCAGAGAAACTCTTGGAGGAGGGTGTTGCAGTTCGCGTAGTTAGCGTTCCGAGTGAGGGATTGTTCCGCGATCAGCCAAAGTCTTACCAGGATAGCATACTCCCTGCTGGCGTAACTCGCTACGGTATGACATCGGGATTGCCTGTAACATTGCTCAGCTTGGTTGGCTCGATGGAGAATATCCACGGACTCGACCACTTCGGTCACTCGGCTCCTTACAAGGTGCTTGACGAGAAGTTTGGTTACAATGGCGAAACCGTATATAACGAGGTGAAGAAGTTGTTATCTAAATAGTTAATAAATACTATGACTAACTGGAGAGGGTAGATTTAAGCCCTCTCTTTTTGTTATTATTGCAAAAAATCACTACTTTTGTATCATTGAAAACCTAAAAATATAAAACTATGAAGAGAATTATTTTGACTTTGGCTGCTGCAGTTGTTGTATTGTCGGCTTCGGCGCAGTATTATCAGGACTATGTAAACAAGGATATGCTCCATATCCGTCAGCCTCGTACCGTACAGCGTACCGAGTTTGTTGTGCCTGCGATTGATGGCTACACTGCATATAAGGCAGACCTCCACACTCATACAATCTTCTCGGATGGTCACCTCTCGATGGAGTCGCGTGTTAGAGAGGCCTGGGCAGATGGCCTCGATGTTGTGGCTGTAACCGAGCACCTCGAGTATCGTCCTCACGAGCGAAACCTTGTGAAGTATATGGAGGGCGGTTATGTCGCGAAGGGAACAAAGGCTAAGGCTTGCTCGTTTGTGTCGAAGGATGGGCCTGCAAAGGGCGAGATTCAGGTTAATCTGAATTTCCCTGTTGAGTTGGCAACAAAGATTGCAAAAGAGTACGATATGACTGTTATTCCAGGTATTGAGATTACTCGCAAGCCAGGTGGATATTACACACACTTGAATGCCCTCTTTACAAAGGATAATAATACAATCTATGATCCAGATCCAATGCAGTCGACACGTAATGCAAAGGCGCAGGGCGCACTTGTTATGCATAACCACCCAGGTTGGAAGCGCACCGATATGTCGATGACAAAGTTCGAGAAGGAGGCGTATAAGGAGGGTTTGATTGATGGTATCGAGGTGATGAATGGCATCGAGTTCTATCCGAAGGCTATCACACGTGCCAAGAAGCACAACTTCTTTATGTCGGCAAACACCGATTGCCACCACCCTACAGCAGAGCGTTATTCGGACTATGGCGAGGCTCGCAATATGACCCTTATCTTTGCGAAGGATAAGTCGTTGGCATCGTTGCGCGAGGCGTTGGAGGCACGCCGCACTTTGGCTTGTTCGTTTGGAGTGCTTGCAGGTGACGAGGCTCTCTTGCGTAAGGTGTTCGAGGCTTCGGTTACTGTTCGTAGAATTGCCGATAACGCCAAAGGTCGCAAGCAGATTGTTGTAACAAACAATAGCTCGATTCGTTGGATTATTGCACGTGAGGGCCAGCGCACCGAGGAGTTGCGTCCACATTCGTCACAGATATATTCGGAGAGCAAGTCGAAAGACAATTCGGCGGTGTTGCTCAATACTTGGTTCGGAGAGGATAGCCATCTTGTGGTTAACCTATTCGAGTTGGCAAAGTAGTTGTACAAAGCGCTTCTGATTGCGACTTTTTCGCTTTAGTTTTCGGACTTGACTCATTTTTGCTATCTTTGCGCCACTATTATTATACAAAATAAGGTAGATGATTTGGAATGAATTGTGGGCGTTGATTAGACGCAATATATTTGTGGTGGTGTTGTTGGTAACATTGGCAGTTGCTGCGCCGTGGACACTCGTCTTCATCATACCCCTCGCTCTCATATCGTTAGCCCCCATTTTGTTGTTGTGGCGTGTGCGTAAGGCACAAAAGGATATGTTCGGAGGACAGGCCAGAGCAGATGATGCCCAACATCAGGGCTTTGGGCATCGCAAACAGAAGGAGGAAGGTAAGGTTACTGTGGTGCAGGCTGAACCTACCGAGCAACGCGTGAGCGATGATGTCGGCGAGTATGTCGATTTCAAAGAGATTAAGGATAAAAAGTAAACGGACTTATCTATGTTGAAACTTTTTGCAGCAATAGGTCGATATATGATGCTTATGCGTAAGGTCTTCTCTCGTCCCGAGAAGATGGGCATCTATTATCGTAGAGTCTTGGTTGAGATTGATGCTCTTGGTATCAACTCGATGCCGTTGGTAGCCATCATATCGATATTTATCGGAGCGGTAATTGCCCTGCAGATGGGTATTACACTCGAGTCGCCATTCATTCCTAAATTTATGATTGGCTATGCCACTCGCGAAACAATGACACTGGAGTTCTCCTCTACGGTTATTGCCATTATCCTCGCAGGTAAGGTTGGCTCGAATATCGCTTCGGAGATAGGTACAATGCGCATCACCGAGCAGATTGACGCTCTCGAGATTATGGGAGTGAACTCCGCTTCCTACCTTATTCTCCCAAAGATTATCGCTACGGTGTTGTTCTTCCCACTCCTGACCCTCTTTAGTATGATGGTTGGTACGGTCGGCGGCTACCTTATAGCATTCTTTACGGGTATTGTCCTCCCTGCCGAGTATGTCGAAGGATTACACTACTACTTTATCCCCTTCGAGATAACCTATTCGTTGATTAAGATGGCTGTTTTCGCCTTTATCATAACCTCTGTGTCGGCATTCTACGGCTACTCACCTAAGGGAAACTCGTTGGAGGTTGGTCGTGCTTCAACACGTGCAGTGGTGACAAGCTCGATTACCATTATGATATTCAACCTTATCCTAACCCAGTTAATGCTTACCTAAATGATTAAGTGCGAGAACATATATAAATCCTTCGATGGTCGTACTATTTTGAGCGATATATCGGTGGAGTTCGAATCGGGTAAGACCAATCTTATAATCGGTCGTAGCGGCTCGGGTAAAACGGTGTTGCTCAAGACATTAGTTGGACTTCACGAGCCTGATAGTGGTAAAATATTCTACGATGAAAATAGCTACACCGACCTCTCCTTTGCCGAGCGCAGGGAGTTGCGCCGCGAGGTGGGAATGATATTTCAAGGAGGTGCATTGCTCGACTCTTCGACTGTATTCGAGAATGTGCGCCTGCCTCTTGATATGTTTACCAATAAATCGCTTGCCGAGAAGAATAAGCGAGTAGAGGAGTGCTTGGCGCGAGTAGAACTCTCTCATGCAGGTCATCTCTATCCGTCTGAACTCTCGGGTGGTATGATTAAGCGTGCTGCTATTGCGCGTGCCATTGTGCTCAATCCAAAATACCTCTTCTGCGATGAGCCTAACTCGGGCCTCGACCCACAAACATCTATAGTTATAGATAACCTTATTCACGATATTACCGTAGAGTACAATATCACCACGATTATAAATACTCACGATATGAACTCCGTAATGGAGATTGGCGAGAAGATTGTCTATATCCACCAAGGAAAAAAGTGGTGGGAGGGAACCAAAGACGATATTCTCCAAGCCGACAACAAAGAGTTGAATGATTTTGTGTTTGCCTCGGCAATGGCCAAGCGCGCAAAAAAATCACTTTAAATGGCATTTACTTCCTTGTCTTCAAAAAATGAGTTGGTTACATACGCTTTAGTATGCGCCCAACTCATTTTTCTTTGACGGCGTTGTAACTACCTCCTTAAAGATGATTTTTTAATTGTTGGTAAACTGCGGTTTCGCTGCCTTGTTTGCCTTACATCTATCCACCTAAAACAATTTTCTATTCGATTTTACTGACTGTTTTAGTATGCGCCCAGCTCATTTTTTCTTTGTTTCGGCACCCATTTTGCGAGGCTGAAACGTGATATATAAGTATCACTTATATCCAAATGTGAAAAATATTTGAAAAATTAGTGTTAATTTTTTCACAATTCAAAAATAAAGTCGTATCTTTGCAGCGGTGAAATAGGGACTTTTATAGAGATGGACCTTCGCCTGCCGATGAGATTCGGCACTAAAGAGCAGAAAATAAAGATGTTAAACTATTTATAATTCAAAAAAAACTATGGCTTTCAAGAAAGAAGATTTATTGAAGTATGGTATTACCGACACAACTGAGGTAATCTACAATCCATCGTATGAGCTCCTTTTCGAGGAGGAGACTAAGGCAGAGTTGACTGGCTTCGACAAGGGCCAGGAGACTGAGCTCGGTGCTGTAAACGTAATGACTGGTGTTTATACTGGCCGTTCGCCTAAGGACAAGTTCATCGTAATGGACGAGAACTCGAAGGATACTATCTGGTGGACTTCGGAGGATTACAAGAACGACAACAAGCCTTGCTCGGAGGAGTCGTGGGCAGTGTTGAAGGGTATCGCTCAGAAGGAGCTTTCGGGTAAGAAGCTCTACGTTGTAGATGGTTTCTGCGGCGCTAACAAGGATACTCGTATGTCGGTTCGTTTCATCATGGAGGTTGCTTGGCAGGCTCACTTCGTTAAGAATATGTTCATCCGTCCTACAGAGGAGGAGTTGGTAGACTTCGAGCCTAACTTCGTAGTTTACAACGCTTCGAAGGCTAAGGTTGAAAACTATGCTGAGCTCGGCCTCAACTCGGAGACTGCTGTTGTCTTCAACATCACTTCGCGTGAGCAGGTTATCCTCAACACTTGGTATGGTGGTGAGATGAAGAAGGGTATGTTCTCGATGATGAACTACTACCTCCCATTGCAGGGTATCGC
>JAZOWM010000010.1:0-2756 GCA_045659225.1 Alistipes sp.
CTACTTCTGATACTTCGGTATGAACCAACTCAAAATAGTCGTATATCGCCCCTGGCAACAACAACTTCAACGGATCCTCTATCTTTTCTTTATGCTTTACCATAAAGCAAAGATACAAACTTTTTTACAATTCTCCCCACCGATAATCGAGACTGATCCCATACCCGACAGAGCCAGAACCTCGAAGTGTCCCTCCGAATTTAGCCTCAACGGCGGCAAGGGTGATGCGGGAGATGCCGTTGCCTCAACAGAATAAACAGCCAACTAACAGAAACGACAAGGTGCCCGATCATCGCCGGGCACCTTGTATTGTAAAGTTCTTTATGAGCGTAGTCCTCAACTTTGCTCTATTGGTTTCATCTTGCAAAAGGTCAAAGAGATTCTGGTCAATCTCTGCGTAACGAATCAATTTGCGTGTTGTTCCAGGCGCGTATGTGTTTCCCTGCAGATACATTGCGATTGCTTCATCACCACCTTCATATGGCACCAATCTCCAAAATGGCGCATTATTCAAATGCCAGAAAGGAGTTCCCACTCTCGACTGAAACACATCAGATTATCCAACATACCTTGACCAATTATGCTGAAATTGCTGTTCCATTCGCTCCGAGAACTCTATCTGATTCGATGTTATCACTCCATACTCCACAAGGTCAATAACACCTAACAGCATAATTGCCTTATGCGGAGCGTTGACACCTTTCCGAGTGTTGGTGTGTAGATTCTCGAATAGGTGTATATAGTTTTTCATAGCTCTTCGTTGCATTGGGTTACTTAAACTCATTTTCGCTCCACATTTCGCACTGCGTCATAATGGTTTCGAGTGCTGCCTCCTGGCCCTCGGGCGGATATTTGTACTTTTTGAGTAGGCGCTTCACAATGCGGCGCATACCGGCACGGGCGCTCTCCTTCATCGTCCAGTCAATAGTCTTGTTTGTGCGTAGTGCATCGGTCAGTTCGCGAGTAATGGCGATAAGTTGCTCGTTGGTATAGAAATCCTGCACCGCCTCGGGCTTGGTTATAGCATCGTAGAACGCCAACTCCTCGGTCGTGAGGTTGAGTTTCTTGCTCTCCTCCTCGCCACTGACAATGGCTCGGGCAGTCTTCAACAATTCTTCAATGACCTCCTCGTTGGTGAGCATACCTTTGAGGTAGTTACTCATCGCATTTGCCAAAATCTCGGAGAATTTCTCGGCTCGTACGGTGTTAGTGCGCTGATAAACCCGTATCTGCTCGGCTATCAGTTTGCGCAACAACTCCACAGCAAAGTTCTTCTGCTTCATCTGCGCTATCTCCTCCAAGAACTTCGGGTCGAAAATAGAAAACTCCTCCTTAATGTCCGAGAAGAGGTTTATCACACCTTCACTCTTGATGCTCTGTTTGAGCAGTTCGTTTATGCGCTCGTTAATTTCGCGGAACGAAATCTTACCCTTGCCCTCCACGCGCGTCAGCAGTGTGCGCACCGCATCGAAGTATGCAGCCTCCAATCGCTCCTCGCGCTGCAAAAGACTCTGGCAGAGCGACAACGACTGACGGAGCAACAACGCCTCTTTAATGTATAGTTTCTTTGTCTCCTCACGCTCTGGGGCTTGCAGGAAATCGACACCGCCTGCAATCGCTGCAGCTCGTGCCATATCCGACTCTCCGTAGAATGCCGAGTAGTCGAAGCCATGCAGCAGGTCGCGACACACCTCCAATTTCTTCTGAAATTCGGGATATGCAGTCTTCGAAATATCGGTATCGCCATAGTTCTTGCGGTCACGAATGGTGTAGTCGTTCATCGCCTGTTTAAGTGCTGAGGCAATGCCCACATAATCGACCACCAGACCGCCCTGCTTGTCGCCAAACACACGGTTTACACGGGCAATCGCCTGCATCAGGTTGTGGCCCGACATCGGCTTATAGACATACATTGTCGAGAGCGACGGCACATCAAATCCCGTGAGCCACATATCCACCACAATCACCACTTTCAGCGAGCTGTCGTTATCCTTAAACCGCTTTTCGAGCTCCTTTTTGTGGGCATCGTTGCCGATTATCTCGCGCCACTCTTCTGGGTCTTTGTTGCCCGAAGTCATCACCACAGCCAACTTTTCGCTCCACGCAGGGCGCAACTCCAAAATGCGATGATAAATTTTCATCGCTATCGGGCGTGAGTAGGCAACAATCATCGCCTTGCCCGTCTGCTCATATTGGCGGTAGTTTTCGTAGTGGTCGAGAATATCGCCCACGAGCGAATCTATCGTTTCGTCTGCGCCAAGTATGGAGTCGAGTCGTCCCAACTCTCGCTTGCTCTTCTCGATTGCGTACTCCTCTGCCTCGTCGGCCATCGCCTCGTACTCGTCATCTATTCGGCGGAGCGTTGCCTCGTCGAGGTGCAGATTTATCACTCGGCTCTCATAGAACACAGGGCGTGTAGCACCATCGGCCACCGCCTGTGTCATATCGTAAACATCTATGTAGTCGCCAAACACCTCTCTTGTCGAGCGGTCTTTCTGCGAAATGGGCGTACCTGTGAAGCCAATGTATGTAGCATTTGGCAACGAGTTGCGCACTCGGCGTGCTGCGCCTACTTTCACTCGACCCTCACTATCGATTTTCTCGGTCAGACCGTACTGACTACGGTGCGCCTCGTCGGCAATGACTACGATATTGCGGCGTGTCGAGAGGGGCTCTTCGCTCTCCTCGAACTTCTGCATCGTGGTAAAGAATATGCCATTTGCCTCGCGCCCCTGCAATAACTCTCCGAGGTGCTT
>JAZOWM010000011.1:0-18317 GCA_045659225.1 Alistipes sp.
AGCTATTGCCGGAAACTTCGATTTGAATTGCGCTGATGGCTCGCTAACTGCACAGACCGATGCCGCAAACATCGTTACAGTATCGTTTGGCGAGGGCTTGACTCTCGGTGCTGAGGCTACTCCAATCTATGTAGCCGTTCCTGCTGGCGAGTATGGCATCTTCGCAATCACACTCAATACCGCCACCGACAGAATGTCTATTCGCTTCGACAGCGAGGGAGCAAAGGCTGTGAAGGCTGGCGTTGTTCGCGAGTTCACAGAGTTTGAGTATGAAGCAAATGTTGCTGAGGACGGTGCATTCCTTATCGAGAGCAAGGAGGATCTTATCCAGTTTGCAAAGATGGCATCGAACTTCGAGCCATACACCTCGGCAAAAGTTATAGGCAATGTAGATATGACCGGCTACGACTGGACTCCTATTGAGGGCTTTGCTCACGCATTCGACGGTGGTAACTTCGAGATTAAGGGCTTGACTGCGCCTCTCTTTAGCGAGACTGCTGCAACCGAAATTAAGAATGTAAAGCTTGTTGATGTTGCGATTGTAGCAAACAACAAAACCAACTTTGGAGTTTTAGCAGAGAAGATCACAGCAACAGATGCGGTAGTTGAGAACTGCTATATCAGCGGCTCTTTAACCGTAGTCCTCGATACAGCTTCGACACATATCGCAGGTTTCTTCAATACATCGGCATCAACCAAGAAGTTCTCGAATCTCACAAGCGAGTTGTATATTAAGGTTACAGGAAAAATTACCAACCAATTGTATGCTAACGGTATAATGTTCTCTCACAGCGGAGCGCTCGAGGATGTAAAGCATTTGGGAACTATCGAATACGCTGGTAGCCAGTGCGAGGATCTTCGCATCGGTGGTATCGTACAGACCTGTAAGAATCTCACAAATTGCCAAAATGGTTCTCCTACCGACAATAGCAAGGGTCATCTTATTGTAAACGGAGTATGTGGTCCTATCCGCATTGGAGGTATTGTCGCTCTTGCAACGAATGGCCAGACAATGACAAAATGTGTGAACTACGGTAAAGTTTACACAACCGAGAATACGACCTCTAACCAGATATTTATGGGAGGTATCAGCGGTTTAAGCCAAAATGCATCTCCAACCTTTGACTCTTGCGAGAACAATGGCGAGTTGGCTATTGAGCAGTCGCACGTGAAGGCTTCAGGTCCTCGCGTTGGTGGATTCATTGGTCAGATTATGACAAGCGGAACCGTTACCGTCAAGAACGGATTTATCAACCGTGGTGCTATAAACATCAATCCTAAGGATTGCCTTGACAATATACAGGTTGCAGGCTTTGTCGCAAACTACTCAACCGAAATCACAACAGAATCGACAGGCGTTATCAAGAACGAAGGCCACATTACCTATTCAGGTAAGGCGACATCTGGTATTACCCGAGTTGCAGGTATTGTTGCAGCATCTGCGAAGGTTTTCCCTAACGGATCTTTGAAGTTTGTCAACACAGGCGATATTACCGTTACGGGTACTGCACCAACATTGGCTGTAGGAGGTATCTACGGAAATAGTAGTAAGAAGTTGGAGGATGCTCGATGCTTCTGCAACATTAAAGCTACAACCGCCGACAATGTGGGTATGATTGCAAGCGGTGCTTATAGCAAATCTTACCCTATTCTCAACAGCCACTGCGGAGGTACTATTCAGAAGAAGGGCACAGAGGTTATCACCCTTGACGAGTCAAACTACTACAATTATATCCATAACTCGGGCGTTACATCTGCCATTGCACTTGCAAACCGATGCGGTTACATCTCGAGCATTGATGCTATTCCTATGGTTATACCAATCACTATCAGCGATGCAGATTCATTGTTGGCATTTGCCGAGATTGCAGCAACAACAACTACCGATATTTCTATCGCTGCCGATATCAATATGACTGGCGAGGCGTGGACTCCGATTGAGGGATTTGCAGGTAATATCCACGGTAACGGCAAGACTATTACAGGCTTGACTGCACCTCTTTGCGGTACTATCAGTGGTTCTATATCGGACTTAAATCTCAAAGATGTAGATATCGAGATTACCGATATTAAGGCTGAGTATGCAGCTCTTGCTTGCCGCATCAACAATGCAGATGCTGTGGTTAGAGATTGCTCAATATCGGGTAAGATGAAGATAAACCTCAATATGGAGGCTGCAATCACCGGCAATGGCAGCAACAATGATATCGACATTGCAGGATTTGTTGGTTACACCACATCTACCAAGAGATTCTCGAACCTCACCAGCGAGTTGGACATCGAGATTAGTGGTACCTACAAGAACAATATGGTCGTAGCTGGACTTGTCACCTACGGAATCGACTGCTCTTTGGAGAAGTCGCAGCACCTCGGCACCATCACCTACAACGGCTCAAGCAATAGCAATGTATTTATTGGCGGTTTGGTTCACGAGTGTAAGGAGATTGTAGATTGCGTAAATGGTTCGGCCGACGACACAACCTACACTAAGGGTTCGATGACTCTCGACGGAACGACCAAGAATGCATATTTGGCAGGTCTGCTTCCAAGCGGAAGAAGCACCGCAACATTTGTTCGTTGCTACAACTATGGTGCTATCACCTACACTGCAAATGCTGTAACTGGCGGCACAACACTTCCGGCAGGTGCGATGGGTTACTTCTCGCCATCTACCGCAATAGTAACATTTGATACTTGTGCTAACTACGCCCCTATAACAGTAGATGGCTCGATCATTGGTGGCGACTTGAAGGTTGGAGGTCTTGTTGGTCACTATGGAGGTGGCAGCAACCTCAAAGTACTCAATGGCTACACCAATACGGGCGACTTCACCATCAATCCTAAGAGTGTTGCATCGAGCAAGAGCGTACAAGTTGGTGGTATGGTAGGTAACTACTCGGCAACTTGGACCATCGACTCTACAGGCACACTCTTAAACAAGGGTAACATCTCTTATGGTGGTGCATCTTCGTCAACTTCAACCGTACGTATCGCTGGTATTTTGGCCGCTTTGGCTAAGGTTCCGCCAACAAACCTCAAGATGGTAAACCTCGGTAATATATCCTCAACAGGTACCGGCAAGGTTGTATATGTTGGCGGTATTGTCGGTGCAGACAGGAGTGTTGAGAATGCAGTATGCTACTGCAATATCTACGCCCCAGAAGTTGCTAATCTCGGTTGGATTATGCCGGCAAAGCGTACATCTTCGCTCAAGGCTACTAACTGCCAGGTAGGTGGCGCATTGCTTGAGGAGGATAAAAAGGATGGAGGTTGGATTACAACTCCTCTCACCTCGAGCAACTACTATAACTACATCTATGGTAGCGGAGCAACTACCGACTGGACAGGTACCGACAACTACGATGGTTGTACTTGCATCACTACAAAACCAACATTGTAATAACCCTAAAAAAACGTTACGATTATGAAAAAGTATTTAAGACCAGAATTTGAGATTTTTGATGTCGTAGCCGAGAGGGGTTACGGCGATAGTGTGGTACTTCCAGGATTCGGAACTGAAAGTGACGACTTGATTTACTAAAAAAGAATTGCGAAGCTCAAGGGCTTCGCAATTCTTTTTAGGGGTAATAGGGAAAATGCAAAATTGAATAATTTTTAATTTAAAAAGCTCCTATCTCCTACCTCTTTTTAGTTCTCTCGTCTAAAACACAATAAGAGCCACCAATTGGTGGCTCTTATTGTGTGGATATCTGCGAATGACTACACGGTCATAATCTCCTTCTCCTTCTTCTCGAAAGCGGCGTCAATAGCCTTATTGAACTTATCAACAATCTTCTGCACCTGTGTTTCTCCGTCCTTACCCTCGTCCTCAGGCATACCATCTTTCACAGCCTTCTTGAACGCCTCAACAGCATCGCGGCGAGCGTTACGCAACGATACGCGAGCATTCTCTGCCTCGGCCTTCGATTGCTTTACGAGCTCCTTTCGGCGCTCCTCGGTGAGAGGTGGCATCGAAAGACGAATGCTCTCGCCATTGTTCGATGGAGTAAGACCGATGTTCGAGTCGATAATAGCCTTCTCGATTGGGCGAATCATATTCTTATCCCAAGGCTGAATGAGGATGGTCTTTGCGTCTGGCACAGTAACCGAAGCCACACCCGAAACAGGCGTCTGCGAGCCATAGTACTCAACAAATACGCCATTCAATACATTGACCGAAGCCTTGCCTGCACGAATGTTTGCCAAAGATTCCTCCAAGAAATCAACCGTCTTCTGCATACGAGCGGTTGCATCGTTAAGAATTGTTTTAGTATCCATATTAACTGCTATTTTTTTAATTGTTCTTCAATCTCTTTCACTATCTCTGCGAACTCCTCCGGAGTGTAGCCGATACCAATCTTCACGATTTTTCCCTCCTTATCGATAAGGAAGTTACGAGGGATATACTGCGATGCGTACTCCTTGTAAACTCGGCTATCGGAGTCGAGTCCCATAGGGAAGGTGTAGCCCATCTTCTCGCGAAATGCCGCTACGGCCTCCTTCTTCTCGCCACGCCAAACGGGGAGGAATACAAACTCTTGACTCTTGAACTTCTCGATCAGCCCCTTCTCGACAGTAGCCAACTCCGCACGGCACGGAGGACACCAAGTTGCCCAAAAGTTCAACAATACAACCTTGCCCTTCAAGTCGGCGAGCTTTACGGTCGAACCATCGAACATCTGCACCTCGAATGCAGGTGCTTTATCTCCCACCTTCACGAGGGTTGTCTGCTCGGGTGTTGGTCTATCTTGTGCATTGGCTGTCAATGAGTTGCCAAATAGTAATGCTGCGCAGAGAACGATTGCGAGGATTGCCATCACAACCATACTCCAAGTGCTCTTCTTCTGATGTCTTCTTGCCATAGTGTTTTTAGCTTTTAGCCCTTAGCCCAATTATTTATGTACCAATGTTCCGATATTCTCGCCACGCAACACCTTCATAAGGTTGCCAGGGGTGTCCATATCGAAAACGATAATGTTCAAACCATTCTCCTTGCAGAGGGTGAAGGCTGTCATATCCATAATCTTCAAATTGCGAGCGTAGATCTCGTCAAACGAAATCTCATCGAACTTCGTTGCGGTAGGATCTTTCTCTGGGTCGGCAGTGTAAACGCCATCTACACGAGTGCCCTTGAAGAAGCCATCGGCCTCAATCTCGATGCCACGCAATGCCGAAGCCGAGTCGGTCGAGAAGTAAGGGTTCGATGTTCCACCGCCGATAATCACTACATAGCCTTTACGCATATACTCCAACGCCTTGTCCTTCGAGTAGTATTCGCCGATAGGCTCCATACGGATTGAGGTCAAAACCTTGCACTTCACACCCTCGTCATTCAATACGGCCTGTAATGCCAACGAGTTAATAATGGTTGCCAACATACCCATTTGGTCGCCCTTTACGCGGTCAAAGCCCTTCTTTGCGCCCTGCAAACCGCGGAAGATGTTGCCACCTCCGATTACAATACCAATCTCCGTGCCAAGCTCTTGTGCCTCCTTAATCTGCTGTGCGTAGACACGCGCCTGCTCCATCGAGATACCATATTTCTGCTCGCCCTGCAACGACTCGCCACTCAATTTTAGAAGTATTCTTTTGTATTTCATACCACACATCTTTTCATTTGTACTACAAATATACAAAATATAAATTAAAAATTAAAAATTAGGTATTAAAAAATGAGATAACGGCATAAAAACAGGTCGGCCATTTTTTTTAGCCGACCTGCACACCTATTTTATTGATGATTATTTAGCGTAGCTTACCGAACGAGTCTCGCGGATAACCGTAATCTTAACCTGTCCTGGGTAGGTCATCTCGTCCTGAATTTTCTTCGCTATATCGTGCGACAAGCTCTCGCTCTCTGCGTCCGATAACTTGTCGGCACCAACGATTACGCGAAGCTCACGACCTGCCTGGATTGCATAGGTCTTAACAACGCCAGGATATGAGAGTGCGATGCCCTCCATCTCCTTCAATCGCTTGATGTACGACTCGATAACCTCGCGGCGTGCGCCTGGGCGAGCGCCCGAAATAGCATCGCACACCTGAATAATCGGTGCAATCATCGATGTCATCTCGGTCTCATCGTGGTGAGCACCGATAGCGTTGCAGACGTCTGCCTTCTCCTTGTACTTCTCGGCGAGGTTCATACCGATAATTGCGTGTGGCAACTCCGGCTCATCATCAGGCACCTTACCAACATCGTGTAACAATCCAGCGCGGCGAGCAGTCTTAGGATTCAAGCCCAACTCTGCTGCCATAATACCAGCCAAGTTTGCAGTCTCGCGTGCGTGCTGCAAGAGGTTCTGTCCGTATGATGAACGATACTTCATCTTACCGATAAGACGAATCAACTCTGGATGTAAACCGTGGATGCCCAAATCGATTGCGGTGCGCTTACCCACCTCTACAATCTCCTCCTCAATCTGCTTCTTAACCTTGGCAACCACCTCCTCGATACGAGCAGGGTGGATACGGCCATCGGTTACGAGCTGGTGCAAAGCCAAACGAGCAATCTCGCGGCGAACAGGATCGAAGCAACTCAAAATGATAGCCTCAGGAGTATCGTCAACGATAATCTCAACGCCTGTAGCCGCCTCGAGAGCGCGGATGTGACGTCCCTCACGGCCAATGATGCGGCCCTTGACCTCGTCCGACTCGATATTGAACACGGTTACTGCATTCTCGATAGCAGTCTCGGTGGCTACTCGCTGAATCGAAGCTACGATGATGCGCTTTGCCTCCTTGGTGGCGGTGAGCTTTGCCTCCTCGACAGTCTCGTTGATGTAGGCTGCAGCCTCACTCTTTGCCTCCTCCTTCATATTCTCGATGAGGATGTTCTTCGCCTCCTCCGAGCTGATGCCCGAAATCTGCTCCAAACGAGTGTTCTGCTCACTCATAAGTTGAGCCAACTTTGCCTTGCGCTCCTCGGGCGACTGCAACTGCGCCTCCATCTTCTCCTTCAGACGGTCATTGTCCGAGATCTTACGCTCGAGATCGCGCTGCTGATTCTGCAACTGGTTTTCGAGGTTCTTAGCACGTTGCTCACTCTGATTGAGCTTTTGGTTACGCTCGTTTACGTGGCGGTCGTGCTCGCTCTTGAGCTGCATAAAGCGCTCCTTCGCTTGCAACTCTTTCTCCTTTTTCAGCATCTCGCCGTCTTGCTCTGCCTTGTCGATGATAGCCTTGGCACGAAGTTTCACTCCGTAGTATGCTGCACCACCTCCGACTACGGCCGAGATAACTGCCGCGAGAGCGATGATAATAGTCATTTCCATAGTTTTGTTTTCTCTATTGTGTTAAAGTTAATACTAAGTTAAAAGTCTATAAAATAAAAAAGCGCATAGAAAATCCTTTATTCTATTGACGAATACCGTGAAATCGTCATTTGTGAGGCTCTCCCAAAAATCGCAATCTTCCACCGGTGCCAAAGCACTCACCCTTGCGGGCTACAAGCCCTGGTTTTGAAGACAGAGTACACCCCAATATAAAAAGTGTTCAGTTTCGCAATATAAGGATTTTTCTATGCGGGTATCCTTCTCTATAAAGAACCATTGTTGCTTGGTGGAGTCGGAGCAACGCCGATCAAGAATCTACTTCTCGAGATGATTCGATAGGCGCTTAGCCAATTCCGAAAGGAGCTTCAAGTCTCCATCTTCGACATCGTTTTTGCGCTTTAGTTGGATATTCGAAATCATCAAGTCGACAGCAACCATAGCCAAATAGTCCTGCACGCCAAACCCATCTACGCGTGACTGCTGAGCAGTCGTGAGAAGATTGTTTATCTCACGCGCAGCAAGACGGTAAACCTCCTCATTGCGAGCTGCAATAGTCAGTTCATAAGGCTTACCTGCAACATTCAACTTTATGTCTAACTGTCGTTCGTTCATAGTCTACATCTTGTTATATTCGATTCGAAACCATCTCGATACACACATCAACCTCCCGCAATAATCGATTGATATGAGAGCGTGCCGCAGACTTATTCGACACACTGCCAGCAATTGCTGCGTGCAACGAAGCTTTCTCTGCTTCGGCTTTAGCATCTCGTAGCTTACCCTGCAAAGAGCGAATCTTGGCACTCTGCTCGTTGCTCTGCTCTCGCAGTGTCGCGATCTCCTCCATTGCTGCGCTATGCAACTTCATCAATCGCTCAACATCAGCAGCCAAAGCCTCTATAATCTCCTTGCTTTTCATCTCTCTCAATGGTTCTATCCAATATACCGAAACAAAGATAGTGATTTTATTTTGATTTTCAAAAATAAATATAAGAAAATATACGCCAACTCTTATGAGCCGGCGTATATTCATAGGGTTTGGAATATCCTATTTGTAGAGGAATCTCTTTATAGACTGCTTTGGAGTGTGAGCAAAGCCCTCACGAACAATCTCAATCTTCGAGATTTGGCTATAGGCAGGGAGGAGTTGATTTGCCTCCTGGCGAGTCTGCTCCAACGCTGCGGTGATCGTAGCCTCATCGAGTGCTAAATCCTCTGCCGAAAGGGCTACCAATGCCACCAATGTCTTGTCGCGACCTACAACCAACGACTCGGCGATATGCGGCAAGGTGTTGAGTACCGCCTCAATCTCCTCAGGGTAGATATTCTGTCCCGAAGCGGTGAGAATCATACACTTGCTACGGCCCTTGATAAAGATGTTACCATTCTTATCCATAATTCCGAGGTCACCTGTACGCAAAAATCCATCAGCGGTGAATGCGGCAGCTGTAGCCTCCTCGTTCTTGTAGTAGCCGAGGGTAATATTCGGACCCTTTGCCTGAATCTCGCCTACAATCTTTTGAGGATTTGGCGAGTCGATGCGCAACTCTACGCCATCGACAGGACGACCGCACGAGCCTGCGCGGAACGACTGCCAAGGAGCATAAGCCATAAGACGTGCGCCTTCGGTCATACCATAGCACACAGTATAAGGGAGGCGGACCTTGCGGATAACCTTCTCGATTTTAGGGTTGAGTGCTGCACCACCCAAGATTATAGAGCGAAGCTTTCCTCCGAATGTATTGAGGAGCTGCTTGCGAACCTTGTTGTAAATGAGCTTATTCACGCCAGGTGTGTGGGTGAGTACCTTCATCGCAGGCTTGCCAAGAATTGGCATAATCTTACCCTTGAATATCTTTTCGATAACGAGAGGCACTGTGATAAGAAGGAATGGCTTAACATCGGCCAATGCCTGCATCAAAAGGGTAGGCGTAGGTGTCTTGCCGAGGAAATATACGTGACCACCACCGCAAACAGGGTAGATAAACTCGAATGCCATACCATACATATGTGCCAATGGGAACATCGAGATAATCTTATCGCCCTCCTCGATTGGAATCTTGTCGAGTGCGAAATCAATATTCGCAGAGATATTGCGCGATGTGAGCATCACGCCCTTAGGCTGCGATGTTGTACCCGAAGTGTAGTTGATGATTGCGAGGTCGTCCAAATCGCCACAACCATAATTTACAATCTCAAGCTTCTTCTCTTCGCTATAGACGGCTGGAATATTCGCCATCTCCGATTCGATGCTACTGCGTAGCGACTCATCGCGCAAGTAGAGAATATCGTAGTTCTCCAAGTTGATTACTACGCGCACCTCTGGCATCTTCTCAATCTCCATCTCCTCCCAAATGCGAGGCTCGGTAAAGAGAACTACGCTATCCGAGTGTGCTGTAAGATTGGTGATAGCCTCGGGGGTAAAGTCTGCGAGGATAGGCACCGCTACGGCACGATAGGTGGTGGTAGCAAGGAATGCCATAGCCCAGCGCGAGCTGTTTTTTGCGGCAAGCGACACCTTATCAGCCTTATTTACGCCAACAATACGGTAGATTGTGTGCAAGCGAGCAATCTCGGTTGCGAAGTTTGCAAATGTAAATGTTTCGCCTCTGTAGTCCGAAAGCGCAGGGGTGTTCCACTTCGCAATCATCGACTCCTGTAGACGGTCAAGATAGTGTCTCATTTTATTCTATTCGTTTGTGATATGTTTTGTTGAGGACGCAAATATCGGGTGTTATATTCATAACCTAAAATTTAAGGTATAACGAGTGGTGTTTAGGGGCGAATTTCCTATAGGGGGTAAAAATAAAAAATAGGTGGCGAATTTTCATTTCACCACCTACTGTTCTATTTACATACAATCCACTCCTTCACATTATCGGCGTATGTGCGCGAGATTGGAACATCGGGCATACTCTCTATTCCCAATTCGATAAATACCCCCTCTTTGTCGCGATGGAAGATTTTTGCGTGGTCGAGATTTATCATATATGAGCGATGACAACGCACTATGCGTGTACCTTCGAGCTGTTCGGCTACGCGGCTAAGGGTGTTACGTATCATAGCCTTCTTTGGCTTGTCGCCATTGATGTAGTAGACACACACATAGTTGTCTGCCGACTCTATCAATACGAGGTTCTCGCGGCGTATCGAGAGTCGCATCTCGCCCTTCTCATCGTGAATCTGGATATATGCCTTTTGAAGAACAGTTTCGTCCTTCTCTATCTGCTGGCGAAGAGCCTTGAGCTCGTGCATCTTATCCTGAAGAATAAAATAGATATACGAGAGGGTGTATGGGATAAATACGATAAGCACTGTCTTGACAAACGAGTTGCGAAATAGCTCAGGCAACGATTTCGTAGTCTCGGTGAAGAGGGTGAAGAGGGTGAAAATTGCCGCCATAACTCCAATCTCTCCCAAGATCCAAACGATGTACCCAAGATATGAGAGGGGGTGACGCTTGGTGTATGCGCTCATTATAACTCGACTTATGGAGCCAATAGCCATACCGCTGAGAACCATTATTAGCGCAATAAGCAACACCGCCGTTTCGTGTGAGATGTTGATATGGGCATTGAGCAACTCATCTATCTTATCGAAGTCGAAAGGACGATATATATTGATGAATATCAGCGCAAAGAAGGGGGCAAATAGAATCATAAAGATCTGATTTGCCTTGCTATAGATAAATTGAGGTATCGGCTTGTGCATCGCGCGAGAAACTCTATTTGAAGAACTTGTACTGGAAAATCAGCATATAGACCACGGCAACCGAGATGTAGCTATCCGCGAGGTTGAATACTGGTCCAAAGAAGTAGCCTTGAGAGTCGAAGAGGAACGACAGCCACTCGGGGTGGTTGCTCCACTGGAAGAGCGGAAAGTAGAACATATCGACAACCTTACCCATCATAAATGGCGCATACGAACCGCCAAATTCGGCGATTGTTGCAGGTGTAGATGCCGAGAATATCAAGCCGTAGAATGCGCTATCGAGGATGTTTCCGAGCGCACCTGCGATGATAAGAGCCAAGCCCACAAGCACACCTGTAGGAGCCGTCTGACGAACAAGGGTGTAGGTGTAGTAGCCCAATCCTCCGATAAGAACAATACGGAAGAGCGAGAGTGCGAGTTTGCCCCAATCAAAGCCCCCTGCCGATGCTATCTGCATACCGAAGGCTGCGCCATTGTTCTCGACAAAGAGCAGCTGGAACCAATCTGGGATAACTACAATCGATTCGCCAAGATGAAAGTTTGTCTTAACCCATATCTTGAGAAGCTGGTCCGCTAAAAGCAACACCAATACTATTATTGAGATGTGTTTGAATTTCATATAGTCTACTAATTTGGTGCAAAGATACAAAAAAAATAAATGGCGTGCAATAGGTGAAATTTTAAGACGAGAGAACTAAAAAGAGATAGGAGATAGGAGCTTTTTAAATTAAAAATTATTCAATTTTGCATTTTGCATTTTCCCCAGAACCCCCAGAAAAGCGAGCAAAGCGAGCGTCCCCAGAACCCCCAGTACCCCTAAAAGAATTGCGAAGCCCTTGAGCTTCGCAATTTCTTTTTAGTAAATCAAGTCGTCCGATTCTGAACCGAACCCTGGAAGTACCACACTATCGCCGTAACCCCTCTCGGCTACGACATCAAAAATCTCAAATTCTGGTTTAACGTAATTTCTCATAATCGTAACGTTTTTAGGGGTTATTGAATTGTTGGTTTTGCCGGAAGGAGCGAACAGCCATCATGGTTGGTAGTACCTGTCCAGTCGGTAGTTGCTCCGCTACCATAGATGTAGTTATAGTAGTTGCTCGAGGTGAGAGGAATTATATTCCAACTAAAGTCCTTAGAATCGTATTCGGTTGCTATCGTACCACCAAGCTGGCAGTTCTCTACGAGCGCTGTGCGAGCTTTACCGCCACCTGTCGTCTGAACGCGTATCGAACCTGTGATTGCACCAACATTCGGATACTGAACACCCTTTGTCATATCGATAGCCTGGATATTACCATAGTGCTGGCAGTTTTTGATCTTACCTGCTGCAGTCGAGTAACCTACGATACCTCCGACAGTCGAGTTTGCAGCGTTAGAGCTACCTGTAAACTTGATATCACCTGTATTTATAGCATTCGAGATATTACCGTAGAATGCACCTACGATACCACCGATAGCGCTACCGAATGCGTTGGTAGATGAAGCACCTGCACCACCTGTAACGATGATATCACCTGTATTGATATAACCACCAACCATATCCGAAGCAGCACCCGCAGCGTTATATCCGTAGACACCTCCGAGGAGGAGCTGGGTATTTGAGCCTGTAGTCTTTGCGTGGATGTAGATATCACCATTGTTGCGGATGTTTTTGTCGTAAGACTGCTTTGTCCAAGCGAAGCAACCACCCAAGCGGATATTTCCCGTTGTACCTGTGGTAGAGAGGCCCTCCTCAAGGGTTATATCGCCATTGTTGGTACAGTTGCTGAAGTAGTTAGTCGCTGTACAAGCTGTCAACTGACCACCTGCAATACCCGCGATATAGAGTATACCGCAAGTGCCGTCACCCTTCTTGATGAGGATGTCGCCATTGTTGGTAAGGTTGCTGAGCTGGCCGTGTGCAGTGTGGTGGCAAGCAAGCAAACCACCGCAATCCAACTCAACAGTCATCTTTGTACCCTCAACTGTGATATCGCCATTGTTGGTACAGTTGTCCATTGTAATAGCTGCAAGAGTACGACCACAACCACCGCTGACATACGGCAGACAGTTCGAAGTGCTCTGACCATTAACCTTGTAGTTTATAGCAGCGCTATTTACGAGGTTCTTGATAGATATTGCCATAGGAATATATCCCACCATACCTGCAACATAGGTATTACAAGCAGCCTTGGTCATCTCGACAGATACACAGCTCTCGTCATCGGCCAACACATCCACATCGGCAATCTCCTCAGCCTTCTCATTCACAAAACCTACGATACCCGCAATTGAGTGCCATTGACCCGAAGCTTCACCGTGCGAGGTAACCTTAATCTGACCCGATACACTACCGCGCTTACCCGAATCGTTCTTACCGATCTTTCCTGCCTCCATATTACCGATGATACCACCAATTGCGGTATGTACCACTGTATTTGCGCTTGGAATATTAACTGTAATGTTACCGCGCTGAGTTGGAGCCTTAATCTCTGCGTAGCCTTTCTTGCTGATTGAGCTCAAGATACCGCCAACCGAGAAGTCCTTAGCAACCGACACATTCTCGACTGTGATATCGCCCGTATTTGTACAGTCGGTGATATACATCTTACCGCAGTAAGAGTTACTACTATTATATATCATCTGTGCACTGATGCCACCAACTGCCAACTGACCAGTATATGTAGTGTTCTTAACCGAGATATCACCACTATTGTTACAGTTGGTCAAAGTAATCGCCTTTGTTCCGGATGTCTCCAAGATAACACCTGTCAAGCCTGCTACCCATGCGTGCTCACCGTTGAAACTTTGTGTGCTCTCAACAGTGATATTTCCGCTATTCGAGCAATTCTCGAGAGGGAGGTCGTTTGCAGTACTGCCGACCAAACCTGCCAAGATGAAGCGGTTGGTAGAACCTGCAGCGGTGATATTACCGGTGTTAGTAATGTTGGTCAATGTGTGATTCAACTTAGCTCCATTGTGACCGATGATACCACCCATATACATATTCTTTCTATCTTGTGATAATGAGTGGAGATAATTCAACTCGCCAGTGTTACCGCAATCGGTCATATTTAATTCGAGAACGGCTGCATCGAGATAACCAATAACGCCACCTGTGTAGACCATATTGTTACCAGTAGCCACGCTCTTGAATGTCAACTCACCATTGTTGTATACCTTATTATAGTTACACTTAACTGCGTTGTCTACATAAGAGGTGAATCCACCATAGTAAGGGGTGCCAGAGTGTGAGATCTTATCGCTGACATAGAGCTTACCTTCGTTCGAACAGTCGTTGATATTTATCACTGGATTGCCAGAAAGACCATTGACGATATGGCATACACCTCCAGCAATAAATATCTGACCCTTAGCACCTTGATATATGCTAAGATTACCGTAGTTGTGGCAGTTTGTGAATGTTGCATTCGAAGCGACTTGCGACATAATACCGCTCAACTTAACAGTCGATGCTGCATTCACTACATTGACCTCAATATCGCCGTGGTTGTTACAATTTGTAATCTCCACACCGCTTGTTGCGTCGCTTGGGTTGGTAGTATATCCGAACATACCTCCGAAGTGTGTATAGAACGCGTTTTCGCCAGTGGTTGGGGTTACGCTCTCGCCACCCTTGTCACCATAGATTATTTTACCCTTGTTCGAGCAGTTTGTAGCCTTGAATACGCAACCCTGAGAGTTGTAATAGTCGATACCTGCAACGAGCGCTGCAACGATGCTATGAGCGGTGCTCTGAATGTTTGTAGGCAAGTGAATTTCACCCTCATTGTGGCAATCTACCAACTCTGCAGAAGCACAGCAATATGAGAACAAACCACCGCCATAGATACGGTCAATCTTGCCATTTACAACGATTGAGCCATAGTTGTAGCACTTCTCAACCTTGCCAACAGGAGTGTAGAGTACACCTACAAGACCTCCCACGCGCAAGATAGCCTCGTCAAGTTTGGTAACATCACCGTTAACAACGATATTTACACGGCTGGTATTGTTGGTGAACTCAGCGTTCTTCATATGACCTACCAAACCACCGACATTCGAGCCATCAACAAGGCTTTCACCATAGGTGAGAGTACCCTCAGCCGAGCAGTTTGTCAATGCTCCATTGTGAAGGATGTTTGCGAATGTACCCAAGTAGAGGTCGTCCTGACCTGCGACTGCAACATTTGTCAACGACAAATCGCGAATCTTAGCCTCCGAAGAGCCGAACAAAGGTGCGTTCAATCCGTCGATTGCGAAGTTGTTACCATTGAAAGTGTGGGTGAAGCCCTCGATAGATTTCCACTGCTCGCCCTCTGGGATAGCGATGTTTGCCATCAACTTAGCCTCGGTACGAGGATAGAATGTTGCTGCAATCCTTGCAAACGACTGCAAGTCCTCGTAACAGTAAATCTCGAATACGCCTTTGTCGTCAGCATTGAGAGCATTCTCTGCGAATATAAACTCGCTGAACTCACGAACTGTACCAGCCTTGATTGCCTTCTCTCCAAACGAAGAGAACTTCACAACCATAACCTTACCGTCGGCAGTGATGAAACGAGCTTGAACAGCACCGTACTTTCCTGCAGGAACAGTGAGGAAGAGCGATGTTACCTCCTCGCCGAGAGTCAAACCGTTCTCGATGTTGAGAGTTACGTTATTCGAGGTTTTGTCGGGCTGAACAGTTAGCGCACCAGTTGCACAATCGAGGTCGTAGGTACCAGCGATTGCGCCATTCTCCGAAATAACAACAACCTTTTGCAAGGTCTCGCCATTACCCTTAATATCGAAGCGAAGCACACCAGTAAGGTGCTTGATATCGATAGGGAGCTGTTCTGCACCCTCGGCTGCAGCTTCAGCATAGGCATACATCGGTGCTGCGCCATTGCAGAATGTACCCTCGGTGTAGGTCTGTGTTGCCAAGAATGTCACAGGAACACAACCCTCAGTTACTGCCGCTACGCCTTCAGCAGGAGCAGGATAGACGAGATTGTAAGGGTAGGCAAGTTCGCCATCGAAGGTAAATACCGCGGCAGCCTGACCGTCAGCCGCCTCGCCAAGTGGGAGCGATGCCGAGCCATTGATTGCGATTTGGTCGCCCTCACTCCAGTAGAGCGGGTAAACGCCCTCTGCCTTCTCACCGAGCTGAGTACGCGTCTCCTCAAGCGAAAGCGTAATAGTAGTTGTACTACCCCCCCCCGCAACATTTACAGCAAGGTCCTCAGTCACATCGGCGATACACGAGACCGCAACCATCGCTGCAACAGCCATAAAAATTTTAGCAATTTTTTTCATACCAGTTAGTTTTAAGTTTGAAATTTCGCAAATAGTCCTTACAAATGTAGTAATTATTTCTAAAAAAAGAAAATAATCGCAGCTAAAATAACAAAAAATGAGTGTGCCATCATTGGTTTTGAAGCACACTCTTTCTATAGATTTGCAAAGCAAGAGTTATTCAAATATCCTCTTGACAATATGTTCGGTCACGCCGCACTGCTCGCGAGTATATCGCTTTGCCCTCTCGGAAATCTCGGCAAGCTGTCTATCATCATAGCGCAGAGAGTCGAACCACGCCTTGAGCTCGCGACCATTCGATACCGAATATCCAACACCCAAAGCTATCAGATCGCGCGCCTCCTTGAATTTGTGATACTTAGGACCAAATGCCACTGGCAAGCCATAGACCGCAGCCTCGATAGTATTGTGGATACCAGCACCAAAGCCTCCACCAACATACGACCACGTTGCCGAGCCATACGCGCGCGAAAGTAGTCCGACTGTGTCGAGGATAAGTACCTGCTTGTCGCGGATGTCGCACTGCGAGAGGTGCGAATAGCGAACTGCGCCACCCTTCACATCGTGCAGAATGCGCTCTATGCGATGCTCCTCCATCTCGTGGGGTGCTATAACGAATTTAACATCGGGGTTCTCGTTAATGAGTGGCAACAATATATTCTCGTCTGCTCGCCAGGTCGAACCCGCCACAAAGAGTTGATTATCGCCCTTGAAGCGCTCCACAACCTCCACTCGCTCCGCCGACTCGGCAATAGCAACCACTCTATCGAAGCGTGTATCCCCCGCAACCTCGACATTTGTTATACCTATCTCAGCGAGCAAAGTCTTCGATGCCTCATCCTGCACAAAGAGAGTCTCGAACGAGTGAAGAGCATTGCGCCAAATTCGTCCAAATGGTCGGAAGAATATCGAATTACGGCGGAAGATCGCCGACACGATAAAGGTGCGTATATTTCGCCTATGCAACTCCACAAGCATATTGAGCCAAAACTCGTACTTCACGAAGATAGCAACCTTGGGGCGCACAATATCGAGGAAACGGCGCACCTCGCGGCGAGTGTCAATCGGAATATAGTAGACAAAGTCGGCATTTGGATAGCTCATACGCGCCTCATAGCCTGCAGGCGAGAAGAAGGTGAGTAGAATCTTGTAATCGGGATAGTTCGACTTGATGTAGTCTACGAGGGGTCTACCCTGTTCGAAATCGCCAAGCGAAGAGACGTGTATCCAAACAACATTGTCGACATTAGCCATCTTGCAACCTATACGTTCGATTAAGCCCTTGCGCCCATCACTCCATTTTCGTGCCTTGGAGTAGAAGGGCGAAACAAGGCGAATAAGTTTCGCGTAGATTATTATACAGATGTTATATAACCACATTCTCTTCGTCTATTCTCTTACCAATTATATTGTAGAGCATCCTCGATAAATCGTAACGACTCCACCCTTTCGCCAACCATCTCTATCGCGACCAACGAAAAACAAGGCTCGAGATTGCAATGGTGCTGTGCCATATATGCCGAAGCGGCACGGCGCATAGCTCGCATCTTCTGTTCGTTAATAGCCTCCTCGGGAGCAATCATTGTGCCAAACTTGCGAGTTTTAACCTCCACGAAGTGGAGTTCATCGCATCGCAAAGCGATAATATCGACCTCGCTACGAGCTATGCGGTAGTTGCGCTCCACTATCATAAAGCCATTTTGGCGAAGGTAATCCACCGCCGCCTGCTCTCCTATTGCACCTCGTATTTGCTTTTCGGTTTGCATATTCTTGGCTATTAGCCGTTGACCTTTGGTCTTCACCGCTGCGTTTCGGCATAGTTTGCAAGCAACCTCTGCTCTCCACTTAATCGCGGCGTTGGCCATTAGCCATTAGCTTTTTACAACAAGAATGAGAGGTCGTCACCTGGTTGAACCTCGTAGGTTGCAACGCCCTTCTTGAAAATTCGCATTGGGCGGGTACCTATAAGCTCCAACTTGCCATTCACATATCGCAACATACAACCCTCGCGCGAGCCCACAACATAACGGTGTGGATTGGTCTCGGTATACT
>JAZOWM010000012.1:0-61593 GCA_045659225.1 Alistipes sp.
TTATTTTAGTCGAGAATTGCTCGACCGACAACTCCTTGGCTCTCTGTCACGAGATTGCCACAACAGACGACAGAATCAAGGTCTTAAGCATCGACAAAGCCGACCTCTCGACTGCCCGCAACGAGGGTGTGAAGATTGCCACAGGCGAATATATCGCATTTGTGGATAGTGACGATACGGTTTTACCAAATATGTGCGAGGATATCTACAACATTGCCGTAGAGCACAACTTGGGATTGGTATGTTTTGCCCTGCATAAGGTCTTCGACAATCGCCCCGATAAATATATCTACCCCGAAGATGGCGAGGTACGTATACTCTCGGCAAAGGAGATGACCATTCTCAACCTTACCGACAAGAGCCCTGCCTACGTCTGCACACACCTCTTCAAGCGCGAGTTGTTCGACGCCCTCTCCTTCCCCGAAAATATCTACTACGAGGATAGAGCCTCAACCTTCCGCTTTACGGCTGCTTGTGGCAAAGGAGCAATTATCAATAGATCCTACTACCGCTACTACTGTCGTCAAGGCAGCATCAGCCGTTCGTTTGGCTGGAGGACCTATCGCGACTTTGCATACGCCAACCTCTGCCGATTGGAGTTTATCAACCACTCGGGACTCTTTAGTGCGGAGGAGATGTCCACGGTAGCTTCGGCTTCGGCAGACTCATTCCTACGTAAATTGCGCCATATCCTAAGCAAGGCTCAAACCCCTGAACAGCGTTCGGAGGCCTTGGCGTGGTGCCACAAACTGGATCTTATACCACAAAAAACGCGCCTTCCATTGAAAGCGCGCGTGATAAGGTGGTATATTCGCAACTTTATCCTGTAGGATACTATCTCTTGCGGCGGAAGAGATTGTAAATCTTCACAAATATCTGGAACAGAAGAGGCGTGCGATAGTGCAGGCTCAACTTGGCATTGCTCACAGCCTCCGACAACCACGGAAACTCCGCAAAGAGGTCACTGTCGTAAATCATAGAGTGCCAACCAGCACGCAGAACTACGCCATCGATTACCCCCTCGACAGGGCTACCTTTCATCCTATCCTTATAATCAATATACAAGCCTAAGAGGTTGCGCGAGGATGTCAAATGGCGCCAACTCCTCTTCTGCGAGCACATCGAAGCTGGATTGGTCTTACGGTAGTGGTATAGAACTTCGGGCAGATGCGAGATAGATTGAGCATAGAAGATTATCTGTGCCATCAAATATATATCCTCGTGCATACCGAGCTTGGGGAACGAAATGAAGTTGTCGGTGTACAATCTGCGGCGGAAACACTTTGTAACAGTATAACCATACGAATTGTAGTTCAACAGGTTACGTACCCACAATCGTCTATTCTTTGCAGTATATGTCTTCTCGTATTTTACGCTCTGCCTATTCTCATACTCCTTCACAAGGTGGAAATATACCAAATCGGCATCGGTACGCTCGGCCTCTGCCACAACCCTCTCCACGGCATTAAGTTCGAGCCAATCGTCCGAATCTACAAAGAGAATATATTCGCCCGTAGCGGCATCTAAACCGCTTTTACGAGCCGAAGGAAGTCCGCCATTCTCCTTGTTTATTATCACTATGCGAGGGCGCAAGTGTGCAAATTTCTCCTCGATAAGGCTCTCCAATACCCCCATTGAGTTATCCTTTGTACCATCGTTCACAAAGATAAACACAATATCCTGATAGCTCTGTGCCAATACGCTCTCGGCGCATTGACGGATATATTGCTCCACTCCGTAGATGGGAACAATTAGCGATATTTTGTGGCTATTATTCATCTCTCGTACTTCGATTTTTGAGGGAAACGCTCCTCGAATGCCCCAAGTAGAGCCTTACGAAGCTCCAAATAGCGCTCCTCTGGCAACTTCACATCGTTGATGCAGGCGAGTTGGCGAGTTGGATTTTTGATAAACTCGGTAAGGCTACTAACCGAACTGACACCCACCGAGAAGTGCTTCTTGGAGAGTCGCTCGTTTATCAATCTACCTTTTAGGTAGGTATAGTTTAGGAAGATGTACTGCGCAACATTATTCTTAGTGCGAGTACGAGTCATTCGCGAAAGAATCTCCTCCTTCATCTTCTCGTAAAGCTCCTCACAATCGCTCTTGAACATAGGTGTACAGATATGTTGAGGGCGCAAGAAGAGACAAGCGGGTTTAAGCCCTAAGGCTCGGCGCGCAAGATGGTCGGAGTTGCGACAAATATGCTTAAACATATCGCAAGCCAGGAGATGGCGAGACATACCAAGTACACTCTTTCCGTTGCGGAAGAAGTTGGTAGGCTCACACTTCATCATAGGGAACACATCGTCATTGAAGTAGAGGTACTCCTCGTCCAAATCCTCGATGCGATGAAGGTGCATCTCTATGGGGTTGCTATTGAAAACGGGCAGATACTCGGCAGGGATAATATCCTTGTGGAGAACAACGTCCACCTCGTCACGATTTACCCACTCGGGTACTTGACTCTCGTGCGAAACCACAAGGTGCACCTTGCGGATAAAAGGCATATTCTCGGCTATACCACGGAAGAGATAGCGAAGTGTACCCCAATCGCGAAAACGCTTCTCCAGCACGGGTTGATTGGTGTACTTCTCGTAGTCGCGTTGCCAAATTGGGTCTAAACCATTTACGAATGTTATAACTATATCCACTACTATTTTCTCCTTTTTTGGTACTCAAAGTCACTTTTTCATCACTACAAATATAGAAATTTATTTTCAAAGGAGCAAAAAACATTACAATTGCGTCAAAATTATTTAGCAGTCTGCACTATAATTTGTACCTTTGCGTATTGAACAAAGAGTTGAACGATATGTCAAACACACAAATTCTTCGCCGTCAGTTTCTCGCCAATGTAGCACAAACTTCGCCTTCACCTATGTTGGTGGGTGTGGAGCGTGCCGAGGGAGTATTCTTCTACACCCCCGAGGGTAAACGCTACTTCGACCTTGTGTCGGGAGTGTCGGTGAGCAATGTCGGTCACGCCAATCCTGCCGTAGTCGAGGCTGTGAAACGCCAGGCGGAGCGATATATGCACATTATGGTCTATGGCGAGATGGTCGAGCGACCTCAGGTAGAGTATGCCGTAGAGATTGCCGAGGCGCCACCCGAACCATTGGAGAGTGTCTACTTCCTAAACTCGGGCGCCGAGGCTGTGGAGGGGGCTTTGAAGTTGGCAAAACGCTACACCCATCGTACCGAGATGATATCGATGCGCCGCGCTTATCACGGCTCTACTCACGGAGCAATGAGTATGATGGGCGAGCCCGAGGGTGAGGAGTGGAAAAATGCATTCCGACCTCTTTTACCCGACTGCAAAGCGTTAGATTTTAACTCGTTTGACGACCTACAGCAAATCACCGAAAAGACCGCCTGCGTATTGTGCGAACCGGTGCAAGGTGAAGCAGGTGTACGCCTTCCACAAGAGGGGTACTTACAGGCTCTACGCAAGCGTTGTGACGAGGTGGGAGCATTGCTTATCTTCGATGAAATTCAGACTGGTATGGGACGTACGGGCGATATGTTCGCCTGCGTGAAGTATGGGGTAACACCCGATATTATAACCCTCGCCAAAGCCTTTGGCGGAGGTATGCCACTCGGAGCATTTGTGGCATCAAAGAAGATTATGGATTCGTTGCAGGAGAACCCTGTTCTTGGTCATATCACCACCTTTGGTGGTCACCCCGTATGCTGTGCAGCGGGTTTGGCGGCTTTCCACTACCTCAAGGAGCACAATGTCGTAGCCGATGTTGAGCGTAAGGGAGCTCTCTACGAGGAGCTTCTCCGCGACCACCCCGCAGTAATCGAGATTCGCCGTAGTGGACTACTCTTGGCTGTGGAACTTGGCACCGAGGAGCGCCTGTTCAAGGTGATGGAGATGTTCAAGGAGGAGGGTATTATGAGCGATTGGTTCCTCTATTGCGCTACCGCATTCCGTATCTCACCTCCGCTTGTGATTACGGACGAGGAGATTCGCGAGAGTGTGGAGATTATTCGCCGAGTACTCGATAGATTGTAAAACATACTATCCAAATGAACGCCCTACTACCCCTAACTGTTGTTATTGCCTATATTATACTGCTCTTTGTGGTATCGCACCTTTCGGGCAGTAACCGCGAGGCATTGACCGCCAAGAAACATCCACGGTGGTTGGTGACACTTGCGATGGTGGGTGCCGCAGTTACGGGTATTACGTTTATCTCACTGCCAGGTTCGGTTGAGCAAGATGCCTTCTCCTATCTGCAGATGAACTTGGGTTTTATTGTGGCATATGTCGCAATAGCCTATTGGTTAATACCCCTTTACTATCGCCACAACGTAACCTCGCTCTACGAGTATCTCGATAGCCGCTTTGGCGTGGTTACACATACCACAGGTGCTTGGATTTTTCTTGTGGCGAAAATTTTGGGTGCGGCATTGAGAGTGTTTGTGGTGTGTCTTGTACTACAACGTCTAATGAGCGACCCTCTTGGCATACCATTTTGGGTTACCATAACGGCATTTATGGCGTTAGCGTGGCTCTACACTCATCGAGGAGGCATCTCCTCGGTGATTTGGGCGGACCTGATAAAGACCCTCTGTATGGTTGCTTGCGTGGCGTTTTCGATGGTTTTTGTGCTTCAAAAACTCGATCTTTCTTTTGTTGAGGCCTGTCGCCAAAGCTCCGAGCAAGGGCTGACTCAGATATTTTTCTTTGATGACATCAATAATAGTCGCCACTTCCTTAAACTCTTCTTTTCGGGACTCTTTATTGTCATTGCTTCGACCGGACTCGACCAAGACCTTATGCAACGAATTTTGAGTAGCGACTCAGGGCGCTCGGCACAACGCAATATGGTGCTTTCATCTCTGATTCAGATGGGCTTCCTTGCGATGTTGCTTATCTTGGGTGCATTCTTCTTCCTCTATATGGGTAAGAATGGTTATTCGGGGGTTGCGGCAGATGAGATCTGGGCATTCGTCTCCTCGCGCAAGGAGATGCCAATGATTATGACCATACTCCTTGTCTTAGGTGTTGTGGCTTCGACATTCTCCTCGATAGGAGGTACTCTCACAGCTCTCACCACATCGTTTATGGTGGATGTTTTACACGGTCGCAAACGATTCTCGGAGGAGCGATACTCAAAGGTGCACCACGCCGTACATTTTGTTATGGCGGCACTGATGGTGTTGGTAATCTTTGCATTCAAGATTTGGGGCGATGGATGTTCGATAAACCTCTACTTCAAGATGTCGAGTTATACCTTCGGACCGCTGCTCGGACTGTTTGCTTTCGGAATGTTTTTTAAGTGGGAGGTGCGCGACAGATGGGTACCTATTGTCCTCATACTCTCGCCATTGATGTGTGGCATATTAGACCTCTTCTCGGAGCAACTTCTATGCGGCTATGAGTTTGGTTTCGAGATTCTCCTCGTAAATACCGCCTTCACAATATTAGGCTTGCTAATGCTCTCCCGACCATCTAATAAATAGAAAATGACCAAATCGAATTGGTCATTTTCTATTTATTTACCGAGGTTTAACCACTGATAATCGTTGCAGGTACCACCCTTGACGCCCCACGAACGTAGCTTATCAACATACGCAGCATCTCGCAAAGGAAGACCGTAGCACTCGACTATATAACCCTGCGAGTGACAATAATCCACAAGCTCCTTTGTGGTACGGCGGGCCATAGGTCGAATAACGCAATTCTTCACCCCCTTGAGTTTGTCCACAACCTCTGGGGTATACCTCTTGTGCATAAACTCGAGCGGAGCGTTTGAATACTTGGCAGCCTCCTTAAGATATCTCCAGCGGAACGAGGTGAGTACATACTTACCCTCAAGACCCATATCGTGCAACATCTCTACGGTCTTGCGAATACCCTCAGGGGTGAGAAACTTCAACTCAACATAAGGCACAAGGTTTGCCTTCTTGCACACCTTGAGATACTCCTTGAAAGTTGGTACGCGAAGCTTGTTAGCATACTTCTCGTTCCAACCATCTCCACCATCAATACGAAGCTTACGCAGCTCCTTCCAAGTGTAATCACTAACCTTACCTGTACCATTTGTGGTGCGGTCGATAGTCTTGTCGTGCATACATACAAGGACTCCATCCTTTGTCATCTGCACATCGGTCTCCATACCATAGAAATATGGAACCTTAGCCGCCTCACGGAATGCAACAACTGTATTCTCGGGATAGCGATGGGAGAGTCCGCGATGCGCCTGCAAGCCAAATTCTACGTTACGTCCCTTTGGCAGTGTCACCTGCGCATTGCTACCGATAGCAACAAGCAAAGCTACGAGGAGGAAGAAATTTTTTCTCATTTTATGGTTGGTTTTTTGCGGTTGTACTTACGAAAAACGGACTACCTTTCGGGCAGTCCGTATTCTTCGGTTGAAAGTAAAGCTCCTATTAGAGAGTGTTTACGTGCAACTGTGCTGCGCTCTTGAGGTTAGCAGCCTTGTTCTTGTGGATGATGTTAGTCTTAGCCAACTTGTCCAACATAGCTGTTACCTTTGGAAGCAATGCCTCAGCAGCGCTCTTCTCTGTTGTGTTGCGAAGAGCCTTGATAGCGTTACGAGTAGTCTTGTGATAAAGACGGTTGTGTGCACGCTTAGTTGCTGTCTGGCGGATTCTCTTCTCAGATGACTTGTGATTTGCCATAGTAGTTTTCTTTTTTTATTTGTTTATTTTTTAAATTCTAATTTTTTCACGCATTTAGGGTTGCGCTATCCCGAGCATTTATAGGGTTGCCCTCCCTTTCTACACGACCTTGGTCGGTTTCGGATAGACTAATGTCCTCTCCTAAATCATTGTGTTACCACTCCGTCTGTGTGTAGAGTAGAGCTTTGCCCCCCTTCTTCCACAGTCTTGTAGCCCGTACGAGAGTCGAACTCGTCTTTCAAGAATGAAAATCTTGCGTCCTAGCCGATAGACGAACGGGCCTTACCGCTATAACCCTACGTGGGTATTTAGCGGTGCAAAGGTACGAATAAAATTCAAAATGCAAAATGCAAAATGCAAAATTGTGCGAAAAAATAAGAAAAAGCGGTGAATTTCACCGCTTTTTCTCTAATTATCAGCCACTAAAAAGGTAATTGTCAACTACTTCTTAGGGGTTTTGCCGAAGATTGAACGGAGACGAGCTGAGTCGTACTTTGCCTTGCGGTCGTAGTAGAATATACCATTCTCCTCCTGCTCGACATCGGTGAGCTGGGTGTAGCAGTAGCCCCAAACCTTGTCGCAAATCCAGAGCAAAGCATCGACCTGATCCTCCAAACGCTTGTAGAAATCCTCGCGGGTAACTGCCGACTTACCATAGCCCCACGATGCTGTGCGTGGCTTGCCCTTCTGATCCAACTCTACGCCTGGAGTTGTCTCGAGGCACTTAATACCACCGAACTCATCGATAAAGTATGGACGCTTACCATCGTAGGTAGCCTGGACAAACTCTGCCTTGTTCACCACATCGCCAGTAACTGGGCAACCGCTCGAAGTCTTGTACAACACCTGTGTGCGCGAACGGTTGTGACGGAACGCACCAGTCTCTGGGTTGTAGGTCGACTTCGCCAACTTAGCACCATCCTGCTCGTAGTTGTGCATAGCGCAGATGTCATACTCGTTGGTGATGATACCGCCACTCGCGGTATTTACTGGGCGTGTAGGGTCGGTGATGTGTGTTACATCGTAGACATCCTTCACGAAGCGTGGGTACTGAACATTGTCAGGATACCAAGTCTCGTTCATTGGGGTCCAAGTGACGATTGCTGGGTGGTTGCGGTCACGAACCACGATATTCTGCCACTCCGAGATGAAGTTACGAGCAGTCTCAGGCAACGATACATCGCTACCCCAGCTTGCATACTCACCCCAAACGAGGTAGCCGAGCTTATCAGCCCAGTAGAGGAAACGCTCCTCAAACACCTTCTGGTGCAAACGTGCACCATTGAAACCTACCTCCATCGACAACTCGATATCGCGGCGGAGAGCCTCATCGCTTGGAGCAGTCCAGATACCATCAGGGTAGAATCCCTGATCGAGAACAAGGCGCTGGTAGTATGGTTGGTTGTTGAGATATACCTTATTGCCATCGGTGTGAACCTTACGCATACCGAGGTACGACGAGATCTTATCGAGTACCTTACCCTCCTTGTCACTGATGATATACTCCACATCGTAGAGTTTTGGATTCCCGGGCGACCAAGTCTGATACTTCTTGAAAGGCACGATGATAGGCATACCCTCCACCTGTGGCATAACCTTCTTTGCTACGATCTTGCCGTTGTCCTTAATGTTGATGGTCAAGGTATTCGATGCCATAGTGCGATAGTAGCGCGGAGTAAATACTACGTGGTGCTGATCGATATCGGTAATAACCTGGATATGGTCGAGCGAATAGTCGTTTGTAGCCTCCAACCATACGGTCTGCCAAATACCTGTTGTACGTGTGTAGACGCAACCGTACGAGTAGGAGCGCAAAGACTGCTTACCTGCACCCTGGGTTCTACGGCGGAGGTCGCTATTGGCGCGAACAACGAGGTCGTGCTCCTTGCCATCAGCCAAATACTTGGTCACATCGAGTGCAAAAGGCGAAGATCCTCCGAAGTGGCGACCTACGAACTTACCATCCACATAGACCTCAGCCTCATAGTAGACTGCGCCGAAGTGGAGCATAATCTTCTTCTCACTCCAAGCCTTAGGAGCCTGGATGGTGCGGTGGTACCAGATACCAGTGATGATATCCTTGTGCTCAACACCCGAAAGCTTACTCTCAGGGCAGAATGGCACGATAATCTTATCGCCAAATCCCTTGCTTTCGTAGATTCTACGCTCGAAACCTGTATTTGCAAGGTCGAGCTCATAGGTCCACTCACCGTTGAGATTCACCCATTCGCTACGCTCGAACTGAGGACGAGGATACTCTGCGCGGGGTTGCGCTGCAAAGACAGTTGCTACAGCAACCAACATCATTGCGAAAGTCAAAATTCTCTTCATAATTGTTTTGGTTTTTATTGATTTATTGTTTGAAAATTCGTTCTATCTCCTCACAGGCCTCGGCAGTAGGGAGCTTACGTAGTGTTTCATCCTCGATTATTGCAAACGAGTCGCAAACGGGCAGAGCCGAGTCTAAGTCGTGGGTTGAGAAGAGTATTGTTTTACCCTCCTTGTGCGCCAAGTCGGCAAGCAGACGACACACCTCGAAGCGAGTTGGAATATCAAGGAAAGCTGTCGGCTCATCGAGCAGAATAATAGGTGTCTGCTGCGCTATGGCACGGGCAATCATTGCTCGTTGCAACTCTCCATCCGAGAGAGAGGAGGTCTCGCGCTTTGCAAAGTCACTTATTCCAACCACCGCTATCGCCTTACCAACAATTTCGCGGTCAATATCCTGAAGATGTCCTACCCAGTTGGTGTAGGGCGCACGTCCCATAGCCACCAAATCCTCCACCAACATATTCTCAACACGAATGCGCTCTGTGGTAACGATTGCTACACTCTGTGCCAACTTCTCGGCTGCGAGCTCGGCAAGTGGAGTCCCATCTATCAGCGTATTCCCATTCGATGTCAATGCTCTGAGGAGGGTACTCTTTCCCGCGCCATTGCGACCTACAAGGGCACAAAATTCTCCTTTGCCGAGGTGCAACGACACATCACGCAGAATTGTGCGTGAGCCATACGAAAGGGTTATGTTATCGAGCCTTATCATCGTTTGCGAGCTACAATATAGATTACAATCGGAATACCCATAAGGGCTGTTATAGTATTTATCGGCAGAGTGAAATACTTCGCCACAATATCTCCCACAAGCAACATCACCACTCCCGAGAGAATTGTTCCAGGGAGCAATATGCGGTGGTCAGCCGAGCGGAATACCATTCGTGCTATGTGCGGCACTGCGATGCCCACAAAGCCTATTGGACCGCAGAAGGCTGTTACCGTACCCGCCAAGAGGGTAGTCGCGGTGAGCACAAGCGTGCGTGTACGAGTTATATTGAGTCCCATCGAGGCGGCATAACGCTCGCCCGCCAGGAGCATATTCATAGGTTTAATTGCCGCAACCGCCATAGCCAAGCCCGCCACCACAATCGGTACAAGCAAAGCAAGTTGGTTTGCGGTAACATCGCCCAACGAGCCCATAGTCCACACGACATACGATTTGAGCGATGCCTCGTTGCTGAAATATTGCAAAATCTCCACTACTGCACCCACGCCCGACGAGAGCATAATGCCGAGAATGAGCATCACCATAATATCCTTTATTCTACGCGAGAGTGCCACAACGAGGAGTAACACCACCGCCGATCCTATCCACGCAGCACCCGCTGTGCCGAGTGTTTGGAACACTGGTGAGATGGTAAAACCAAAGATTGGCGCACCCAACAAAAAGAGGGCTACTCCAAGGCTTGCGCCTGCCGACACGCCGAGGACATAAGGGCCTGCCAATGGATTGCGGAAGAGAACTTGCATCTGCAAACCACTAACCGAGAGTGCCATACCTGCCAAAAGTGCAACCACAGTTCGCACAAGGCGAATGTCCAATACTATGCTTCGTATCTCCTCCGAGCCTCCACCGCAGAGTGCAGATACCACCTCCAAAAGTGATATTGCCACCGAGCCGACAGCAATATCCACCACAAAGAGTACCGCACATAGCGCAGTAAGCAGAGTGAAAAGTATGGTGTTTCGACACTTCATATCTCCTATCTTCTATCTCCTCTCCCCTAACTTTTTATAGTAGTAGAGTTCCTCGGTTGGGGCTTCGTGGTGCAGAATCTTCACCAAGTCCTGCAATATAAGGTCGGGACGAACAGCTCCCGACTCCCAAAAGTCGCTACCTCGGCTCTCGTTGGTTCGTTTGGTATTGTTGTAGAGGCGACCAAAGCGCACCGCATCAACCTTTGCAAAACGAGGAGTCGCAGCACAAACCTCCTCAACTGATGCCATCTGACCGAGATTCAACCAAAAATCTGCCTTCATTGCCAATACCAACGCCTCCTCCAAAGAGATTGGAGTTGAAGAATTTTGGCTTTTGGCCATTGGCTTTTGGCCATTAGCTTTATCTAATTTTGCATTTTGTTCTTTCGTCTCTCGTCTCTCGTCTCTCGACTTTAATATATACTCTCCTCCTGCATCCTCAATCAGTCGCACCATATAGCTATTATGCGGCGGCATAAACCAGGTGTCGCGGTATGGCAAATTGAGCATTACGCGCGGCTTGTACGCCGAGCAGTGCTTCTGCTCACACAAGTCGTTATATCGCTCCTCCACACCTTCGAAGAACTTTTTACCCTTCTCCTCGCAGCCACATAGGTATGACAACGCTACCACCCACTCCGCCTTACCAAGTGGAGACTCCTCAAGATACTCCCCTATATAAATATAAGGTATTCGGAGCTCCTCGAGTTTGTTGGTTATAACCTTTGCCTCGCCAGCTACACCATAGAGCAGTATTATATCGGGGTTAAGTGCTCGCATCTTCTCGAAGTTGAAGGAGGCATCGTAGCCAACCTCTCCGATTTTGCCATCGGCGATAGCTCTGCGCAGCTCTGCATCGTAGATATATTGACAACCCGACAACCCAACAATGCGGTCGGCACAACCTATAGCATCGAGCATAGCCGCGTGGCTCGAAGACATTGCAATAATGCGCTTTAGCGGATTGGAAACATTGAGTAGAGTATAGAACTGCTCTCCTTCCGCTCCCTGCCATGGATTCTTCACGCAGAGCAACAACTCCCCACTCGCCTTATCACGCTCAATCGAAAATCCCTGAGCGTAGCGAGGGGTGTAGATTGGCTCGGTATCGCGCACAACCTCCTTGTTGCTGCAAGCCGAAAGCAATGCAACCACAACGAGTGTCGCTATTTGTGCCAATCGTCTCATTTTTTTGGGATAGGTTTATAGAGATAAGAGGTGTTTTGCCTGTGCAAGAGCAGCCTCGGTGACAGTGTCACCCGAGAGCATCTTTGCAATCTCCTCCACACGCTCCTCCGAAGAGAGAGGTCGGATATTGCTTCGGCTCTGCTCCTTGTAGACAAGGAAGTGGCGCGAGCCCTTCGATGCCACCTGTGGCGAGTGGGTGATGTCTATAACCTGCATCGACCCTGCCAAGCGTGCGATAATATCGCCCACATCGTTGGCTGTGCGGCCCGAAATACCTGTATCAATCTCGTCGAAGATGATTGTTGGCAAGGCAAGGTGACGTGCAAGAGTGGTCTTGAGCGCCAACATCACACGCGAAAGCTCACCTCCCGAAGCAATCTTCTCAATCGCTCGAGGCTCAACCGCAGCATTTGCCGAAAAGAGAAAATCTACCGCATCCACACCCGAGATGGTCGGTGTGCAAGGCGTTACTGCGATCCTGAACTCGGCATCTGCCATACCTACGGTGTGGAGAATCTCCACCACCGACTTCGAGAGTGCTGGCGAAGCCTTTACTCGTGCATCGTGCAACTTTATGGCAAGTGCCGTAGCCTTACTCTCTGCCTTTGCCACTACCTCCTCCGCCTCGCGGATAAGCTCATCACTATGCTCAATGGCTGAAAGTTGCTCGGTATATTTGTCGCGCAGGGCTATCAACTCCTCGATACCCTCGCAACGATGTTTTCTTTGTAGTGTATAGATAAGGTCGAGGCGGCTATTTACCGCATCGAGTCGCTCGGGGTTAGCCTCTATACGCTCCAAGTCGTAGGATGTGGTTGCCGAAATATCCTTCAGCTCCACCGCTGCCGAGTGGATTCGCTCGATAAGGCTTGGTGCCGCAGCATAGTTCTCCGACACTCGGCGCAACGAGTTCTCTGCCTCACGAAGTATGGTCAATACACCCGTAACCTCCTCATCGAGCGACTGCGTTACTCGCTGCAACGCCTCGCTGATAGAGTCGGCATTTTCGAGCGTACGCAACTCCGCCTCTAACTCCTCAATCTCGCCTACACGAAGGTTTGCTCCTCGCAACTCCTCTGCCTGGTGGCGCAACCAATCCTCCTCGTCGGCATTGCGCTTGGCACTCTCCTGCAACTTTGCAAGGGCGTGGCGCGCCTCCTGCAGAGCCGAAAATGCGTTGCCATACTCGGCAAGCAATGCTCCATTTCCTGCCTCGGTGTCGATTGCTCGAATACGGAACTGTGGCGAAGAGAGAATAAGATTTTGATGTTGAGAGTGGATGTCGATAAGGTATGCGCCCAACTGCTTGAGGTCGGAGAGTTGCACTGGCTGGTCGTTCACAAAGGCTCTACTCTTGCCACTTGGCGAGATGGTACGGCGAATGATTGTCTCGTGGTCGTACTCGATGTCCAACTCCTTGAAAGCCTCCTCCAAGCCAAGTCGCTTGATGTCGAACTCACCCTCGACAACACAAGCGCGAGAGTTATCTTTGATTGCTGCGCTGTCGTTCTTGGCTCCGAGTAACAGCGCCAAAGCACCCATCAAAATCGACTTTCCGGCTCCCGTCTCGCCCGTAATAATATTGAGCGATGAGTCGAACTCGATTTCGAGGTACTCAATTAGAGCGTAGTTCTCAACAACAAGCCTTCTAAGCACAGACTTTTCCTATTTTAAAAGGTTTTCTATTTTATCGGCAATGCGGTCAGCAACCTCCGCCTTCGAAAGGAGTGGCAACTCCTCACGACCAACCGAGTCGATGAATGTCACCTTGTTGGTGTCGTGGCCAAAGCCTGCACCCTCGTCACGCAACGAGTTCAGCACAATCATATCGAGGTTTTTCTCCGCCAACTTCTTCTCGGCATTCGACTGCTCATTGTCGGTCTCAAGCGCAAAGCCCACAAGCTTGCGCGCACCCTTCACCTTGCCCAACTCACGAGCGATATCCTTCGTCTTGCGAAGCTCTATCGAGAACGAGTCATCACTCTTCTTGATTTTGCTCTCGCTGACCACCACTGGCGTATAGTCCGCAACCGCAGCACACATCACTGCGCAGTCGCAAGCCTCGAACTCCGCTACTGAAGCCTCGTACATATCCTCTGCCGAGCATACATCTACACGGCGCACACCTTGCGGTGTCGCCAATGCACTCTTGCCACTCACCAAAACAACCTCGGCACCGCGCTTTGCCAACTTCTCGGCAATAGCGTAGCCCATCTTGCCAGTCGAGTGATTCGAGATGTAACGCACAGGATCTATCGCCTCGATAGTAGCACCTGCGGTAATCATCACGCGCCTACCTGCCAAGGTCGACTTCACCTCAAACATCTTATCGATAGCCTCAACAATCTGCTCTGGCTCCATCATACGACCTTTGCCCATCAAGCCGCTTGCCAACTCACCCTCGGGCGACTCCAACACCACAACACCTCGCTCACGAAGTTTCGCGAGATTATCTTGTGTCGCTTGGTGGCAGAACATATCGCAATCCATAGCCGGAGCGACAACGGTCTGACAGCGTGCCGAGAGGTAGGTTGTGAGCAAGAGGTTATCGGCAATGCCGTATGCCATCTTGGCGATGGTGTTTGCCGTAGCGGGTGCTATGAGGTAGCAGTCGGCCCACTCGCCCATCGAGATGTGCGAATGCCAATCGCCATTCTCGGGGTTGTAAAACTCCACAGCGATAGGATTCTTCGACAAAGTTGCCATCGTAACGGGGGTGATAAACTCCTTAGCTGTAGGAGTCATCAACACCTTAACCTCCGCTCCTGCCACACGCAAAAGACGACAAAGCATAGCAGCCTTATATGCCGCTATGCTTCCGGTTATACCGAGCAGAATATGTTTGCCCTGTAACATCTTATTTCTTCCTTAATGAAAAACCCTTTTAGATGATGCGTTAGAAATTGTATAACAAGAGGGATTTCAAGGCTTGCGAAACTTTTTAATGCGGAGCATACTTGGGCGTATGTGAGCAATTAAAAAGTGAGCGTAACGCCGAAATCAACTTGTTAGACAGTTTCTACTCCTTTCCGTCACGGAAATAGATCTCGTCATCGAGATACTCCTCGGTAGCGATAATCACCGGCTTTGGAAGACGCTCGTAGTAGCGAGAAATCTCAATCTGCTCACGGTTCTCGAAGGTCTCCTCCATAGTGTCGGTTGGCGACGAGAAATCTGCGAGCTTACGATTCAACTCGCTCTTCAACTCTGCTGCAATCTGGTTTGCACGGCGAGCGATAACATTGATGCTCTTGTAAACATTACCTGTCTCGTGGTCGAAATCTACGAGCTTACGAGTTACGGTGTTGTTCGGAATGTTCTTCTTAATCTCCATCTTATTTTTGTTTTTCTATGTTGTTTTTATCCAAATAGTCTTTTGCCTCCTTGGTGTAGCGCTCCAACTCCTTGCTATACTTCGACTCGGGGTACTCGTTGATAAATGAGTAGTACGAATCGAGAACTTTCAGATAACGTTCACCCTTCTTCTCCTCTATCGAGTTGTGGGCCACCTTGTAGTTCGATACGGTAATCAGGTAGAGTATCTTCTCGCGGTAGGGAGTCTCGGGATAGCTCTTCAACGCATTACGTAGGGCTACTATTGCCGAGTTATATCGCTGGATCTTGAAGTAGGTGTAGGCATTGAGGTAGCTCTTCTGCTTCAATCTATCGGTCAACTCCACTATCAAAGCCGAGAAGGTCTCTACTCGTTTGGAGTTGGGATAACGCTCGATAAACTCGGAGAATGCCACAATAGCCTCACCAGTGATGGTCTGGTCGCGCGTTGCATCGGGAGCAAGGTAGTAGTGACACATTGCCAACATTGCCTCGGCGTCTTCGATAAATATGCTGCGTCCAAACTTACGGCGGAACTCATCGAGCTCAACTGTCGCATTCGAGTAGTCACGCTGCTTGAACTTGCATCGTGCAGCAAAGAACGAGATTGAGTCCTCCTGTGTATTTCCCACAAAGTAAGCTGCGCTCGCTTCGAAGAGGTCTCCTGCCTGCTTCCACTTATTGCGGTTGTAATACTTCAAACCCTCGGAGTAGATTAGATCGGGGTCGGCACTCTTGATAATCTTCTGAATACCCACCTTCTTGCCGCGCTCCACCCTATCACGAATGCTCTCCTTGTCTGCACGAGCACTCGCTGTGCCTACAAAAAACATTGCACACAGTGTCAAAATTAGGGTTTTGGCTACAGTCTTAATCATAATTATCTAACTCCTCTTCACGCGCATACACGCGATAAATCGCACAAAGTTATAACGAATTAACGAAAATCCCAAAATAAAATTGCAAAAGAGAGTAAAAGTTAGACTTTTACCCCCTTTTTTCGTTAATATTTGACCTTTTTAGCGCAAAACACCCTTGGCAATCAACCACTCAGCAATCTGCACCGCGTTCAATGCCGCACCCTTCTTAATCTGGTCAGCAACGCACCAGAACGAGAGACCATTCTCGCAGGTGAGGTCCTTGCGGATACGGCCAACATATACAGGCTCCTTGCCAGCGATAAACAATGGCATTGGATACTCCTTCTCGGCAGGATTGTCCAATACTACCACGCGCTCAGCCTCGGCAAATGCCTGACGAGCCTCCTCAACCGAAATTGGGCGCTCGGTCTCAACCCAAATGCTCTCCGAGTGAGCACGCATAACAGGAACACGCACACAAGTTGCCGACACGGCAATATCCGAGTGCATAATCTTCTGTGTCTCGTTAAACATCTTCATCTCCTCCTTGGTGTAACCATTGTCGGTGAAGACATCGATGTGTGGTATCACATTGAAAGCCAACTGATAAGCGAACTTCTCGACTATTGGCTCTTCTCCCTTTGCCAACGATGCGTGCTGTGCCTCCAACTCCGCCATAGCCTGCGCACCTGCACCACTTGCCGACTGGTAGGTCGAAACGTGTACGCGCTTGATATGCGAGAGCTTCTCGATAGCATTCAATGCAACCACCATCTGAATGGTTGTACAGTTAGGGTTTGCGATGATGCGGCGTGGAGCATTCAAAGCATCCTCGGCATTCACCTCTGGCACTACCAATGGCACATCGGCATCCATACGATAGCAGCTCGAGTTATCAATCATCAAGCAACCGTGCTTAGTAATTGTCTCGGCATAATCACGAGATATTGAGCCTCCTGCCGACACCAATGCAAGGTCGATATCCTTGAAGTCGTCATTGTGTTGCAACTCCTTGATAACTATCTCCTTACCGCGAAATACTCGTGTCTGACCAGCACTACGAGCCGAACCAAAGAGCACCAACTCATCGAGTGGGAAGTTGTGCTCATCTAAAATCTTCAAGAACTCCTGTCCTACAGCGCCACTTGCGCCAACGATAGCTACCTTCATAATTCGTTGTTATTTAAGTTTTTTTGTTAATGTTATCTTTTCATTTCAGTTTATCGTCTTGCAAAATGGTGGAATTATGAAGTAGCAACATTTTTACATTCCTCCTAAATCCCCCTTTGAAAAAGGGGGACTTGTCGCTACGCTCCACTAATTCACGATGTGTTAAGGTTTATTATTTTTTAATTTTGCATTTTTCTCTCGTCTCTTGTCTTTTTTAAAGTTTTCCGTTAATCAAAGAACTCGTCCTGCTTTATAGCCTCAACAGCTTGTGGCATTTCGGCATCTTCGCACTCCACAGCTTGCCACATAGCTGGGCGAACAAACTTATCGCTCTTGTTTATCGGTATATTAGGGTCGTTATGCAACTTGCGTAGGAAGTCGCCCACAATAGGCAACGCCATAACCGAACCTTCGCCCTTGCGACCAAGAGTTATCTGCTGATCTTCGGCTCCAACCCACGCTCCTGCAACGAGTTTTGGCGTTATACCCATAAACCAAGCATCGCGATTTTCGTTGGTGGTACCAGTCTTTCCGGCAATCTCCACACCCTGCATATCGTAGCCCCAAACCATACGGCGACCTGTACCGCTGGTGATGACATTCTGCAACATTGTGAGCATAGTATATGCAGACTCCTTGCTAATGGCGTCTTGGGACGAAGAGGAGAACGAGGAGATGAGATTGCCCTGTCTATCCTCGATGTGAGTCACAAAAATCGGAGAGGTATATACACCCTCATTCGCAAAGGTTGCGTAGGCGCTAACCATCTCATACACATTCGATTCGAAAGTTCCCACACAGAGAGCATAGACCGGATCGATAAAGCTCAAAATACCCATATTATGGATAAAATCTGCCACCGCCTCGGGCTGTTTTGCCTGCTTCATAACCCAAGCCGAATAGTTGTTTCGAGAGTGTGCCAAACCCCAGCGCAAAGGGTGAAGAACTGCATCGTTTTCGATATTTACCGACTCCTTGGGAGACCACGCTGCACCCACTGCAGTTTCGATTGTAACAGGGAGATTCGGCACCATAGTACAAGGTGTGAGTCCAAGATGGTCGATTGCAAAGGTGTAGATAAACGGCTTGACGGTTGAGCCAATCTGACGTTTACCCTGCTTTGCCATATCGTACTTGAAGTATTGGAACGAAGGACCGCCCACATACGCCTTGATATGTCCCGATTGAGGCTCCATAGCCACAAATGCGCCACGCATAATACCCTTGTGGTGGAGTATCGAGTCGCGTGGAGAGAGGAGAGTATCGACCTCGCCTTCGTAGGTAAATATCTTCATCTTGCACCTCTCGTTGAAGCTCTCGTAAATATCCTTCTCGTGAACTCCCGCCGACTTCATATTGCGGTAGCGGTCCGAGTTACGCATTGCACGCTTGAGAATTGCCTCTCCCTCCTCCTCGGTAATATCCTGGAAGAGTTTACCCGTTTCGCGGAGCTGTCTATCCATCGTAGGCTGAATAACCTTCTCCATCTGCTTCTGCAACGATGCCTCGGCATACTCCTGCATTGTGGCATTGATGGTGGTGTAGATTTTTAAACCATCGCGATATATGTCGTAAGGTGTGCCATCCGCCTTGCGATTCTTGTGGCACCAGCCAATAAGCGGATTCTCGTCATACTCCTTGCACGCCTGCTCGTAGTCCCAAGTGGTATAGAAGTTACGGCGTTTTGGGCGTTGGGCATTCATCGTCAAGCGCAACATCTCGCGGAAGTAGGTGGCACGACCGTAGTTGTGCGACACAGGGCGATAGTTCAACGTAATTGGCAAGTCCGCCAACGAATCGTACTGCGCAGCGGTGATTCCTCCTGCCGCTTCGATTCGCTTAAGCACCGTATTTCGGCGGCGCAAAGCATTCTCGGGGTTGCGTACAGGGGAGTAACGGGTAGGAGCATTCACCACACCCACCAACACTGCCGCCTCCTGCAAGTTCAACTCCGCAGGAGTCTTACCAAAGAAGGTGGTTGCAGCCGACTTTATACCGAAAGCGTTGGAGCCGTACTCCACAGTGTTGAGGTACATAGCTATAATCTCCTCTTTGGTGTAGTTATACTCGAGTTTCAGGGCAGTAATCCACTCCTTGAACTTTGCTACTACGAGTTTTACCGTGCGTACAATCTTGTTCTCGCCCCTCTTACCGCGCGGAAAGAGATTTTTTGCCAACTGCTGGGTGATGGTACTACCTCCACCCTGCGAGGAGCGTTGCATAGCGATAGTCTTGACACCAACACGAGCCAACGATACAAGGTCTATACCCGAATGGGAATAAAAGCGAGCATCCTCGGTTGCCACCAAAGCCGCTGCAATAGGAGGCATACGCTGACCTGCAACCTCAACAAGTTGGGAATCGTCCTCGGGAAAGAGGTCGCCATACTGCACATAGGAGCGATTCTGCACAAAGAAGCTACCCAACACTTGACCATTGTCCGCATAAACTTCGGTTGCAAGATTGCTCTTTGGATTCTCCAACTCCTCGAACGAAGGCATAGTTCCAAACACCCCCGTAGCCGTAAGAGTCAGCATAGTTGCGAGTGCCACAAGCGGAGTCATAGCCACTATCCACAGCCATTTTACCAACTGGCGGCGCTTGCCTCCCCTCTTGGTAGCACCTCTCTTCGGTGCGGTTTTGCGAGTTGTATTCTTCTTTTTTGTCTGCATAATCTTTATTGAGATTGTGTTAGAATGGTAGTCCGAATCCTACCGATACAAATGGGCGTTTTCTGCCATGCGGTTGGTAGACCGAAAGGGTCAGCGATGTTGTCGCAGCATCGGGCATTCGGAATAGGTTGAAATCTATCGATAAATCTCCTCCGTAAGAGAAGAGTCGCATACGCTCAATATCGGTGGTTACGGCACCTGTATTATCCTTCAAGGTGGCGAACTTGCTATCGAACGAGGCGTAATCGAAACCTATGTTAAGGCGAACACGCTTGAAGTGGATAACATTACAGCCTAAATCGGGATACCAAACTGGCAATGCGTAGTTTATGGAGGTTGCCACATAGTTACGATTCTCGATGTTTGAAGTATAGAAGCCTCGTGGCACGAGTCGTCCCGAGTGGAAGGCGAGGTTCGACAATGCATCCTCGTGGTCGAAACCCTTAAGCGATGTCTGGAACGCCAAAGCCAACGACAATGAGTGATGGCGCACTATACCTGGGAAGTAGCCCTTTCCGTATATCGAGACGAGATGACTAAAGTTCTCATCGGCAGGGTTGAGTGCATAATTAAGCGACACAATCTGTCCCCAACGAGGTTGAAAATCCTTGTGAGCAAGGCGCACAGTATGTTGGTATCCTGCGCCAAACTGCAACATATGAAGTCCCTCTTTGTAACCTATTTTTGCGATGTTTCGAACTATGCCCTTGCCTACATCTACCGATAATCTGTCTATCTTAGCGACCATACCGTTAGAGTAGTTGTAGCCCGCCGAGAATTGAGCGATATGTGTGCTATATCCCGCTTGGAAATAGAGCGGAAGCGAAGCCATAAGTCCTACGTTGTAGTAGCGTCCTCGGTCGGGTACTTCGTTCAGCACGAGCTCCTTCTTGCCAGTTACAGGGTTTGTTACATACTCCTCCTTGCCACCAGGCAAGTCCGGCTCGTATCTACCCGACAATGGATTTTAGAGATAGGGGTAAGTCGAATAGAGTTGTTGAGTACCTCCGTATGTGTCATTAACACTCAAATTTACACCCAAGCCATAGTAGCGGAATGCGCCTTTGAAGACATTTCCCTCGCTTGCATTCCACCCCCAAGTGAGGAATCCGTCAGCCGTAGATAGTATATTCTGCGACATAATCGTAGCTCCAAGATTGAAATCCAAAGCACCCTCCTCGGCAAGTGAAAATGGGTCGTACGACACTGGTGCCCACGAGTGAATATTGAAGAGGTGAGCAGGTCCGCTGTATCGTTTATCGCGCAGTGTGCGGTTGCTCTTTTTGCTCTGCAAGAGCATCGAGTCCACCCCCTTAAATCGCACCGTATCGAGGTTTACCAATCCCCAATTCTTGCGTTGCGGATTTACTACATTACGTGGCAACTTCGAATATGACACCATCGGCAATGTGTCGCGTCTAACAGCCTGCTCGGCAAGATGATAGCCATAGCGATTATAGGTTGTCATTAATACCGCATCACCCTCCATAGGCATAGGTGAAAAAGAGCCGTATGTCGAGGTTGAAATGCGATACTCTCTCGAGGTGCGAAGGTCATAGCAATGCACCTCGTCCTTACCCGACTCTATCGAACCGAAGTACAACACTCCGTCTTTAGCGCGGAGGTCGCTTAGGGTTATGTATGCACCCTCGGTCACCTGCTCAATCTCGCGATTCTTACCTACACGGCCGAGCCACATACCACTATCATCGGTAGCAAGGAAGTAGAGAGCTTTGGTGTAGTTGTCGTATGCCAAGCCGTGAATCTCGATATCCGAAGGTATCGTAACATCTTCGTACTCGTAGCGCATACGTCTGTCGATATAACCCTGCTTGATAGTATAAACGCCATTTGGAGCGTAATTCACCCAGGCGAGTCGTTTGTCGCTCATAGGTGTTGCATACAAAGCCTTATCTTGACGGTGAACAGTCTTGGTATGACCATTCTCGAGGTCCATATAGCACAATGTGGAGTTTATACGCTCGGCAAAGAGCGCACTACGGCGATACTCGGTCCACCACACTCGCCCACCGACGACCTCGCTCGGACGGGTAGAAACAACACCTGTATATGCTACGCGTTGATTCTTTCCGTTACTCTTATCGGTCAGCACAAAGGCTTTAGGACGATCGAGCGTCTCGTAGAGCGACAACGCCTTATTGCAGCCGATATATTGAGGATAGCTATACTTGATATAGCCCGAACTAATCTCCTTGGAGAGCTGAGTAGAGCTGTTCGGTTGATATGGCAGCGAGTTCCAATAGTCGTTCAAATCGGCAAAGGTTTCGCGAAAGAGTTTTGTAGTGGAGGTGTTGTAAAACTTCTTCATAGCTACATAAGTAGTGGCTATGGTGTATGGATTACGCACCGAGTAGCGAACTATCTTGTTCCAGATATTCTCGTTATACTTGGTGTTGGCGTATGCTGTAATCTGATAACCGAGTTGGTAGTGGTCGGGGATATATTCGCGATAGGAGCCACAGAACCACTTGTTGAATCCGCGCTCCTGAGCAATATTGCCCATAGCGCGGTAGTGCATTGTGAAGCTCGGTTGCAGGGCGCGACCAAACGACGACATCTGCGTCTCGGACAAGGTGGCATCTCCCTCCAAACCCCACAACGGCATAAACAGGAGACCTATGGTAGAACTCTGCTGTCCGAGGAGGTAGCTAAAGACGCGAACAAAGCCCTTGTTTAGGTTGTTGTATTGTACCGCGTGACGGTATTCGTGAGCCGCCAACTGCTTGAGCCACGGCATCGAGTAGCCACTCACTGCTGGCGAGGAGAGAATCTCCACACGTTTTGGCAACCACATCACCAATCCATTCGAGGAGAAGTTCTCGGGGTGAATGACAAACGGAATCTTCATTGGGCCGTGACGGAATCCAAATCCAATATCAGGTTGCACAGCGCGAGCGTAGTACATCATCTTGTAGCCCAAGGCTCGAGCTGTATCGGGGTAAATGACATCAATCTTATCGCCCTTGAGTTGGCGCCATTGCATATAGGTTGGGTCGGCACCCCACGAGTAGTATTGTGCCGAAGCGATATGGGTTGCCACAAGTGCAACCACCACCAAAACTATATGCCTCACGACTCTTCCCATCTAAACCTTCTTGGTTCTCGAATAACCTTTCTGAATAAGCAATGCTGTAACGCGATCACGATGGTCGCCCTGGATGATAATCTCACCCTCCTTGACCGAACCTCCTACACCACAACCCTGCTTTAGCGCACGTCCCAAGTCGTTGAGGTCGCTCTCCGAGCCTACAAAACCTCGAACAATAGTTGCCACCTTGCCACCACGACCTTTGGTGTCGCGCCATACACGCAAGTTCTGCTTTTCGGGCGCAAGAGTCTCCTCCTCCTGCTCCTCTCCACAATCGTATGTAAAGTCTGGATTTGTCGAATAGACCATTCCAAGACGCTCTTTCCAATCTGCCATAATATCTATTTTAGCCTTTAGCTATCAGCCCCCAGCTCATTAAAAGAGATTACATTACCCAAATTAACCTTGCAAAAATAATAATTATTTTGTCAACTCACACAGATTTTGTATATTTGTACACAAATATCACAAAAAAGAGTGGCAACACGCGAGGACAACCGACAACGTAAACGCGAAGAGATGCTCGAAAAGATACGAGCTAAAGCTCTCTTGCGAGGTAAGGTGGATTTGGAGAATCTGCCCGCCTCATTGCCTATTGACGATGGCAAGAGGTTGGTGCAGGTCTTTGTGGAGGGCTACGAGGATGTCGCCTTCTGGCGTAGCATCTTCGACCACTTTGCAAACCCATACCTCCGTTTCGAGATTTCGGTTCCTACGCGCAAAGATTTACCAAAAGGTAAAAAAGTCCTCCTCTCGATGGCAGAGGAGGCCTCCGAGGAGATGCTTTTGTGTATGGATTCGGACTTCGACTACCTCTTTTCCGATGAGGATGAGGTATCGCGTAAGATTGTAGAATCACCCTATATGTTCCACACCTACACCTACGCCACCGAAAACTATCTCTGCTACGCTCCGTCGCTGCACAATGTGTGTGTCAAGGCTGTGAAAAACGATACCCACATCTTTGATTTCGAGATGTTTATGGCTGATTACTCGCGCACGATATACCCTCTATTTTTGTGGTACGCCTACTCTGCCTCGCGCCATACGGTAAATGTGTTGCCATTGGCAGATTTCAAGTCGGCAGCACGCATCGGCTATATCGACATAGAGCAAAATGGAGCGAACACCATAGCGTGGTTGGGGCGCAATGTTGCTAAACGCGTAGCTTCGCTCGAGGCGGAAAATCCCGATATGGCAAACGACATACCTGCCTTTGCCGAACGCATCGCCCAAAAGGGTGTTACACCCGAGCTTACCTACCTATTTATGCACGGCCACACATTGATGGACAATGTTGTTCTGCCGGTATTGAGTGGTGTGTGCGAGAAGCTTCGACAGATGTCGCTATCGCATATTATATGCTCATCGAAAGAGGGTGTTGCGCTGAAAAACGAGATGAGCAACTACTCAAATTCGCTACGTTCGATTCGCGATGTACTGCTCGATAACGAGAACTACACTTCATCACCACTCTACAAACGATTAAAAGCTGATATTCAGAGATATATAGATTCGGCCATTTCAAACATTAAATAATATTTATGAGAAACAAATTTACAATTTTAGCACTTGCACTCGTTGCACTTGTAGGTACAGTGTCGGCGCAAACTGTCGAGAAACCAGCCAAGCGCAAGGTCTATATGAGTTTTATATTGCACGGCAATATGAACTACGACCGCTATGTCATCACAACATTGTGGCGCGATTTCCCAGTTATCTACGACAACCTGCTAACCTTTATGGACGAGCACCCCGACTTCAAGGGACAGCTTCAGTTCTCGGGACAGACTCTTGGCTCGTTGAAGCAGGCTGCACCACACGTTCTTGACCACGCGATGAAGATTCACAAACGCGGTCAGTTGAACTTTACGGGAACATTCTACTCGGAGCCCGTGAATGTGAATATGGATGGTGAAACAAACTACCGCTGCGCCTTGCTCGGTACTCGTATCGTAGAGGATTTCCTTGGCGCAAAGACCGATGGATTCTACCTCCAGGAGCGTGCCTACCACCCACAGTTGCCGTGGATTTTGAACAACTCGAATGTCTCGTGGACACCTATCATCACCAACGATGATTCGTGGCGTCCGTTCCGTCTTTCTGGCTTGGACGGTAGCTCTTCGGTATGTGTACCTATCACCCGTAGCAAGCCTCTTGAGAGAGTGCTCGTTGCTCCCGAAAATAGTCTTATTACCATAGAGGAGGACTACGAGATTCCGCAGAAATTTAGTCGTACATACGCACAAGTTGCCGAGTTTAACGCCACAAACCAAGAGATTGAGGTTGAGTGGATTACAGTCAAGGAGTATATCGAGAAGTTCGGTCTTGGCAAGGAGCAGTATGTAGACCACTCGGCAAAGGTTAAGGACCTTGCCCACGGCACCTATTCGCGTTGGACAGCCGACCCTCTCGACATCATCATCCAGAAGCATACCGACTATGCAATGGTTGACTTCCGCAGCGCAAATATCTTTAACGCACTGTTGCACCACACCAATAATTGGAACGTGGACAAGGAGATTTCGCAGAACGATATTACAACTATTGACGACCCTCTCACCTGGAACATTGAGCGTGCCGACCTCTATCCCGAGGTTGAGCCAAAGTTCCTCACTCGTGACGGAAAAATCACCACACTCTCGCGTGCTGAGCACCTACTTTTGTGGGCGGTGAATAGCGACTCGAAGGGCTGGTATCCACTCTACGAGAAGCGTAGCGAACGTAACACCTCGTTGCTCAATAGTTCGTTGCTCTCGAAGAGTCTTATCAACGATGGTATGGATAAGATTGCCCAAAATGTAAAGTTGAAGGGTTACGATAGCTACTTTATGGCTCTCTGTATGGAGCACTCGGCTGAGCGCACCATAACCATAGAGAGCGACAAAGCGTATGCCATCTACGACTATGCTACAGGCAAGAGCCTCAACAGCCGATGCACACGCACAGCCGAGGGTTATACCATCGAGTTCAAGAGCGAATTGCCATCGTTTGGCTACGCTATTTTCGGCGCAAAGAGTCTCGAAAAGGCGGAGGTTAAGAGCTGGCGCGAGGGCAACACCATCACTGCCGACAACATCTCCATTACCGCTTCGGAGGATAAGATCATCATCACCGAGGGTGGTCGCAAAACAGAGTTAAGCCTTGCTCCATTCCAGATTAAGGCTTTGGCAGATATGAAAGATGGCAAGGGTGATGGCGAATGGCGCGCCGCCAAGCAGTATGGCGCAACTCGAACAAAGGTGTGTGGCTCGGAGCTTATCGTAGACCGTCAGTTGGATTGGTTGCTCCATATGCGTCAGCACTTCGTAATAGAGTCTGGACGTGTGGTCTGCAATATCGACTTCACAGCTCCTCACCCTACAATCATTCGTAGAGTGGGTGGCAAGGCTCGTTCGTTCGATCCACGAGGTCTCGATTTGGTAATCAATACTGGCTCTCCTTGCAAAACTATATTCGACATCCCATTCGGTTTGAGCGAGTATTCGAAGGGTGGCGAGGGACACTTCTGCTTGTTGAATATGTGTGCATTGGAGGATAAAGAGGGAGGTCTTGTAGTGACGCCTCGCACTGGCGAGCAGGGCTTCTCGGTGGATGCCGATAAGGGTGAGATGACTCTCTACCTCGGAGCATCGACCGTAGGTGGACCTATCAGAGATGTAACTCTCACATTTGTCACACCTGTAAATGTAAAGCAGGAGGCTGCGTGGTACCACGAACCTTTCCACGGCACATATAGCCACACCATAATCTTCGACTCCTACAAGGGAACTTGGCAACAGAGCGAGGCTCTACAGCAGGTTCGCAAGGCTGTAGTACCTATCTATACTCGCGAGGTGGTAGGCGCAAGCAAGGGTGGCAAAATGGCAGCCAAAGGTTCACTTCTGCAGTGTTCTTCTGCAAATGTGGACATAACATCGGCAGAGATTGCGAATGGTAAGTTGCAACTTCGCCTAAACGAGCGAATGGGCAAGTCGGCACAGGTTAAGCTCAACACCTCAAAGGGTGGTGCAGTTGTCGATATAAAGCCATTTGGTATCGTAAGTCAAGAGTTGTAGCAAAATAATAAATGGGAGCCGTTAAGCACCCATTTATTATTTCATATAGATTGTACCTCTATTTAGCAAAGCACTTCGGAGTGCGGAGTGTAATCTCCTCCACACGGCGAATAATCTTTGCTCGCTGCTTGTCGTTTACGATGTAGTAGTGGCGATTCGATGCCTTATCCTCGACAAAGAATGTATTGCTCTTGAAATCGACCTGCACCATACCTGCCTTCGAAATCGAAGCATAACCACCCTTTGGCTCTGCTGCAAAGAGCACAGCTGTAGGGTCCCACAATGGGCGGTTGTAAGGCATCTGCTGATAGTATTCGAAAGCCTTTACGCAAGGGTGATTCTCCACATAGTTATAGCCCTTGTAGATAGCCTGCCAAGGGTAGAGGATTGTGCGACCAAGCAGATAGTCGGTGAAGTACATCGGCACAGGGCACTCGGCATAGAACTTAACCGCAGCAAAGTGATCCTTGCGAACATTATATTCTGCCTTCTGCTCCACAAAGTTACCAGCCATAATCACCACTTTTTCCACCTTTTTAGCGAACAACTCCTTCCCGCCGAGCGGAGAGTGCTCATCACCCTTCGACTCCATCATACGGGCTAAATTGGTCGAGAAACCTACTGCCACAACCACCACGCTATTGTCCTCCTCCTTTGCGAGGAGCTGGCGGAGCAACTTGTAGCCATCCGGAAGTGCATCCCAATCCTTCACGGTGTGCTTGTAGGTGTTGTTTGCCACCACATAGTCGGCATAGTTCAAACGCTTCGATGTTGCGGTATCAACATAACCCTCCTCAGGGTAGATTTTTGCAATGCCGATAGGGATATTCGGATAGCCATAGAGGGTGTTCATAGCATCGATAAACTTCACGCTACCACCCTCGCGCTTGCTCGAGAGAATACCGAGAAGGTTGATAGTACCTTCGTCTTGGTATTTGTAGAGCATATCGAGTGCAATCACATCATCAACATCGTTACCCATATCGGTATCGAAGATAATCTTGATAGGCTTTGCCGCCTCAACCGAAGCAAAGGCAAAGATTGCCAAAAGGGCAAAAAGAGCTCTTTTCATATCGCTTCAATTACAAAGGTTTAACGTAGCGAACAGTGTCAGGTGTGAGCTGGCTGATGATAAAGTCATCGCACTCCACATACTTGTTGAGCAACTCGTCGTTGTAGTGACGAATGGTCAAGAGCTCCACCTTCGAGATAATCTCCACATTGAAGCCCTCCTCCTGCAAGGCGGTCGAAACCTCCTCCAAGTGCCAGCTCGACTCCACGCACAAACCAAGCTCTACAGCGGTGTTGTGGATAAGGTTAGTCTTGATGCGGAAACGCTCCAAAGTCGCAAAGATGATAGGGAACTTCTCCTCCAATACGAACGACAAATCGCGCGAACGAAGGCGCAAGAAGCTCTGGTTGCGCTTAACGATGATGGTAGGTGTTGCTACAGTATCTGCATTGCCATCAATCACTGTTCCCGCTGCGAGTTTGTTGCCGAAAGGTTTTACATACAAAGGTATGTTCTTGTTCTGCAACGGCTTGATGGTCTTAGGGTGGATAATCTGCGCACCGCTATATGCCAACTCGATGGTATCTACATAGTTGAGGTGGTCAATCTTCACCGCATCAGGGAAGATTTTAGGGTCGGCATTGAGAATTCCATCCACATCCTTCCATACGGTCATCGACTCTGCGTTGAGGATGTTTGCAACAACCGCTGCCGAGTAGTCCGAACCCTCGCGACCAAGTGTTGTGGTTGTTCCGTCGGGTGCCGAGCCGATAAAGCCCTGACCAACAAAGATGCGACTCTCTGCACCTGCACACGCACGGCGAAGTGGCGTTTTCGACTCCTCAATCAGCACATTTGCATCCTTGTGGCGAGCCTGTGTGAGGAAGCACTTGCGCATATCGATCCAGCTGTTTTTGATGCCCTCCTTGTTGAGGAATGCCGAGATGATGGTTGTCGAAACCAACTCTCCGTAGGCTACGATGTGGTCGTACCACTCCTCCGCCTTAGTGCGCTCGAACTTGTTTGTTGTCACCGCCTTACGCAACGCCTCGAACAGTGCATCAACCTCCTCGATGCGATGCTCCTCCGAGCCGAAAAGGTCGGCGATGGTGGTGTAGTGATATGCTTTGATTTCGGCAATTTTGCTCTCGCAGAAGGCGGTGTCGCCCTTACGCATAGCATCGAAGACCTCCTCCAAAGCGTTGGTGGTCTTGCCCATAGCCGAAACTATGATGAACAATTCGTTCTCATCACGAACAATGTTGAGGAGGTTTCTAACACCCTCGGCGTGACGTACCGAGGCACCTCCAAATTTGTAGACTTTCATATATTTTGCTTGTTACTTTGGGTGCAAAGATAATAAAAAGACGAGAGACGAGAGACGAGAGACGAGAGTTTTTTTTGTTATGTGGCGCACTTTTATAGGATTAGATGGGAATGAATGGGATTCGCACCTACGGTGCTTAATAGGATTCGATAGGAGTGCACCTCCTATTCAAGGGCGTAAGCCCGTTCCTATTAAGTCCTATCCAATCCTATTTGACGCACAAAACACAACTCGTCATTCCGAGGCTTGGAACAAGCCGTGGGAATCTCCCTCTTTTAAATTAAAAACAATAATGAAGATTGCCACGAGCCTTGCGGCTCTCGCAATGACGGATATTTTATTTTCTATTTTTGGTTTAGTTTATCGAAAAATCTCTATCTTTGTGCTACATATTCGCCTAATCGCTATCGAACTACGACACTTGATACAAAGGGCTTGTTTGTAAATTGTCTTGTTAGGCAAGGTATCGCTATGCGTGTACCTGCCTTGCAAAGACAATGGGATGTCGTAGTCCTTGATAGCGTGTAAGGTATGGTGCACGCTATTTTTTTGTTTAACCTTAAAATATAAAGAATTATGTCACTTATTAATTGTCCTGAATGCGGAAAAGAGATTAGCAATAAAGCTATAAGTTGTCCTAATTGCGGAGTACCTCTAAACCGTACAAACGAGTCTATGTTAACAACACTATCAGAACCAGAGATTGTAGTGTCGGAAGAACTCATTTTATGTCCAGAAGTTTTCCCAGACGACCTTCGCATTGGACAACAAATTACTAATTGGAAGTTTGATGCGGCATTTGATGGTTTTTATAGTCAAGCAGAAAACACTATTACTGCAATACCAAGCGGTAAAGTGAAAGTAACGCTACATACTCACGGAATAAGAATATGGGGTGGTTTGAATATGTATGACATTCACAACTCTCAAATCATAAATATAGTTAAGACATCTTCTGCCGAACTTGTTCAAACCAATAAATCCGTAATTGGAAGAGCCGTTGTAGGAGGCTTAATTATGGGACCACTAGGCGCGATTGTTGGAGGAATGTCAGGTCTGCAGGCAAAAGAAAAATTACAGGTTAGACAATATGTTGTAATAAATTTTTGGGATGTAGAGACTCGAACATCACAATCCATTCTTATTCAATGTGATGATACACAACCTATCTCATTATTTATTGCACGACAAATACAAGAACACTCAACCAATATTGTAGAAAATAGATCAGCAGAAGAAGAACACCTGCCAGCGTGGTCAATAATATGTATCATTATTATAGTGATCTCAATCATTATATTTTTTGTATCATAATTACTACCATTGACGATATATTTCTTAAATAAATAACAGCGATGTGTGTACATCGCTGTTATTTTTAACTGTCAATTAAAAAAGCCAATGGCCAATGGCTAAAAGCCCTAAACTAATACAACTCCACAAACTCCCACGAGTTGCCGACTGCTTCGAGGTAGCGCATAAACTCCTCGTTAGAGATAACCACCGTACCTCGGCTGTCGTTGGGGTGGAAGCTCAAACTTGGAGCATTTTTTAGGTTGTGGTCGAGGAAGAGGTGAGTATGGTTCTCCTCGTCGTTGATAAGCCCGAAGGGCGATACCGAGCCCGGCTCTAAGCCGAGATATCGCTCCATACGCTGTGGCGAGGCGAAACTCAACTTACCCTGGTGCAGGCGGTGCTCCATATCGTGAATTGCCATATCTTGGTCGCAGTCGAAGCATACCAGGTAGTGGCGATTGCCCTTGTGGTTGCGGAAAAAGAGGTTTTTGCAATGCACCGAGCCATCGTTGCGCCAATACTGCTTGGCAATCTCGATAGTCGGCGACTCAGGGTGAAAATAGACCTCGTATTTAATTCCGTGCGAGTCAAGAAACTCAAAGACTTTCTTGCTGCGTAGTTCTAATGCCTCCATATTTTTTGCTTTTAGCCATTAGCTATTAGCCATTGGTTTTTTTAGTTTTACGAACTCCTACCCTTATCACGGCGCAACCATTATAGGGGCAATAGGGGTAATAGGGATTATAGGGAGCGCTTAAACTATATAATTCTCAATTCTCAATTTTCAATTCTCAATTATACTTTGTGTTTGTGTTCTCAAACACAAACGCAAAGGTATCGGCAATCTCCTCGATGCGCTTCGAGGTTGGCTTGCCTGCACCGTGACCGGCATTGGTGTCGATGCGGATAAGCACAGGGTTATCGCCCTTGTGGCAGTGCTGCAACTCGGCTGCGAACTTGAACGAGTGGGCAGGCACAACTCTATCGTCGTGGTCACCCGTAGTTACGAGTGTTGCAGGGTACTCCACACCCTCACGCAAGTTGTGCAGAGGCGAATACTTGATAAGGTACTCGAACTGCTCCTTGTTTGCCGATGAGCCATACTCTACAACCCATCCGTGACCTATTGTGAAGAGGTGGTAGCGCAACATATCCAACACACCCACTGCCGGCAATGCAACGGCATATAGCTCAGGGCGTTGGGTCATACAAGCACCCACCAACAAACCTCCATTCGAGCCTCCGGCAATAGCCAATTTCTTGCTCGAAGTGTAGCCCTCCTTGATGAGATACTCGGCAGCTGCGATAAAGTCGTCGAAGACATTCTGCTTATTCTCCAACATACCGCCCTTGTGCCACTCCTCGCCATACTCCGAGCCGCCACGAAGGTTCACTACGCAGTAGACACCACCCTGCTCCATAAACATCGCTGCGGTGGTTGAGAACGAAGGTGTGAGGTTAATCTGCAAACCTCCATATCCGTAGAGGTAACAAGGGTTGTTACCGTCTAATTTCAGTCCCTTCTTGTGCGACACGAACATCGGCACACGGGTGCCATCCTTGCTCTCGAAGAAGAGCTGCTTTGTCTCATAGTTCTCGCAGTCGAACTTCACCTCCGAGCGGTGGTAAAGCTCGCTATTGCCACTCTCGATATCATAGCTGTAGATTGTGCTTGGCGAGGTGTAGTTTGCCACAGCATAATAGACCTCCTTGTCCTCTCTTTCGCCGTCGAAGCCGCCTACCGAGCCGATAATCGGAAGCTCAACCTCGCGTACGAGATTACCCTTGCGGTCATACTGGAAGATCTTGTTCTGCGCATCGATAAGGTACTCGGCAAAGAGGTATTTGCCCGCCATACCTACAGCCTCGAGCAACGACTCGCCCTCAGGGATGATGTCGTACTTGTCGCCCGTATTGAGGTTTACACCCATAAGACGGTAGTTTGGTGCGTTGTCGTTTGTTACAACGAGGAGCTCATCCTCGTAGCAATCAAGAATCATATAGTCGAACTCGAAGCCCTCGAACAACACGCGGAATTTGCGCTCCTTCTTGCCCTTATAGAGAATCTGTGTACCCGAAGTACCTGCCGACGAGGTAACAAACTGCCACTTGCCATCCTCGCTCTCGCCACCATGGTGGTAGTGGAGCGGATTCTTCTTATCCTCGAAGATGAGGATATCCTCCGCCTGCGTAGTGCCAAGGCGGTGGAAATAGACCTTCTGGTTGGTATTCTGAGCCGAATATACCGCATCACCCTCCTTTGGAGCGTCGTATGCGCTATAGTAGAAGCCACGGCCATCGCGAGTCCACGATGCACCCGAGAACTTCACCCATTTGATGTGGTCGGCAAGAGGTTGCATGGTTTCGGTATCCAAAACCTTAATCTCCACCCAATCCGAACCTGCAGCAGCAAGAGCATAGGCGAAATACTTGCCATCCTTAGTGAACGATCCCGCATGCAACGCCACGGTACCATCCTCCGAGAGGGTGTTTGGATCGAAGAATACCTCCTCCTCACTATCGGCAAGGTTGCGCTTGCGGTAGAGAACGCTCTGATTTTGAAGTCCGCTGTTACGCGAGATGTAGTACCACTCGCCACGCTTTGCCGGAGCACTCTGCGAAGGGTAGTTCCACAACTCTGTCAATCGCTCGCGGATAGCATCGCGCTGCGGGAGCGAATTGAGGTAGCCAAATGTAACCTCGTTCTGCGCCTTCACCCACTCGGCTGTGCGCTCCGACATATCATCCTCCAACCAGCGATAAGGGTCGGCAATCTCCACTCCGTGATAGTTGTCAACAACGCCCTCACGCGCTGTTTCAGGGTACTCGATATCTCTCAACATATTCTTTAACATTTTACCTATTCCGTAACCAAAAAAGAATGCCACGGCCACCAATGCAGCACAAATGGCAATAACCTTAACAATCTGTTTATAACTCTTTCCCATAGATATATATTTGCTCGGTACAAAGATAATAAAAAGCATAAATATGACACCTCGCAGCGAATGAAAAGATAAAAAATTCATATCTTTGTCGCGTTATGATAGCAAAAATGGTCTATAATATATTAAAAATAGTCGTTATTGCGATTTTACTGACGGCACCGACGGTTGTTGCCGTTGCCAAGGGGGGGGGTAAAATAGAGGCTAAAAACGACTCTGAGAGGGTAAAAGTCCAGCGATACTCGGAGAATTGGTGGGAGAAGAACCAAACCTATTCCACCCGCTTTCGTGCCGAGCAGCTTGTGGCTCCCGTGGCGTTGGTCGGCTTAGGTGCTTTGGGTGTTGGAGAGAATGCTCCGATGCGCGGCATAAACCTCGCCATCAAAAACGGACTCTACGAAACAAGTAAGGGGGTAAAGCTCCGCTTCGACGACTATGTTCAGTATGTTCCCGTAGCCTTCTATCTCACTCTCGACTTTATGGGCTTAGAGGCCAAGCACTCCTTTGGAGAGCGTGTGGCTGTAGCTGCCGTAACATATATTGCCGTAACGGCTTTATCGCAGAGTATCAAGCACATAGTGCGCGAGCCTCGCCCCGACACAGGCACTCGCAACTCCTTCCCTTCGGGACATACGATGACCGCATTTGCGGGAGCCGAATTGGTACGCTCGGAGTATGGTTGGGGTGTCGGTATGGGTGCCTACGCTTTGGCTGCAACAGTGGGATTTATGCGAATGTATAATGGTCGCCACTGGTTCAACGATGTCTTGGCAGGTGCAGGCTTCGGAATCCTCTCGGCACGAATAGGATATTGGATGTTGCCTCTCAACCGCCACATCTTCCACATTCCACGCAAGGGCCAAGCAATGGTTGCTACCCCGATGTACTACGCCAATACGAAGGCTTTGGGCGTGAGTTGCGCTATACAATTCTAAATTTTTTGCTACCTTTGTATCGCTATGGATATTCTATTTTATACTGATGACTGCAACTACCGCCTGCCACAAAAGCGACTTATGCGTAAGTGGTTGCGCGAGGTGGCACAGCAGGAGGGCAACTACGAGATTGCCGAGATAAACTATGTTTTCTGCTCGGCGGAGCGTCATCGTGCGATGAATATCGAGTTCCTCGGACACGACTATTTTACCGACATCATAACCTTCGATGATAGCGATTTGAAGGCGGGCTATATCGCTGGCGATATATTTATCGATATCGAGACTGTGCGCGACAATGCTCGTTTGTATGGTGCTACGGCACGCCAAGAGATGCTCCGCGTAATCGTTCACGGAGTATTGCACCTCTGCGGCCAGAAGGACAAGACTCCTCGCGCCGAGAAGCAGATGCACCGCAAGGAGGATAAGTATCTGGCTCTGTTGGAGCAAATGCAGAATTAAAAAAGGTTATGGTACAGAAATACGATGTGATTGTAGTGGGTGCAGGTCACGCAGGTTGTGAGGCGGCTTCGGCGGCGGCTCGCAGAGGTTGTCGCACGCTGCTGGTAACGATGGATATGACCAAGTTTGCGGCGATGTCGTGCAACCCCGCTATCGGTGGCGTAGCCAAGGGACAAATAGTGCGCGAAATCGACGCACTCGGTGGCGAAACGGGCATCGTAACCGACCTCTCGACCATACAGTTCCGTATGCTCAACCGCTCGAAGGGTGCTGCGATGTGGAGCCCACGAGCGCAGTGTGACAAGGCGCAGTTCTCGGCTGAGTGGCGACACCGCCTCGAAAACCGCGAAAACCTCTTTATTTGGCAGGATTCGGTTACGGAGATACTCTTTGACACCGAGGGCGAGAAACCGCGCGCAAAGGGCATAAAAACGCAAATGGGCGTGGAGTTCGAGGCAAAGGCAATAGTCCTCACCGCAGGAACATTCCTTTCGGGCCTTATGCACTGTGGTCGCAACAATGCCGGTGGAGGTCGTGCAGGAGATGCAGCGTCGTATGGAGTAACCGAAAGCCTTGTAAATCAAGGTGTTGAGGTTGGTAGAATGAAAACGGGAACCCCTGCTCGACTCGATGCACGCACAATCGACTTTTCGATTTTGGAGCAGCAGCCGGGCGATGAAAAGCCATCAAAATTCTCCTTCTCTGACGAGACCGAGGCTGTTCGTGAACAGTTGCCTTGCTACTTGGTTTACACCTCGCAAGATGTCCACGACACCCTCCGCACAGGTTTTGAGGATTCGCCACTTTTCAACGGAACAATCAAGGGTATTGGCCCTCGTTACTGCCCAAGCATCGAAGATAAGTTGCGCACCTTCGCCGACAAAGAGCAACACCAGCTCTTCCTCGAACCCGAGGGTCGCACCACAAACGAATACTACCTCAATGGCTTCTCGTCATCGTTGCCATACGAGGTGCAACTCTCTGCCCTTCACCAGATTAGGGGCTTGGAGAAGGTACACGCCTACCGCACAGGTTACGCCATCGAGTACGACTATTTCCCTCCAACACAGTTGAAGCACTCGTTGGAGAGCAAACTCATTGATAATCTGTACTTTGCAGGTCAAGTGAATGGTACAACGGGCTACGAAGAGGCTGCTGCGCAGGGTCTGCTTGCAGGTATCAACGCATCGTTGCGAGTTGAGGGTAAAGAGCCTATCATCTTACAACGCGATGAGGCATATATCGGAGTGTTGATTGACGACCTTGTGATGAAGGGAGTCGACGAGCCATACCGAATGTTTACTTCGCGCGCCGAATATCGAATTTTGCTCCGACAAGATAATGCCGATCGCAGACTCACTCCACTTGGTCACAAATTGGGTTTGATTTCGGAGTCGAGATACGAAAAATTCAACGAAAAAATATCGCGCGTAGATTCGCTTATTTCGTACTGTCGCACACAAAGCGCCAAAATATGCGAAATTCAAAACTACTTAATTTCGCTTGGTTTGCCCGAAATTTCGCAAGGAAAAAAGATTTTTGACCTCGCACTACGCAACGATTTGACTCTTGCTGGACTTATCGGAGCGTTGCCAAAACTCGCAAAGTTTGTCCGAGAGAACGGAATTACCGAGCAAGACATTGAGGAGGCAGAGATTGAAATTAAGTATAGTGGCTACATCGAGCGCGAGCGTCAAGTGGCAGAAAAGCTCCATCGTTTGGAGAATATTGCCATCCCTGAAGGGTTCGACTACAACACAATGCAATCGCTAACCATCGAAGCTCGACAGAAATTGAGCCGAATTCGACCAACAACAATCGGTCAGGCATCGCGCATTCCTGGCGTTTCGCCAGCAGATGTAAATGTGCTTTTGGTGAAGTTTGGAAGATAGGGGCTTTTAGGGTCGTTAGGGCAAAAAGGGTTGTTCCACGTGGAACAACCCTTTTCTATTCTACACCAATCGTTTATTAGAAGAGGTGGTTTCAAGGCTTGCGAAGTTTGAGAAACCACAGCATACTAAGCGTATGTGAGGATTTCGAAAACGAGCGTAACGCAGAAAACACCCTTCTAATCAACGATCACATTCCAGTTGTGAATGTCTGGAACTCGCCCATATTGCACATCTTGGAGCGACTTATAGAGGTCTAACAACACCTCGCCGACCTCGTCGCCATAGTGAATTTTCTCGCCAGTATCAGGATCGAAAACATTTCCAAGAGGGGTAATTATCGCACCCGTACCACAAGCTCCACACTCATCAAAAGTAGGCAATTCCGCAACATCAACAGGACGCTGCTCAACTACAAATCCCTTATCCTCAGCAATTTGCATCAACGAATCGTTGGTAATAGAAGGCAAAATAGAAGGAGATTTTGGTGTTATATACTTATCTCCCTTAATTGCGATAAAGTTCGCTGCACCACACTCCTCGATATAACGATGCTCCACCGACTCGGTATAAAGCACCGCGCTATAGCCCATTTCGTGGGCCTCCTCATACGAAAGCATACTCGAAGCATAGTTGCCACCAACCTTAACATCACCCGTACCAAGTGGCGCAGAGCGATCCTGATTACGGTTTACAATGGCATCAATCGGCTTTATTCCATCTTTGAAATATGGTCCTACGGGCGTTGCAAAGACACAAAATCCCGCTTCGCTCGATGGTCGCACGGTCAAGCGTGGGCGTGTTCCAAACAAGACCGGACGGATATAGAGCGCCGCCTGCGACTCGTATGGTGGCAAGAATTCGAGATTTCGGCGCACAACCTCCTTGCAAGCCTCGACAAACTCATCTGCCGAAACCATTGGCAGACACAACTTACGAGCACCTGCAGCCATTCGCTCTGCGTTTGCATAAGGGCGGAAAATTCGCACCTTACCATCCACACCACGGAAAGCCTTGATGCCCTCAAACGCCTGCAAACCGTAGTTCAAGCAGGCAGAACACATATGAACAGGGATATACTCCGAAGTCGTCCACTCCGAAGCACCCCACTCTCCATTCTTAAAGTATCGGCGGAGGTTCTCACCTCCCGTCTCATTGAAATCGAAACTCAGTTCGTCCCAATTCATCATCTTCTTCATCATTTAACAAATCGCACGAGTCGCTCGATGTTCCCCGTGGAACATTAGCCAACCATTGCTCCGCTATTGGTCTTTTCGTTCGGCTGCAACAAACGCAAAGCACCTGTTGCATCCTCCGCCATAAGGATCATTCCCTGCGTGGTAATACCCTTGAAATCGCGCGGTGCGAGGTTCACCAAAACCAACACCTGCTGACCAATCAACTCCTCAGGCGAGAAGTGCTCGGCAATACCCGAAACAATTGTTCGCTTGTCGATACCAGTATCAATGGTAAGTTTGAGCAACTTCTTGGTCTTTGGCAACTTCTCCGCCTCCAAGATGGTCGAAACACGAATATCCATCTTCTGGAAGTCATCGAAAGTGCACTCGGCCTTCTGTGGCTCTGCCTTAACCTCAGCAGCCATATTCTGCTTCTTAATCTCGGCAAGACGGTCAAGCTGCTTCTGAATTACATCGTCCTCAATCTTCTCGAAGAGGAGCGAAGGCTCGCCAATCTGATGTCCCTCAGACAACAAATCCATTGCTCCAAGTCGCTCCCAGCCGAACTTCTCGCACGCCAACATATTCAAAATCTTGGCAGCCGAGAATGGCATAAACGGCTCGATTGCAACGGCGATATTTGCGGTAATCTGCAATGCGATATTGAGAATTGTCTTCACGCGCTCAGCGTCTGTCTTAATCAACTTCCAAGGCTCCGAGTCGGCAAGATACTTGTTACCGATACGAGCGAAGTTCATTGCATCCTTCAACGCCTCACGGAAACGGTAGTTCTCGATATTATTCTCCAAAGAGGCCTTGATTTCCGACAACTCTGCGATTGTATCTCGGTCATAATCAGAGAGTTCACCACACGCAGGCACTACCCCATCGTAATACTTCTTGGTGAGTACCAATGCGCGATTTACAAAGTTTCCGAGCACTGCAACCAACTCGTTGTTATTGCGTGCCTGATAGTCTTTCCAAGTAAAATCATTATCCTTAGTCTCAGGAGCAGTTGCACACAAAGCGTAGCGCAAAACATCCTCCTTGCCAGGGAAATCAACGAGGTACTCGTGCAACCAAACAGCCCAATTGCGAGAAGTCGAAATCTTGTCACCCTCCAAGTTCAAGAACTCGTTGCTTGGTACATTTTCAGGCAAGATGTAGTCGCCGTGAGCCTTCAACATCGAAGGGAAAACGATGCAGTGGAATACGATGTTGTCCTTACCGATGAAGTGAACAAGCTTGGTATCCTCGCTCTTCCAATACTTCTCCCAATCTGGCGTAAAGTCCTTAGTAGCAGAGATATAGCCAATTGGCGCATCGAACCAAACATAGAGAACCTTGCCCTCGGCTCCCTCAACCGGCACAGGAATACCCCACTCCAAGTCGCGGCTTACAGCACGTGGCAACAAACCACCATCGAGCCAGCTCTTGCACTGACCGTAGACATTCGATTTCCACTCCTTATGGCCCTCGAGAATCCACTCGCGGAGCATCTGCTCATACTGGTCGAGTGGCAAGTACCAGTGCTTTGTTTCGCGCTTTACTGGTGTTGCGCCCGAGAGGGTTGAATATGGGTTGATAAGCTCCTCTGGCGAGAGGGTTGAGCCACACACCTCGCACTGATCGCCATATGCGCCCTCAGCGTTACATTTAGGGCAAGTACCCTTGATGTAGCGGTCTGCGAGGAACGATTTAGCCTCCTCATCGTAGAACTGCTCAGTGGTCTGCTCCACGAATTTGCCCTCGTCATAGAGCTTGCGGAAGAAGTCCGAAGCGGTCTTTGCGTGGGTTGGCGAGGTTGTACGCGAGTAGATGTCGAACGAAATGCCCAACTTCTCGAACGAATCTTTGATGATGTTGTGGTAACGATCTACCACCTGCTGAGGGGTTATACCCTCCTTCTTTGCCTTGATTGTGATAGGCACTCCGTGCTCGTCGCTACCGCAAACCGAAATCACATCGCGACCACGCAAACGGAGGTAGCGAGTGTAGATATCAGACGGAATATATACGCCTGCAAGGTGTCCGATATGCACGGGACCATTGGCGTAAGGCAACGCCGAAGTGATAAGATATCTTTTGAAATCCTTAGCCATAATATGTTTGTTTTTATTGTTTTTGCTCTACTAAAGGGCAAAGATAATAAAAAGACGAGAGACGAGAGACTAAAGACGAGAGAAATTTTAATTTTTCTTATGGCTTTTAGCCATATTGGGGTTGTTTTCACAAAAAAAGCGAGGTTTTAGCCTCGCTATTCATCGTCTAATAAATACCTATCTACTACTTCTTGAAGCAATTTGCTGCCGACATCTTCACATCTGGCGATGGGGCATAGATGCCGAATACAATCTTGTACTCCATCTCCATTGTCGAGATATTTACCGCCGAGCCTATCGTGCCTATGCGCTGTCCCTTCTGCACGATTGCACCCTTGGCAACCGACTCTGCCGAGAGGTTTGCGTAAGATGTAATATACTCACCGTGAGCGATATATATATCGTACTTATTGTTAACCTTATTGCGCTTTACATCTACGACCTTACCCTCGTAGATTGAGGTTACAGCAGCACCCTCCTTACCGGTAATCTCTGCCATATTACCCTTGTAGCGCTTCACCTTTCCACCCACAACCGGAAGATTCAGTGCCGTAGTGCTGGTCGAGAACGAAGCTCCCGCCTTGTTGCCCTTAGTGAGTTTGCGCAACTGCTTAATCGCAGCATTGAGCTTCTCCTCGTGCTCCATCTTCGAGCGAAGAACACTCTGCTGCTTGCTCGACATCTTGCTGATAGTCTTTTTGGCAGCCGCCATATCGGTACGAAGGTAGGCACGCTGCTTGTCGAGTCGGCGCAGGGAGGCAGATAGTTCCTCACGGCGTTTAGCAAGAAGGTTACGCTCCGCTTGCTCATCTCTACGCACTGCCGAGACCTGCTTTATCTGGTTAATACGATACTCCGTAGCCACACGCAACATCGCCACTCTACGAGCCATATCCGAGAATGATTTTGCCGAGAAGAGATAGGTCAAATAGTTCTGATAGCGATAGTTACGGTAGGCAACACGGACAATCTCGCGAGCATTCTCTTCGAGTTCGCTGAGTTGTCCGCCGAGTAATTTAAGACGTCTCTCGGATGCATTCACCTCTGCCGTAAGTTGCTTGATTTGGCGCGTAGTTTCACGAATCAGCGCATTTCTCTTCTCAATCTGCTTGGTGAGCGAACGCACCTGCTTCTCCGCCGAGGCTTTATTCTTTTTGAGTTGCGCCAACTGCTTCTCCTCGCGCGCAATGCTACGCTCTAGGTTGGCAATAACCCTCTTCTGCTGCTCAATCTTGCTCGTCTGCGCAAGTGCAGGAGCCATCATCAACAGCAACACCAGGGTTAGTATATATTGTCGCAACTACATCATTTACTTCTTTGTTTCACCACCCTTTTCGGGCAAAAGACGCCTCTCTACTTCACTCTTATCAGCCCCACGCTCCAACGCCTTTCGCCAATAGGTTTTTGCCATAAAATCCTCGCCTAGGGCGTGAAGAATGTCACCATAGTGCATCGCCAACTCTGCCGACTGATCGCGGTCGAGCGAAAGCGCCTGCTGCATATACTTTTTTGCCTCATCGTAACGCCCCAACTTGTAGAGCACCCACGCCATAGTATCGAGGTAGGTGGAGTTCTTCTCCGAGAGCGCCAAGGTACGAGTAATCATTGTCAAGGCACGCTCGAGATTGCGACCTTCAAGCGAGAGGTAGTAGGCATAGTTATTCAACACCGAAGTGTTGTCGGCAAAGTGGTGCAACGCCTTCTCGTACGCCTTGTAGCAACGTTTCTTTTCTTTACGGTTATGCTCTACATCGCCAATCGCACCCCACAGCGTACTGCGTAAAGTATCGTTATCAGCGTGTTTCAATGCCTCATTGTAGAGTGCTATAGCATCGTCATACTCTTTGCGTTGCGAAGCCAAAGCTCCACGCATATGCAGCAGATCCACATCTTTCGGAAAGAGGGTCAAAGCAAGGTCGGTATAGTGTTTCACCGAATCGGGGCGATTAAGATGATTCTCAATCTCTATTACCTTGGTAAAATCCTCAATCTTTGGAGTTTTGTAATCTATAAGTTGCTTGCACATCGTCAACGCAGACTCAATATCACCCAAGCGAATAAGGTGTTGTGCATAGAGCTCTGCCACCTCTTTGCTCATAGGGTAGTAGATGTAGAGTCGCTTAATCAACGCATCGTACTGCGTAAAGAACTTACGATAGGCTTTAATGTCGTTTGCAAGCGATTTCCACTCATTGATTTTAGAGTTGAGTGGAAGTTGGTCGTTGATAAAAAGACGCTCTAAAATGGTCAAATACGCCCCCTTGTCGCCTCTACGCTGATAGTATTCACCCAATGCCAACCAAGGCTCTAAAGCTAAAGTATCTACAGCTATCGCTCGCTTGAACGACTGCACCGCCAACGAATCGCGGCGAGTGGAGGCATATATCTCGGCAAGCGCAAGATAGTTATCTGCTATGTATGGGGCATCTTCAATGGCTTTGCGAGCATCAGCCTCGGCAGCAAGAGTCTGCCCACTCTTCATAAGGAAATACTGGCGCATACGTCCAAGTTGCGGAATACGACCAAAGCGCATCTCTGCACTATCCAATACCGATATAGCCTCGATTGTACGCTTGCTATTGTCGAGTAGGAGAGCATAGATTCGATAGTGGTCGGGGTCGGTACTCTTCGATACTATCTTCTCGAAGACAGCAACCGCCTTATCGTACTCGTTCGCCCTAATCAACGCACCACCATAATCCTCCAAGTAGTAGCGATTGGTGGTATCCTGACGATAGGCCCTTTCGGAGTACTCCACCGCGTTTTGAGGCTTCTTGGTCAAGCGAGCCAATAGACTCAATGCTGGGGCATAGTTCGAATCCTGCTGAAAAATCGCCTCTATAGCACCAAGAGCATTGATGGTGTCCTTGCGGATTGTTACCGCCTTTATCGCCTCGGTATATAGCTCGGAGATGCTTCTGCGGGGTGCGCTCTGACGTGCCGCCTTGTGCTGGGGAATAAATCCACAACAGAACAACGCAATAAGCAATATCGCAAACCCCTTCTTCATAAACCGAAACCGAAAGCGTTTAATACCCCTAACGACACTAACGCCTCTAACGACCCTAATTACAATACTGAGTCGAACTGGTGAAGGAAGCGCACATCGTTCTCGAAGTAGAGGCGCAAATCCTTTACACCAAACTTCAACATTGCAATACGCTCAACTCCCATACCAAACGCAAAGCCCGAATACTCCTTCGAGTCGATACCGTTAGCCTCCAGAACATTAGGGTCAACCATACCGCAACCCATAATCTCCAACCAGCCAGTTCCCTTACATACTGGGCAACCCTTGCCACCGCAGAGGTTGCACGATACATCCAACTCTGCCGAAGGCTCGGTGAATGGGAAGTATGATGGGCGCATACGAATCTGCGTCTTCTCGCCGAAGAGTTCCTTCGAGAAGTAGAGCAAAGACTGCTTCATATCGGCAAACGATACATTCTTGTCGATGTAGAGTCCCTCCACCTGGTGGAAGATACAGTGTGCGCGGTAGGAGATAGCCTCGTTACGGAACACACGACCTGGGCAGATTACGCGGATAGGTGGCTGTTGGTTCTGCATTGTACGCACCTGAATCGACGAGGTGTGGGTACGCAATAAAACATCGTCTGCCGAAGGCTCCGAACCTGCCTTCTCAACGAAGAAGGTGTCCTGCATATCGCGTGCAGGATGCTCCATTGGGAAGTTCAAGCGAGAGAATACGTGGTTGTCATCCTCAATCTCGGGACCATCCGCTACGGTGTAGCCAAGGCGCGAGAAGATATCGATAATCTCCTGCTTCACCAACGAGATTGGGTGGCGTGAGCCGAGTTGCTCAGCCGAGCCTGGGCGTGACATATCGTCTATTTGTGGAGCCGAAGCCTGCTGGTTTTCGAGCAACTCCTTCTGCTCGTTAATCTTTGCCAAGATGCTGTTTTTGAGGGCATTCAACTTCTGACCAAACTCTCTTTTAAGTTCTGGTGCTACGGTTTTGAACTCCTCCATAAGGGCTGTCATCTCGCCCTTCTTGCCGACCATTCGGATGCGGAAATCCTCAACCTCAGCCAACGATTTCGGCGCAAAAGCCTCAACTTCTTGCGTTAAAGCAACAATTTTTTCGTTCATAAAATCTATCTGTTTTTATTATTTTTTCGTCTATAATGTCGCAAAGGTACACTTTAATTTTGAATTCTGCATTTTGCATTCTGAATTTTTTAGCCTCTGGCTAAGAAACGGCTTAAATTTGTTCGCAAAATTATTTTATAATCTATTTTGTGGCTATTTTTTCTTCTAATTTGAGGCGTATAGTGGTGGCTATATAACGATAATTAGAAGAAAAAAGAGTCGTAAATAACATAAAAGAATAAAGTGAATCAAACTTAAGCCGTTTCTAATATTTCAACCATCTCCACAGGTCACTCAACTTCGGTTTTGCGCCGTGCATAAAGATGCCAATCTTGTAGATTTTTGCCGCTCCCCACACGCAAACTACGAAGGTTGCGTAGAGCAAAATTAACGATGAGGCAATCTCCCACGCCGCTATTCCGCTCGGTATGCGAGCCACCATCACGATTGGCGAGGTGAAAGGTATCATCGAGCACCAAAAAACTATCGACGAATTGGGGTCTTTCATTATCATCATCGTAACCACAAATGCCACAATGATAGGCAAGGTGATAATCGTTGTAAGTTGCTGAGCATCTTGCGCTTGGTCAACACTTGCACCTATAGCCGCATAGAGCGAAGCGTAGAGCAAGAAGCCTCCTATCGTAAAGAGCAATACCATAACCACAACCAACGCAATCTGTCCCGTATCGAGCACCGATGCCATAGCGGTAAGCATCTCGGGCGCAATATCTTGCTGCATTGCGAGTGCTGTAGCATCGGCTCCCGCCTGCACCTGCAGAACGCTCTCCATAATATTTTCGGGCATAAGCATCGGCATAACAACCGCACTGAAAACAACCAGCAACACTCCCCAAACGAGTATCTGCGTAGCCGCCACAAGGGCAATACCGAGTATTTTTCCCATCAACATCTCGAATGGTCGCACGGTCGAAACCATAACCTCCAAGATGCGCGAGCTCTTCTCCTCGATAACGCTCTGCATCACCATTGCGCCATAGATTGCGAGGATAAAGTAGAGCAAAAAACCAAGCACCATACCCACCACCGATGAAGCAATAGCAGACGAAGCTGCCGACTCCTTCTCTTTGTCGGTGCGGAAGGTGGCAAGATGCACCGAGGCCTCAACTTTTTCGAGTATCTCGTCTATATTTTCGATGTTGTAGGCCTTGAGACGCTCGCTCTCGATAACATTTTCAATCTGGTCGGCTATATACTCCTCGAGCATCAACGAGGATGATGAAGTGGTATAGAGTCGAGCATCATTCGGGTTTTGGATAATATCCTTACCGATAAACAATACGCCGAAAGTGTTTTCATCTCCCGAAGCCTCAATAAGAGTGGTGGCTATATCGCTATTCGATAAATCGAATAGTACCTCATCGTCCGATTCGAGGTGCGGAGCCACAATACCACTCTCGTCCACTACGGTTATCTTGCGAGTTTCCGAGTCGGCAAACTCCATAATGAGCGTAGGTGCCGCACCCATCAAAATCATAAATAGCGGCACCAAAATCGTAGTAAAAATAAACGACTTTTTATATACTCTCTCGCGGTATTCGCGACCGATAATCAGTGAAATGTTTCTCATACTTTTTATTTTAGTTAGGAGTTAGGAATTAGGAGTTAGGAGTTATTGTTTTTCTTGGAGGGTTTTTGTAGATGCAACTATCATATTCATCAACTCCTGACAATCCTCATAAATACTATCAAATTCGCTTTTGTTTATATACTCACTGCCGTATAGTAGTTCTAACCAATATTCAGTTTCTGCACACTCTTTTTGTGCTATAAATAGTTTTGCCGTAAAGTCTGCTTTTGATTGAGCATACATCGCCTCTTTTGCGTTTGCTCCTATGCTTGTACCGCAGCGCAACAACTGTCTTGAAATTATATGCTCGTTCTTCTGCTCATTTAGATATCTATACAACTTAATTACCCTCAAAGCAAAAGCCTTACTCTTTTTCTGTATTACACTGTCTCTCATCTCTAAAAACTCCTAATTCCTAACTCCTAATTCCTAACTGCTTGAATAAAAATATCGTTCATACTTGGAACCATCTCGGTGAACTGTCGCAACTCAACCGAGTCGTTGATGAGAGATACCACCGAGCGAATATCCTCGTTGCGCTCGATATGGAGTTTGAGCGAGGAGTAACCGGTCGAATTTTCATCGTGTGCAAGAATATTGCATACCCTTTGCAACTTTTCGGTAACAACCTTATTATCACCCTTATACTGTGCCAAGAAGATGTTTCCTCCGTGCTTGCGGCGGATATCCTCGACCTTGCCCGAAAGGATATTATGCGACTTGTTGATAAGGGTTATATGGTCGCAAATCTCCTCTACTGACGACATATTATGGGTCGAGAAAATAACCGTTGCACCCTCATCGCGCAATCGCAAAATCTCCTCTTTGAGGAGGTTGGCGTTTATAGGGTCGAAGCCCGAAAATGGCTCGTCAAAAATCAGCAACTCGGGTTTGTGAAGTACAGTAACGATAAACTGTATTTTTTGAGCCATACCCTTCGACAAATCTTCGACCTTCTTGTTCCACCACTCCTCGATACCAAAGCGGGTAAACCACTCACGCAGACGAAGCAAAGCTTCGTGACGCTTCAGACCTTTGAGCTGAGCAAGGAAGAGTGCCTGCTCGCCCACCTTCATCTTGCGATAGAGGCCTCGCTCCTCAGGAAGGTAGCCAATGCGGAATATATCCTTTTGCTCAATTGGGCGACCATCAAAGAGTATTCTACCCTCATCAGGTAGGGTTATGCGGTTGATTGTGCGGATGAGCGTAGTCTTTCCGGCACCATTTGGACCAAGCAATCCATAGACCGAGCCTTGAGGTATCTCGATCGAGACATCGTCGAGTGCAGTGTGTGCCGAAAATCGTTTGGTTATATGTTCGGCTGTAATAATGTTGCTCATACACCAAAAAATTTATAAATCTTTACGCAAATTTAGTAAAAATTTTCTAACTTTGCGTAGAAAGTGTGGGCATATCTGACGAGATGCTCCGATATTTGACGCAGACAACAACTAAACAACTAAAAATATGGGAAAGAAAACTGTTTTGGTATCGGGTGGTGCAGGCTACATCGGCTCGCACACAGCCGTAGAGTTGATTAACGCAGGTTTGAATGTGGTGGTTGCTGACAACCTCTCGAACTCGGATATGTCGGGTGTTGAGGGTGTTCGCAAGATCACTGGCGTAGATGTTCCTTTCATCAACGTAGATTGCTGCGACAAGGAGGCTTTCAAGCGCGAGGTATTCGATAAGTATGAGTTCGACTCGGTAATCCACTTTGCTGCATACAAGGCTGTAGGTGAGTCGGTTGCAGATCCTATGAAGTACTACCGCAACAATCTCGTTTCGTTTATGAACATCATCGACTTGATGCGCGAGACCAATCGCCACAACATTGTATTCTCGTCGTCGGCAACAGTCTATGGCGAGGCTGACGAACTCCCTGTAACCGAGCAGACTCCGCGTAAGCCTGCAACATCGGCTTATGGAAACACCAAGCAGATGTGCGAGGATATCTTGCGCGACTCGGTGGCTGCATACGGAGGTGAGGGCTTGAAGGGTATCGCTCTTCGCTACTTCAACCCAATCGGTGCACACCCATCGGCACTTATCGGCGAGTTGCCACGCGGTGTACCACAGAATCTCGTTCCATTTATCACCCAGACCGCAGCGGGCATTCGCGAGTGCCTCTCGGTATTTGGCGATGACTACAACACCCCTGATGGCTCGTGCTTGCGCGACTACATCGATGTTGTAGACTTGGCAAAGGCTCACGTTGTGGCTCTCCAGCGAATGATTGACGATAAGAACAAAGAGAACTACGAAATTTTCAACATTGGCACAGGTCGTGCAGTATCGGTGTTGGAGTTGGTGAACACATTCGAGCGTGTAAACGAGTTGAAGCTCAACTACAAGGTTGCACCACGCCGTCCAGGCGATGTTGTGGCAATTTGGGCTGACACCACCCACGCAAACGAGGAGCTCGGCTGGAAGGCAGAGCGCTCGCTCGACGATACTCTCCGTTCGGCTTGGGCTTGGGAGAAGAATGTTAGAGGCATTAAATAAGAGTTTACAATATGGAGTACAAAATAAAGTTACAAGATTTTGCACCTGCATTGACCGATGCAGAGGTGGCGGCAGAGGTGGCTCGCATCAAGGAGCTTTCCACTCGCAACCACCGCAAGGAGGTCTACGCGTTTGCATTGTCGGCTGTCGATTTGACAACTTTGACTTGTAACGACTCGGTGGAGTCGGTGTCGGCATTCGCGCAGCGTGCGGTGGATTTCTACACCAAGTATCCCGACTTGGCAAATGTAGCCTCTATCTGCGTCTACCCTTCATTCGTGGAGACCGTAGGTTTGGCTGTTGATGGCTCGCCAATGCGTATTACAAGCGTAGCGGCAGGCTTCCCAGCTTCGCAGACCTTCCTCGAGGTGAAGATGTTGGAGGTGGCTATGGCTATCGAAAATGGTGCTGACGAGGTGGATATAGTCATCAATGTTGGTAAGGTTTTGACTGGCAACTACGATGAGGCGGCAGCCGAGGTTGAGATTATTAAATCGGAGATGGGTAACGACACCATCCTGAAGGTTATCCTCGAAACTGGCGCATTGAAGTCGTCACAGCTCATTCACGATGCCTCGTTGATTTCGATGTTGGCAGGTACCGACTTTATCAAGACTTCGACTGGAAAGATCGATGTTGCAGCAACCCCTGAGGCGGCTGTTGTGATGTGTCGTGCCATCAAGTTATTCCACGAAAAAACTGGCGTGAAGGTTGGTTTCAAGGCGGCTGGCGGTGTTCGCACCCCTGAGGATGCAGCGTTGTACTACACCATCGTTGAGGAGATCTTGGGCGAGGAGTGGCTCACCACCGATTTGTTCCGCATCGGAGCATCTTCGGCAGCAAACAACCTACTCTCGGCCGTACTTGGCGAAGAGGTAAAGCACTTCTAATCGAAGATATAAACAAATAAAAGATGTCGGGCTGTTTTGCCCGACATCTTCTCTTTTGTAGCTATTGAAATTAGTTAGCCAATTCGCTGTTCTCGGCAAGGTTCACCTTCTCGAACTTGTAGCCAAGGCGGTGCAACTCCATTGCCGCGCCTATGCGGAACAAGACGCGAGTTGTGCGGGCAAAAATATAGAATGCCTTGGTGCTTTGCGCCTCGGTATCCTCGCGGCGAATATAGGTAATTGCCGTATTGGCACAACGGCGCATCATCTCCTCAATCTTGTGCGCCTCCTCCGAATCGAGCGATAAGCCCAAGATGTTCTGCACGATATGCTCGTCCATATCGTCAAAACCCTGCTCACCGTGCAACTTTTCGTACGCCTCAGTGGCATACTGCTCCCAATTCTCGTCCCAGCGATGTGCCACAGCCATACCCACATATCCTGCCCAGGCAATAGCCGCAGCAGGAAAGGCATTTACCTGCGGTACAGCGTCTGCCATATACTCGGGTGCATACTCCTTCCAACGCTCATCAATATCGTCAGATGCAAGGAGGGTGCCCTCCAACATCTTGTGTGATGTGGAGAGCTTCATCAACTCCTGCAAAAGGTTGTTCTCAAATGTATCAAAATACTCGGTCTGCTCCATTATAATCTTATATTAATATTTTACCTGCTGTGTGAGGTGAATCTCCTCCGATGACGAACCTACATAGACTGTCACATCCTTCGATGCATCTACCCAGTTGTGCGAGAAGATGTCGTAGTATGCCAACCCATTGTAAGGCACCTCAATGGCAAAGTGGTGGGTTTCACCGCTCTTGATCTCCACCTTATCGTAGCCCTTCAACTCCTTCACAGGGTGTGGCACACTCTTCTCGTTGAAGCCTACATAGACCTGCGCAACCTCTGCGCCATCCATCTTGCCCGTGTTGGTAACATCAAACTCCACAAGATAACCATTGGTCGAAGGCGAAACCTTGAGGTTGCTATACTTGAATGTTGTGTAGCTCAAACCAAATCCGAATGGGAAGAGAGGCTTAACCTCCTTGCGGTCGTAGCCACGATAGCCGAGGAATACACCCTCCTTATAATTTACGCGAAGATAAGGGCTCTTACGAGTATCTACATCGAGGTTGTGATAGTAGCTACCGTGGGTTGGATTATCCTCCAATTTACGCTCGATAGAGATAGGCAAGTGTCCACTTGGCGAGAGCTTACCCGAAATAATCTCGGCTATAGCCTGACCGCCCTTCTGACCTGGATACCAAGCCAACAAAACAGCCTTTGCGGAGTCTAACCAGCTCTCCATCTCGAAGCCACCACCCGCATTTACAACCACAATCACGTTAGGGTTGATAGCGGCAACCTTTTTGATAAAGTCGCCCTGCTCGTACGGCAACTCGAAGGTACGATCACTATTCTCGCGCTCGGTCGAAGAGTCGAAACCTACACATACAACCACCGCATCTGCCCCCTTGAATGTCTTGGCGTTCTGATTGATATAGCCCTTGTTGTAGATTTGGAATGCCACCATAGCATCGCTCGAGTTGTCGAAATACTCGATGCGAATATTATACTTCTTATTCGCATTAGCCTTGAAGAGGTAGGTACGCTTAGTTCTGGCGTGGTTGCGCCAATCGGAGATAACCTCCTCGTCATCGATAAACATACGATAGCCATCGTCACCCGAGAGCTCGAAGAGAAGTTCCTCGTTCTGCTTGCTGCAGAAGACTCCACTCCAACGAATCGAGAAGCCATCCATCTTAACAACACCACCCTTAGGCGATCCCTTCTTCCAATTGTGACGGATATACTTTGCTGTGTAGCTCCAAACCGCCTCGCCCGAGCAGTTCTTGGTATTGAAGCACTCCGCCTTCAAACCTGGAGTTTTTAGATCTGACGAGGTATAGAAGTTTTTCTCCAATGAGTAGGAGAAAATATCATCTGTCGAGATTGTTTTGTAGCTCTCTACCTGCTGCAATCCCTCCGTTACCGAGCAGGTCTCGAATGGATTTACCCAGCCACTACCACCTCCTGTAGGAATTGTCTTAGATTGAACACCCGTAACAGCAACCTTGCCCTTTTCGAGTGGGAGAATACCATCATTCTTGAGCATTACAACGCCATTGCGAGCAAGTTCGAGCGATGCACTATCCGAGAATGGGTTGCGCTCACCAATCTTCTCATCTTTTTGAGGGCGGTCGAAGAAGCCGAAGGCGATAAGAGTCTGGAGAATATTCTGCACCTTGGTATCGATAGTACGAACATCCACAACACCATTTGCGATTGCCTCTGCGAGGTGTTTGTAGTTCATCACGCGACCTGATGGCATCTCGAGGTCGAGACCTCCATTTGCCGAGTTGATAGCCGAGTAGGTTGCTGTCCAGTCCGACATCAAAATACCCTCAAAACCCCACATATTACGCAAAACATCGATGTTGAGGTAGGTATTTTCGGTTGCGTGCACCGAGTTGATAAGGTTGTATGATGCCATCAACGAACCAACCTGAGCCTCCTCTACTGCTGCACGGAATGCAGGGAGGTAGATCTCGTGCAAGGTACGCTCATCTACATCTGACGAGACGTGGTGGCGATTCCACTCTTGGTTGTTCAAAGCGTAGTGCTTGATACAAGCCATAACACCCTGGCTCTGTACTCCCTTGATATATTGAACAGCGGTCTGGGCTGCCAAGTATGGATCCTCGCCGAAATACTCGAAGTTACGACCACAAAGAGGCGAGCGGTAGATATTTACACCTGGACCGAGCAAGATATGCACACCGCGTGCGCGACAATCCTGACCAAGACCTACACCCATATTGTGAACAGCCTCCTTGTTCCAAGTTGCAGCTACGGCAATACCCGAAGCAAACATTGTGCTCTTGGTGTTGTTGCGAACACCCTGCGGACCATCAGCCATACGAATCTCGGGGATACCGAGTCGCTCGATAGGGCGGATATAGAAGCGGTTGTAACCTCCTATGTAGTCGAGTTTCTCCTCGAGAGTCATCTTCGATACAAGCTCGGCAGCTCGGCGCTTTGCCTCATCGGTAATCTGCTGTGCCGAGAGGGTTGCAACAGTCAATATACCGCACAACAAAAAGGTTAATTTTCTCATTTTTTATTCTTATTTAGTTGTTCTTTCCAATAGCTAATCTATCTGTTACCACAGCACAAGCGGCATCACCAGTAATATTCAAAACGGTGCGAATCATATCGAACACACGGTCCAATGCATAGAGGAGTGGTAGACCTTCGATCGGAATACCCGCTGCAGCCAACACCGCCACAACCATCAAGGTAGGACCTGGCACGCCCGCCTGACCAATACTTCCGAGCGAGGCGGTAACCGTAATCGCAACATATTGAGCCATACCAAGCTCAATGCCATAGAACTGTGCGAAGAAGAGGGCCACCAAGCTGTAATATATGGCATTGCCCGTCATATTGATAGTTGCACCAAGTGGCACAACAAAGCCTGTAACCTGCTTCGATACTCCCATATTGTCGCAGGCTCCCATAGTTACAGGAAGAGTTGCCATTGACGAGGCAGTCGAGAAGGCAACAATCTGCGGACGGAACATCTCGCGGAAGAAGGTTTTAATACCCACTTTAGAGAGAAGAGCTACGGTCGAAGGGTAGATGACAAGACCCATAACCAACACCGCTAAGAGATTTACCCACAAAAGGTTAACAACCTTGACAAGAACATCAAAACCGAATGTTCCAACCGCCTCTGCCATCAGTCCAAATACACCTATCGGAGCCACCAACATCACCTTACCGATGCACCAAATCAAGGCTTCGAGCAGATAGTTCATTCCATTGATAACCTTAGAACGCTTCTCCTCGTTGAGGGCGGCGATACCAAAGCCCACAAACAATCCGAATACAATAATCTGCAAGATGTTACCCTCGGCAAACGACTGCATAGGATTTGCTGGTATCATTCCTATAACCGTATCCCAGAACGAGATATTGGTCGAAGCGGCCTGCTCCGATGAGGCCGATGCCATAATCGAAGCGACACCTTCGGCACTCAATCCTGCTCCTGGCTTAAATATAAGACCTGCGATAATTGCAAGAACAATCGAAACTACGGTTGTAAGTAGGATATTTCCGATACTCACAACGCCAATCTTTCCCGCCGAACGGCTACTACCGAGCGAAGCTGCTCCCGAAATAATCGACACCGCAACCAACGGCACCACCAACATTTTGATAAGTTGAATGAAGAGTGTTCCGAGCGGAGCAAACATTGTTGCCTTCTCACCCATTACAACACCCGCAACGACTCCTGCAACCATCGCTACAAGAATCCAAAGTCCAAGATTTTTAACCAATTTTTTCATCATAGTGCAAAGATAATAAATTTTTACCAAAAAAATTACTATCTTTACATTCGGAATAGTGGCAAAATGAATAGATTGACAAAACATACCGTTCCTCGGGTGGTGGTGATTGCTATAGTTATCGCCCTTGGTGGTGCGCAATGGCTCTTTGGGGAGTTCCCTCTCTATTTTTTTGCTATGCCAATGAATCTGCTGCTTGGAGCGCTATGGCTTGCTCTCCTTTGGGAGGGGTATCGCCATCGTGCAACCTCTGCCACCATACAATATCTCCTCTCTGCCGAGGCTACATATACAGCACTGGCTCTTGCAGCCATACTATCGGCTGTGCTGGGCCTGCAGAGCAATCCTGCAACAACATCGTGGCTCACAATTGGAGGCTTTCTCTATATACAAACCGTTCTAACTCTCGTGATTCTACGCGGTTGGCGCAACGATAGGGGAGTGCGCTGGCGCTTTCTCGCAACCCATTGTGGATTGTGGTTGGCGGTAACATCAGCTCTACTTGGGGCCCCCGACAAAGAGGTTCTACGCACACAAGTGGGCAAGGAGCCAACTCGAGAGGTGGTAAATGAACAAGGAGCAAAGATCTATCTCGACTACGAACTTCGCCTTGATGATTTTGTGGTGGAGCACACCGAAAGTGGCACACCAGAGATGTTCCGCGCAACTGTTGCGATAGACGAGAAGATTGTTGATATTGAGGTAAACAGCCCATACCACAAAGAGTATGGCGAGGATATTTACTTGGTGAGCTATAGCCCCGAGGGGTGTGTGTTGCAGATTGTGCGAGAGCCGTGGCGTGTGGTTACCACCATCGGCATTGCGCTGCTCTTGCTCGGAGCGTTTATGTTGTTTTTGCATGGTTTTGGAGGGGAAAAACGATGATTGCAGGATGGAACATATTTCCTTGCTTTGCTGCAGCGACTGCTCTTTTGGCAGTTGTGGCATCGATAGGCGCACTGTGTAATCGCCGAACTCTTGCCCTTATCACCTCAACACTCTCGGTGGTAGTGCTCTCGGGTTTTGTGGCGATGTTGTGGATCTCGCTCGAACGCCCTCCAATGCGTACTATGGGAGAAACGCGCTTGTGGTACTCATTGTTCCTGCTTATTGCAGGTGTGGCAACCTACGCAAGGTGGCGTTTTAAGTGGGTGTTGAGTTTCTCGACAATGCTTGCTACGGTCTTTATGGTGATAAATTGCCTACGCCCCGAGTTGCACGACAAGGGTTTGATGCCTGCGTTGCAGAGTGCGTGGTTTATGCCTCACGTGGCGGTCTATATGTTCTCGTATGCGTTGCTTGGAGTTGCGACACTTGTGGCGTTATACTACCTCGTCAAGCGAGATGAGAAGGTGTTGTCTGCCATCGAAAATCTGCTCGGCGGAGGCTTAGCCCTCTTTACGGTGGGAATGCTTACAGGTGCGTTGTGGGCAAAGCAGGCGTGGGGAGAGTATTGGAGCTGGGATGCCAAGGAGGCTTGGGCTGCGGCAACTTGGTTTATCTACTTGGGTGCTATCCACCTGCGATTGATGCGACCTCGCGCGGTTAAAACGTTTTGTACTTTGCTGATTGTGGGATTTCTCTCGTTGCAGATGTGCTGGTATGGCGTAAACTATCTCCCATCGGCACAACAAAGTGTTCACTCATATAATCGAAATAATTAACCATTTTAAACAAAGTTGTTATGAAGAAGAAATTACTCTTTTTGGCTTTGGTACTTGCCGTTGCTGTGGTGGCAATCTTCCGCATCTCGGAGCGTGTACCTTCAGCGGAGTATCCGCTCAATAAGCGTGTTGCCGCTATCTTCGTTAAGGGAGGTTGCTTGGATTGCCACTCGGCAAATCCAGAGTTGCCAGCCTACTTCAAACTCCCAGTTGTGGGCAAGGTTATGAAGCAGGATGTAGACGAGGGCTATCGCGCCTTCGATATGGAGCCAATGTGGAAAGTGCTCGAATCGGGCGAGGGTGCACTCAACCCTGTGGATATGGCAAAGGTCGAGAAGGTTGCACTCGACAAGCGTATGCCTATGGCGAAGTATTACCTCGTACACTGGGGTAGCCGTATGACCAACGCTAAGCGCGATCTTATTCTCGAGTGGGTTGCTGCATACCGCGCTGCTCATTACAACGATGGTGTGTGTGGTTGCGAGCCAGTTCGCCCAATCGATTTGTCCTTGCCTTACGATGAGGCGAAGGCTGCTTTGGGCTTCAAGCTCTATCACGACACTCGTCTTTCGGTGGATAATACCGTATCGTGTGCTTCGTGCCACGGCTTGAAGACCGCAGGTGTGGATAATAAGCAGTATTCCGAGGGTGTCGAGGGTAAACTCGGTGGCGTGAATGCTCCAACCGTTTTCAATGCTGTCTACAACTTCGTACAGTTCTGGGATGGTCGCGCCGTAACACTTGCTGACCAGGCTGCAGGACCTCCAGTAAACCCAGTGGAGATGGCCTCGCCAAACTTCGATGCTATCGTTGCAAAGCTCAACAAAGACCGAGCATTCGTGCGTGAGTTTAAGAAGGTCCATCCAGAGGGTCTTTCGCAGGCTACAATTACCGATGCTATCGAGCAGTTCGAGCGCACTCTTATCACCCCTAACTCGCGCTTCGACAAATACTTGCGTGGCGATAAGGAGGCCATCACAGCCGAGGAGTTGCAGGGTTACGAACTCTTCAAGAAGTACAACTGCGCAACTTGCCATGTAGGCAAGAACCTCGGTGGCGAGTCGTACGAGTTGATGGGCTTGCGTAAGCACTACTTCGCAGATCGCGGCTTGGCTTTGACCGAGGAGGATAATGGTCGCTTCAAGCAGACGGGTGTGGAGCGCGATCGTCACCGCTTCAAGGTACCAGGTTTGCGAAATGTGGCACTCACTTGGCCATACTACCACGATGGCACTCGCACCTCACTCAAGGAGGCTGTATGCGATATGGGAACCTACCAGTCGGGCGTAGCCTTGACGGACGAGGAGGAGGATTTGATTGTTGCATTCCTCAACACCCTCACTGGCGAGTACAACGGAGCGTTGCTCACCAACGAGAATGTGCAGAAATAGTTGAATGTTAGTCATTTGCTAACAAAAAAACACACAAAAAGATGGGTATCGAAAATGATACCCGTCTTTCGTTTTGCGTTTATTGCTCTGTTCTACAACTCTGTTTTCCACAATCCGTGGAGGTTGCAATACTCGTAGACTGCGATAGGCTTCGAGTCACAAGTGCAGAATACCGCCTCAGGTTTATCGGTCAAATCGATGCGGTGACCACCATTCTCGGTCTCTACGTAGATAAAGCAGATGTGGTGCTCAGGCAACATTGGATGAGCCACGCTACCCACCTCAACCTTGATGTGGTTATCATCAATCTTTGTAACAACGGGAACGTGCTTCTCGTTGCTTGCATCAACGGTATTTGGTACCAACTCCTGCATAGGTACACCACAACATACAACAGGAACTTTAGAGTCTACCACCTTCTGAATAACATTGCCGCAATGAGGGCAAACATAAAATTTAACAGCCATAATATTCTGAATTTTAAGGTTTTTAACAATATAATTTATTTTATTTTTCTCTTATCAATCAAGCAAAAATCTATTCTCTCGTACGGCGAGGCGTTACCGCACTCGAAGAGTACGCCAACTTGCTTTCGTGGCATAATCACTATGTCCGAGTAGGCAGATAATCCACTCTCCAAAACTGTGCCAGAACTCCACGTCTTACCTCCATCGCGGCTTTGTCTTAGGGTTAATTGCTCCCTGGCGCGCGTTGAGGCTGGGTTGCTGAACAACAGATGGTTTGTTGCACGACCCTTCTCCGAGTAGCCAATTATCGAGCCTTGGCACACCGGTTCAATCAGTTGTGCATCGCGCACCACCTCGCTCGATGTAAGTGCACCGTCGCAACTTACTGCGTAGTGACGAGCATATCGGTCTGCTCCTCGTTGCCACCTCGAGTTGTGCATTATGTCGCCATTTGCCAACTCCGCAACAGTAGACTCGTTGCCACCCTTCAAAGTTGCACCTATATGCCAATTCTCGCCACAATCGTCGGAGTAGATGAGGTGAGCATTGTAGTAGGTGCGACCGCCCTCGTAGAGCGAATGAACACACGGTACAACTACCCTGCCGCGATGCGACTTGTGTTGCAACTGAATGGCGTGACAAGGTCCTGTGGCATACCACGCCCACTCGTTGCGCTTGGTCGAGGATGTAATCTCGCGCGGAGTGCTCCACTTGCGACCATCATCGTCGGAATGGCAGATAAAAACTCGTCGTGTATCGTGCGACTTACGCCTCATAATTGCACGCTCCTTGTCGTCACCGCGATTCCAACTCATAAGCAACAATATGCGACCACTCTCTCTGTCTACAACTGGCGATGGATTGCCGCAAGTGTTCTCCGCATCGTCCCATACGACGATAATATCGCCCCACGATGCTCCCCCATCCTCCGAACGACGCACAACCAAGTCGATGTTTCCCGCATCGCCTATGCCGTCGCGCCTTGCCTCAGCAAATGCCAACAACGTATTGTTTGCGGTGCGCACGATAGCCGGAATGCGGAATGCCGAGTAGCCACTCATACCACTGCTATAGACCGTTGTGCGGAGCGATGTTGTCTCCGACGAACGACCAAACGCAATGCTGGTGAGGAGTGATAATGCGATTATGGAGAGCAACCTCTTCATATTATCAAATCATTAGAACGCCCACAACCAAGGAATTACCGAAACGACCAAGAGCAGAAGCAACACCAAATAGAGCGATGTACGCAGACTTCTGCTGGCGATGTGCTTCTTGAAGTAGGCGTCAATCATCTGCCAATGGAGTGCGATATGCACCACCAGCAACACCATCACTATGACGCCCGCCCAGAGGTGGATGTGCGCCCAAGTGCGGCGTGTCCACACCTCGAAGAAAGATGTTGCCGCCTCGCGTACCCACTCCGACTCGGCGGTACGGCGCAGAGGTGCGATGATTCGAATTACTATACCGCTGATGCTCGTTACTACCATCGCGACAAACATCACGAGGTCGATAATAATGTTTGTTGTCAATCTGTTTTTCATAGTTGTTTGCATTTCTGTTACTACAAAGGTAAACCTTTATTTCGGATAAAGCAAATCATAAATTTTGATGTTTCTATAAGCAAAAACTATCTTCTCGTTGATTATATTATCTTTTATTTCCCCATTTTTTCTATATTTGCAACAAATTAGCGAGGAAAAGATGAAGAATAAAATCAAAAAACTTATCTATATTCCAACCTTCGGCGAGGAGGTGGCAAACTCGGTTTCGCACGGCGTGATGTCCGTTCTGATGTTGTTGGCACTACCCTTCTCGGCAGTTTGGGCATACCTACACAACCCCTCGCACTCGGCACTTGCAAGCGCAGGAGTATCGGTTTTTGTGATTAGCATCTTTTTGATGTTTCTCTGCTCGACTTTGTATCACTCGATGCAGCCCGAGTCGAAGCATAAGGCTGTGTTCCATATCCTCGACCATATAATGATTTACTTCGCCATTGCTGGCTCCTACACACCCGTTGCACTCTGCGTTATCGGCGGTTGGCAAGGTGTACTAATTGTCGTTATTCAGTGGGTGATGGTTCTTTTCGGAATATTTTATAAGTCGCTGTCGAAGCGTTCGATTCCGTCAATCAGCCTTACTATTTATCTGATTATGGGCTGGATGATAGTCATCTTCTTCCCTCTCTTTTGGAAGCAAGCCTCTACCCCACTTCTTGCGCTGATTGGCGGTGGCGGCATCTTCTACACCTTGGGCGCTCTCTTCTACGCCAAGAAGGGTTTCCGCTATCACCACCTCGTGTGGCATCTGCTTATCAACTTGGCGGTGATTTGCCACTTTGTGGGAATTGTTTTCTTTTTGAATTAAAAAAGTTATTTTATACAAAATTCTATAACTATGAAGTTTTTTAAGGTATTCTTGGCGAGCCTGCTTGCGCTCGTTGTCGGTACAGTAGTATCGTTTGTTTTGTGTATCGCTGTTTTTGTCGGTATGGCGAGCTCTATGGGGCAAACCTCTCAGGCTATTATCACTCCGCAGACTATCGTAAAGATTGATCTTGCCGAAAATATCACCGAGGCTCCGACCAAAAACCCAATGGCGGGCTTCGACTATACCACGATGACTATGCCGAAAAACACCCACCTATTGAAGGTGTTGCAGAGCATCGAGGCGGCAAAGTTGGATGCGACAGTTAAGGGTATCTACCTCAACTTTACGGGAGTAGGGAGTGTAACAACTGGTGCATTGGAGGAGATTCGTGCCGCATTGGTCGATTTCAAGCAGAGTGGCAATTTCGTGGTGGCATACAACGAGGGATATTCGCAGGGTACAATGTACCTCGCTTCGGTAGCAGATAAAATCTACCTCCACCCAGAGGGAGCTTTCTCGTGGGTAGGTATGGCACAGACCTCTCTCTTCTTTAAGGGCGCGCTCGATAAGCTCGGTCTGAATGCCGAGGCCATCCGCCCAACCGTTTGCAAGTACAAGAGCGCCGTTGAGCCATATATCCGCAAGGAGATGTCGAAGGAGAACAAGGCTCAGATGCAGACCTTGGTCGATGATATGTGGGGCGTGTTGGTTGGCTCGATTGCCGAGAGCCGCAACCTCGACGCAAAGAAGTTGATGCAGTTGGCGGACAAGTTGGAGATTACACAGCCAGAAGATGCCTTGAAGCACGGCTTGGTCGATGCTCTTATCTACGAGGACGAGATGGAGCAGAAATTTGCCGAGTATGGGGTAGAGAAGGGCACAGATGGCGAGTACAACATCATCTCGTTGGGCGACTATATGACATTGGCTCCTGTTTTGCCTAAGTTTGGTGCGCCGGCAGTGGGTATCATCTATGCCGAAGGTCAGATTTTTGATGGTGCAGGAGAGGATGATAATGTATATAGCGCAAACCTCGTGGAGGTTGTGAAGAAGGCTCGCAAGGATAAGGATATCAAGGCGGTTGTATTCCGTGTGAATTCACCGGGCGGTAGCGCATTGGCAAGCGATGTTATCTGGCGCGAGTTGGAGTTGCTCCGCAAAGAGAAGCCGGTAATCGTTTCGATGGGCTCGTACGCTGCGAGTGGTGGTTACTATATCTCTGCGGGCGCTGATGCGATTATTGCCGATAAGATGACCTTAACAGGCTCGATTGGTGTGTTTGGCTTGTTGCTTGAGGGCGAGAATATGCTCAACAAGCGACTCGGCGTCACCACCGATGTTGTGAAGACTGGCCAGTCGGCGGACTTTGGCTCGAACATTATGGGCGTGGGTATTCGCAAGATTACCGACTTGGAGCGCAAGACCTTGCTTCGCTCGGTGGATAAGGTCTACGAAACATTCACTACAAAGGTGTCGAATGGTCGCAACTTGCCTATGGCAAAGGTTTTGGATATTGCGCAGGGTAGAGTATGGTCGGGCACTCGTGCCGTAGAACTCGGCTTGGCAGATGCAAATGGCGGCTTGCGTGAGGCTATCGCTGTGGCTGTGGATAAGGCGGGTATTGCCGAGAACTTCCGTGTTACCGAGGTGTTGGAGGAGCTTTCTCCAATGGCGCAGATGATGCAGCAGTTGAATATGCAGGTTAAGTCATTCCTCCTCGATGCCGAAACTTTGGAGGCTGTCGAGTACTACAACTCGTTGAAGCGTGAGGTTGCACGAGAGGGCGTGCAGGCGTATTGCCCGTATGCTTTCAGCATAAATTGAGAATTGAGAATTGAAAATTAAGGATTATTTTCCCCGAGCAGAGAGATTTGCTCGGGCATTTTTTTATAAGAACTCTGCTTTGTTTTTACTTTGACACCCAATCAACAAGTCCCAACTGATTTATACTCCTAATTGCGGCAGCGACAATGGAGAGAGGCGGAAGATAGAAATTCTCTTGCCTATATATCTCGACTCTTT
>JAZOWM010000013.1:0-10718 GCA_045659225.1 Alistipes sp.
GAACTTGTTGTAGGCATTCAACCCACTTCGCTTGTTATGGACTGCAACAACAAACTATGGACCGTAACCGATGGTGGTTACGAGGGCTCGCCCTACGGGCACGAAGCTCCTTCGCTCTATTGCATTGATGCCGAAACCTTCACCATCGAAAAGCAGTTTAGATTCAAATTTGGCGATTGGCCCTCGGAGGTGCAACTTAATGGTACGAAGGATAAACTCTATTGGCTCAACGATGATGTATGGATGTTGGATTTGACCAAGGAGAATGCTCAGCCTGAGGTCTTTTTGCCGTACGATGGCACGCTCTATTACGGTTTGACCATCTGCCCACGTACGGGAGATGTCTATATTGCCGATGCCATAGACTATGTGCAGCAGGGTATGGTCTATCGCTACTCGAAGGATAAGGACCTGATTGATAAGTTTTATGTTGGCATTATCCCAGGTGCCTTTTGTTGGAAATAGTGTGTAGAGAACAATGAAGAAGATTTTACTAATACTACTCGTTGCCCTTGCATCCTATTTTGCACAGGCACAAGAGAATAGATACAAGGATTGGGCAGTAAAGGGTATCGCAATCCCCGAAGTGCCTATCTATGGCCGCCGACCAATGAAGGAGATTGGTACGCAGCAGACCAAGTTCGATTCAGTGGTGCTCAAGGAGAATATATCTCTCTCGATGGCGGATATCCTCACCTTCAACTCCTCGATATTTGTCAAGAATTATGGTCGTGCAACGCTCTCGACCGTAGCCTTTCGTGGTACTTCGCCATCGCATACGCAGGTGTCGTGGAACGGAATGAAGATAAACAATCCGATGCTCGGTATGACCGATTTCTCGATGATTCCGTCATACTTTATTGATGACGCTTCGCTTCTGCACGGAACATCCTCTGTGAATGAAACGGGAGGTGGCTTAGGTGGAGCGGTTAAGCTCTCGACCAAACCTGCCGAGGCTAATGGCTTTGGTTTGCAGTATATTCAGGGTGTTGGCTCGTTCAAGACCTTCGATGAGTTCTTGCGTCTGACCTACGGCGACAACCATTGGCAGATATCGACTCGTGCGGTATATTCCTCCTCGCCCAACGACTTCAAATATCGCAACCACGACAAGAAGATAAATGTCTACGATGAGTATATGAATATCGTAGAGCAATACTATCCGATAGAGCGCAATCGTAGTGGAGCATACAAAGATTTCCACCTCTTGCAAGAGGTCTACTACAACACAGGCAAGGGCGACAGATTCGGACTCAATGCGTGGTACATAAACTCCAACCGCGAATTGCCAATGCTTACGGTTGATCACGGCGATGCCACCGACTTCGATAACCGCCAACGAGAGCAGACCTTCCGAGGTGTGGTGTCGTGGGACCACCTCCGCAAAGATTGGAAACTCGGTGCCAAGGCGGGTTATATCTACACCTGGATGGCATACGACTACAAGCGCGATTTGGGTAATGGCACAATGGCGCATATGACACGTTCGCGTTCGCGCATAAACACCTTCTACGGTCAGGTAGATGGCGAATACTACATAGGTAAGAAGTGGCTCTTTACAGCCAATCTCTCTCTGCATCAGCACATTGTGGAGAGCGAGGATAAAAATATTATCCGCCAAGATGGCAACAAGGCTATCGTGGGCTATCGTAAAGGCCGCCCCGAGCTCTCTGGTTCGGTTTCGGCAAAGTGGAGACCAATAGACCGCTTGGGAGTGTCGGTGGTTGTTCGCGAGGAGATGTTCGGCAGGGAGTGGACTCCGATAATTCCTGCTATTTTCCTCGATGGAGTGCTTTCGCAGAAGGGAAATCTTACTGCCAAAGCTTCGGTCTCGCGCAACTTCCGTTTTCCTTCTCTCAATGACCTCTACTTCCTGCCGGGCGGTAATCCCGATTTGAAAAAGGAGAGTGGCTGGACCTACGATACGGGACTCTCGTTTGCTGTAGGCAAGAAGGGAGTATATTCGTTGAGTGGCTCGGCAAGTTGGTTCGAGTCGTTCATCAAGGATTGGATTATATGGTTGCCAACAACCAAGGGATTCTTTTCGCCCGACAATATCAAGGATGTTCACGCCTATGGAGTGGAGTTGAAGGTGGACTTGAATGTGGTCTTTGCCAAGGAGTGGCAACTCGGCTTGAATGGTACATTCTCGTGGACTCCATCAATAAATTGTGGCGAGCCTCGCACCCCTGCCGACCAATCGGTGGGCAAGCAGTTGCCTTATGTTCCCGAGCAATCTTCGACCATAACTGGTCGTCTCTCGTGGCGCAGATGGTCGTTCATCTATAAGTGGTGCTACTACTCGGAGCGATTTACGATGTCCTCGAACGACATCTCGCTTACGGGTAAACTCCCGCCATACTTTATGTCGAACATCTCGCTCGAAAAGGTGTTGGTCTTTAAGTGGGCAGACCTCTCGCTCAAAGGTACGATAAATAACCTCTTCAACGAGGAGTACCTCTCGGTGTTGTCCCGTCCAATGGCGGGCATCAACTTCGAGATTTTCCTCGGCATCACACCAAAGTGGGGTAAGAAAAAGTAGTATCTTTCGGCAATGATAGAGTATCGCGCAGAGGAGCTTGTGTGTGAGATTTCGGTGGAGGAGTATATCCGCCTATTTAGGGATGTTGCGACCGTTGAGAGCTATTGTCGTGCGTGCGAAAACTATGGCAAGAGCTGGGGTTGTCCTCCGTTTGACTTCGATGTTGAGGAGCGACTGCGCCAATACAAAAATCTACGTCTGATTGCGGTGAAAATCACCCCAAAGGAGCAAGGCCTACCGATTGTCGTAGCCCAAGAGCTGATTCTGCCCGAGCGCAAACGATTGGATAAGTATCTCCTTGAATTGGAAAGGCAACACAACGGCTTGGCATGTTCCTATGTCGGCAAATGTTACTACTGTACCGAAGATGTTTGCTCCCGCATCTGCGGAGAGCCTTGCCGCCACCCACAATTAGTCCGCCCTTCGCTTGAGGCCTATGGCTTTGATGTTGCCCGTACAGCGCAAGAGCTCTTCGGCATAGAGCTACAATGGGGTTACAATGGCGTTCTGCCCGAATCTCTTACTCTAATTTGCGGAATCTTTTTTAGTGAGAAGTTGAGAATTTCAAAATGCGGAATTAAATAGTTCTCAGTTTTCAATTATAAAAATCGTCCCTGCATACAGCTGTATGCGAGGGACGATTTGTCGAATATAGTGCAGCAACAACTGCTAAAATCTCTACTTGGTAGCCGACTCCAAGCGCATCATCATCACAAACATAAAGAGCGCCGAAAGCAAGCACAATACGATAAATACCGACCATACAACGGTAAGGCTGATGCCACCCCAGAGGAAACCACCTACAGCCACGAGCATATTACCGATAGCAGTAGCTACAAACCAGCCACCCATCATCATACCCTTGTACTTTGGAGGAGCAACCTTCGATACGAACGAAATACCCATTGGCGAGAGTAACAACTCTGCGAATGTCAAAACGAGGTAGGTCATAATCAACCAGTTTGCCGACACGAGTGGTGCAGCCTCACCTGCTGCAACAGCTGCTGCCTGCTCGTTTGGAGTGAGCAAACCTTGTGAACCAAATGCTATAACTGCGAAACCTACTGCTGCAACGAGCATACCGTAAGCAATCTTACGAGGTGCCGAAGGCTCCTTGCCACGCTTTGCAAGCGCACCGAAGATAGCCAACGATACAGGGGTCAAAGCTACAACATAGAATGGGTTGAACTGCTGGAAGATTGGAGCGTTAACTGCGCACGATGCATCGCCCAAAGTTACACCTTTATAAATAAGGTAACCAACCGATGCCGCAAGAACTGTACCCGAGATAGCTTTACCCTTAGCACCCTCGCTCTGAACCAACGAGAATGCTGCATAAACAGCTACAACAACGAGAACGAGGTTCCAAACGTTGAATGCCATAGTCTGCAAGCCGAATGCCTCCTTAACGGTGAACTCATTAGCGAAGTAGGTGAGAGTAAGACCATTCTGGTGGAATGCCATCCAGAAGAAGATAACAACTGCGAATACGAGGCAGAGAGCTACGATACGAGCCTTAGTCTCGGAAGGTGTGAGGTTGTCCTCAACCTGTGCGGCAGCAGTCTTATTGCTCTTGCCACCCTCAACGTGACGGTACCATGCACGGCAAGCAAAGTAGATAGCCATCGAAACAACCAATGCTACGCAAGCTACTGCAAACGAGAAGTGGTAAGCGTCGTTGCTCGAAAAATTGAGAGACTCCTCTGCCCAACGCTTAATCTCGACAGCCGCAGTCGGAGCAAACAAAGCACCGATGTTGATTGCCATGTAGAACAATGAGAAGGCCGAGTCACGCTTGTTAGCGTACTGAGGGTCGTCGTAGAGGTTACCAACCATAACCTGCAAGTTACCCTTGAACAAACCTGTACCGAGTGCGATAAATACCAACGAACCGAGCATCGCAACCATCGCAGTGGTTGTAGTCGCAGGGTCATCGACACCACCGAGTGGCAACGAAAGGAGCAAGTATCCGAGGAACATTACCGAGATACCAATGGTTACCATCTTACCGTAACCGAACTTGTCAGCCAAGATACCACCGAGAAGCGGCATAAAATAGACGAGGCCGAGGAATGTACTGTAAATTGCACCTGCTACACCTGCGTCCAAACCGAAGTTCTCGCGAAGGAACAAGGCAAATACAGCCAACATTGTGTAGTAGCCAAAGCGCTCACCTGTGTTTGCGAGTGCCAAAGCATAAAGGGCTTTTGGATGTCCTTTGAACATAGTTTTTAGTGTTTATAGTTAATAAAAATTTCCAATTCGGAACAAAGGTACAATAATTTTTGCAATATGCAAAAGGGCTAAAACCGTTCACGAGAGGTTACTTCTCGCAGCTAAATTTGTAGATGCAGAGGTGTGTGTACTTCTCGCCTGGACGAAGAACGGTATTTGGAAATCCCTCGTGGTGAATTGCATCGGGCCACTTCTGAGTCTCGAGAGCAAGTGCGCAACGATAGCCGATAACCTCGCCTCGCTTACCCGCATAGGTGCCATTGAAGAAGTTACCGCTATAGAACTGCATACCACATTGGTCGGTCAAGACCTCCATCTTGCGTCCCGAAGTTGGTTCGTAGAGAGTCGCAACGCGGCGAACACCCTCACCCTTCAAGCACCAGTTGTGGTCGTAGCCACCGCCACAGCGAAGCTGCTCATCCTCCGCCTCAATCTCCTTGCCGATAGCCTTTGCGGTACGGAAGTCGAACGGAGTGCCCTCAACCTTCTGCAACTCGCCCGTAGGGATAAGTTTTGAGTTGATAGGTACAATCTCCTCGGCATCAATCTGCAACTCGTGCGAGAGAATGCTCTTCGATGCATCGCCCGTAAGGTTGAAGAAGGTGTGGTGAGTCAAGTTTACAAGTGTTGGCGCATCGGTAGTAGCCTCGTACTCCACCTTGAATTCATCATCAGCAGTGAGGCTATACTTCATTACGATGTGGAGATTTCCTGGCCAGCCATCGTTACCCTCGGCATCGACAAGCGAGAAGGTAATGGAGCTTTCATCGTAAGCGAGCACGTTCCAAACCTGGTTGTCGAGACCGATAAATCCGCCGTGCAAGGTGTTGCCATTGTCGTTTACCGAAATTTTATACTCCTTGCCGTCCAACTCAAATGTAGCATCTCCGAGGCGATTAGCCAAGCGTCCTGCCACTGCGCCAAAGAATCTCTCTCCCTTGCACTCCAAGTAATCCTCCAAGGTGGCGTAACCCACTGCTACATCTCCCGCTACGCCGTTGCGGTCGGGGGTGGTAAGCGAGAGAACTCGCGCACCAAAATCTGTGACGGTCATCTCCAAGTTACCGCCCTTGATAGTATAGATTGATGGTTTCATATTCGTTACTCTTTAATAAGTTCCTTCTGAATCTGCTCCAACGACTTACCCTTTGTCTCAGGCAACCACCACGCAAAGAGGAGCGACAAGGCTGCAATAACCGAGAAGAAGCCGAAGATCATAACGCTTGGCGACATTCCTGCTACCAACTCGGTACCTACGCAGATAGGGAAAATCCAAGTGAGAGTTGCCGACCACACCCAGTGAGTCATACTACCGAATACCTGACCGCCCGAGCGTACGCTGTTAGGGAAAACCTCGGCAATAACTACCCAGATGGTTGCACCCAACGAGATAGCGAAGCTCGCTACGTAGGCGCATACGCAAATCAAGAGAGTGTAACCTCCGAATTCGCCGAGATAGAAGCCTCTTGCCACCAAGCCTTGTGCGACAACCATACCTACAGCACCAATTGCGATAAGGGTACGGCGACCGAGTTTGTCAATGAGCGACATACCGAGCATTGTAAAGGTGAGGTTGGTCAAACCTACAATCACCGACTGCAACATCGAGTCCGAGAATGCGCCAGTCTAGTCACCCGATTGCTCCAACAAACGCGGTGCGTAGTAGAGGATAGCGTTGATACCGCTCAACTGGTTAAGGGTAGCGATGAGGAACGCGATAAGAATAGGCTTGATAAACTTCTTTTGGAAGAGTCGCTCCTTCTTGATGTTCAACTCCTCGTGCAACGACTCGCGGATGGCATTCATCTCGCTTGCAACATCCTTCTCGCCCACACTTACAAAGACCTGCTCCGCCTCGCTATCGCGTTTCTGCGAGATCAACCAACGTGGACTCTCAGGCACCGAGAAGAGCAAAACGGTGAAGAGCAATGCTGGCACCGACTCGCTAACAATCATCCACTGCCAAGGCTGCAACATCGCATCTGCTGCTACGCCATTCTCCACGAAATATTGCTTGATAAAGTAGTTTGAAACGTATGCGCAAACGATACCTAATACAATGTTGAACTGGAAGAATGCCACAAAGCGACCACGCCACGATGAAGGCGAAATCTCGGCAATATACATAGGGCCGATTACAGATGAAGCACCCACAGCCAAACCGCCAAGGAAGCGGAACAACATAAAGGCATACCAATCGTCAATTACACCACTACCAACAGCCGAAATGAGGTACAACACGCCAATAACCTTGAGTGAAAGCAAGCGACCATACTTCTGTGCTGGCTTGCCGCAGAGCAAAGCGCCAATGATTGTGCCGATAAGCGCGGTTGCCATAGTAAATCCGTGCCAGAATGGAGCATCGGTCAAACCAAATGCCGCCTGAATATCCTTCTCGGCACCCGAGATTACGGCTGTATCAAATCCAAAGAGGAGTCCTCCGAGCGATGCTACGAAGGCGATCCAAAACATATAACCTTTCATCTTACAACTTGTATTTAATTCGTTCAATAATATGATCCTGATAACACTCATCAAGTTCTACGAAGTAACCGCTCCAACCCCATACGCGCACGATAAGGTTGCGATGCAGCTCTGGGTGAGCCTTAGCATCGAGCAACTTCTCGCGGTCGAGAGTATTGAGCTGCAACTGGTGACCGCCCAAGCGGATATAGGAGCGAATCAACATCGCCAACTTCTCGACAGTCTCCTCGTTGCGGAAGATGCTCTCGTCCAACTCGATAGTCAATGGTCCACCGTTGATAACATTCTCGAGGTTTGGCTTTGCGAACGAGCGCATAACCGAAACTGGACCATTCTGCTTCAAGAACATACTTGGAGTGAAGTTTGCTGGCAACACCTCGCCTGCGCTTCGTCCATCTGGTGTAGCAGGGAGATCCTTCGCGTGGAAGATGTAGTACATAGCAGTGCCTGTTCCTGCACGCCATATACCACCACGCTCGTTGCGGTAGCCGCGAAGTCCCTCGGCAAACGAATCCAAGAGTGCAGTACCGATAGCATCTGCCTCCTCGTTGTCGAGTCCCATCTTTGGAGCTTCGTTACGCAACTTATCCTGCAAAGCCTCGTGACCTGCAAAGTTGTTCTGCAAAGCCTCCATCAACTCCTCCAAGCCTACAGACTTCTCCTCGAAGTAGAACTTCTTGATTGCAGCCAACGAATCGGCAGCAGTCGAAAGTCCTGTTCCGTGTACGCCATAGCTATTCAAGACACCACCCTCGGAGATATCCTTTGCCTTCTCGATTGTACCTCCCATAAATGTAGAGAGGAATGGTGCAGGGGCGATGTAGAGGTTGTCGTGAGCCGATGTTATACGCTTGCACTCCTCGTTAATCTTTGCCACGACTGCTGCATACAACTCATCATAAGAGCTGTAGTCTCCCAATGAATTGATTGTCTCGCTAACAATCTCGGCGAACGAGAGAGCATCGATATTCGGAATCTCCATACCATTCTTCGGAATGATAAACTCCCAGCACGCAGCCACAACATAGTTGTGAGCATCCTCCTCCGAGTAGCCGAGCTTCATCAAACCAGGAATCACCACATCGTCATTGTCGTACTGCGGGAATCCCAAGCCGCGCTTGGTCAATTCGGCTCCGAGCTTGAACACCTCCAACGGAGTGTTTGCATCGACACGAAGGTTAATCTTTGGGTCGATAAGGTTCAAGGCGTAGCTCGCCTTCAAACACATACGCGATACCTCGTTGAAGAGGCAGTTGCCCTCCTTGTCTCGTCCACCAAGCACAAGGCTCTGGCCATTGTCACCCTGCTGCATACCGATGTAGAGGTCGCTATCCTTGTTGCACATAAGGAAGAACTCCATAATAAGTTCGTAAGCCTCGTCATCGGTCAAGCGACCATTTTCGATATCTGCCTTGTAGTATGGGTAGATATATTGGTCGAAGCGACCGAGAGTATTGTGGTAGCAGTCGCTCTCCCACAATGCAAAGTGAACAATACGCAACAACTGCAACGCCTCGTGGAGAGTCTTTGCACCCTCCGAGTAAATTGCGCCAAGCACCTCGGCAATCTTGGTCAAGCCAGCCTTCTCGGCACAAGACTTATACTTGAGGATAAATGCCTGCACCGATTCGATAGTGGACTTGGCTGCAGCGAGGAACTGTTTTTGCTCCTCGGTGAGGGTTGTATCCTCCAAACGAGCAACGATATCAGCCTTGCGCTTTCCCAAACCATCGGCAACAATACCCTCATAGTCGGGCGAGAGGTTCGATACAGTACCACGCTCGTGCAAAGTGTGCTTCGAACGAATCTCCTCCCACTCCGCATCGGTGAAGATTGACGGAATACGGGTGATGGTACGTGTAGCAACAATAGTTTCGCCCTCGATAATAATCGGAGTCTCGGCATTGAGCAGTGCATCGAGCATACGAGCACTTCGCTCCACTGCAGGAACGCCCTCAGCCTTGAACTTCTCATTCAAATCTGCCAATCCCAACTCCTCGGGAGTGCGGCGGAATTGGTGATGCTTCTCGGCTCTAATAAAAGAGCGCAGAGTTTCAATTCTTGGTGTCATAGTTTTTCAAGTTTTTATAGTATCAATAATTTTATCCCTCTCTCTGTAAAAGTGTCGTGTATTTCGGGTGCTGCATCCTCATCAAAATCGGGCTTGTACTCCATTCCAACCATCGGATACTTCGCCCCCGCGGTCTTGTGGTAACGCAACAACTCTACCCTCTGCAACCCCTTTGCCCCAACGAGCAACTCGGCAGTAGCCTCCATATTCTCCTTCGTGTCGTTTACACCAGGAATAAGCGGTACTCGCGCCACAAAGGGTTTGCTCGATTGGCAGAGAGTTGCCAAATTCGCTTTTATCAGCTCATTGCCCACTCCGGTATATCTCTTATGAAGCTCCGAGTCGGCAAGTTTTATATCGAATAGAACGAAATCTACTCTCTCCAACACGCTCCGAAAAACCTCCGCCGAGGCGTGTCCGCAGGTCTCAACAGCCTTGTGTACCCCCTCGAGTTGACCCATCACCTCGCAGAGAAATTTGTGCTGCACGAGAGGTTCTCCACCAGTGAAGGTTACCCCTCCTCCGCTATCGCGGAAAATATCCTCATCGCGCCTAATCCTCGAGGCAAGAGTTTCTGCATCAATGCTATATCCGCATATCTCAGTGCGCCCTTGCTTGGTTAGAGGTTGAGGGTTCGGGTTTTGTCCCTCGGGGTTGTGGCACCACATACAGCGCAAAGGACAGCCTTTTAGGAAGATGGTAGTCCTAATTCCAGGTCCGTCATTTACAGCAAACTCTTCGATGCTAAATATTACCCCTGTCTGCATTGTTCTCGGCGAGGTATATACATATACCTCTTCGCAAAGATAGTAATTAGATTCGAATTTAGCAATAGGAAAAAAGAAAAGCCGAGGCGAACCTCGGCTTTTTCTTGTGAAACGCTTTCTGCTTATGCGAGTGGCTTAACACTTACATAAGAGCGATTGTCGCGCTTCTTTGTGAATACAACTGTGCCATCAACCAATGCGAAGAGGGTGTGATCCTTACCCATACCCACATTCTCACCTGCGTTGTGAACAGTACCACGCTGACGAACGATGATGTTGCCTGCCTTAGCAAACTGACCACCGAAAAGCTTCAAACCGAGTCGTTTGCTCTCCGCCTCACGGCCGTTCTTCGAACTACCTACACCTTTTTTGTGTGCCATACTTCTCTAACAGTTTTTTAGGGTTATGCAACAATGTCCTCAATCAAAATCTGCGAAAGATACTGGCGATGACCGTTGCACTTCTGATAACCAGTTCTACGCTTCTTCTTAAACACCAAGACCTTGTCGTCCTTGAGGTGCTTGAGAATCTTACACTTTACGCTAGCGCCTTTTACAACAGGTGCGCCAACCTTAACCTGACCGCCATTCTCTACGAGCAGGACCTTGTCGAAGCTCAC
>JAZOWM010000014.1:0-9197 GCA_045659225.1 Alistipes sp.
CGTGGCAGGAGTGCGCCGAGATGGCTATCCGACAGCGATTGTTGCGGATATTCACTTTGTTCCCGAGATTGCATCTATTGCCGCCGAGTCGGTCGATAAGGTGCGCATCAATCCGGGCAACTACCGTACCAGCGGCGGCGAGTTGGAGGCGTTAATCGAGAAGTGTCGCAAGCGTGGTGTTGCGCTCCGCATTGGTGTAAATCACGGCTCGTTAGCTCGCCATATAGTCGATAAGTTGGGCGATACCCCTGCGGGAATGGTCGAGTCGGCAATGGAATTCTTGCGAATTTGCGTGCGTGAAAAGTTCGACCAAGTGGTCGTTTCGATGAAGTCGAGCAACACTCGAGTTATGGTACACGCCTACCGCCTTTTGGTCGAGGCTATGGAGCGAGAGGGTATGAATTTCCCTATCCACCTCGGTGTAACCGAGGCGGGCAACGGCATCGAAGGTCGCATCAAGAGTGCTGTAGGCATCGGTGCATTGTTGGCCGATGGCGTGGGTGATACCATCCGTGTTTCGCTCACCGAAGCGCCCGAGAACGAAGTTCCAGTAGCGAAGATGCTTGTTGAGCATTTCCAAAATCGTGAAGGCGAGTTCGAGGTCAACCACCCCGAAAAATACTCTCCATTCGAGTATCTCCGCCGCACCTCGGCACCTATCGTGGCGCATAGCGAGATAACTGATGAATATGTTGTGATTGATGCCCTGAGCACCAACCCTACTGCCGAGTGGCGCGCCGCAATTCTCAATGCCGAGCACGAAATGCCAGTCGTTATCCGTCGCAAGTACGATGGCTCAGCCGAGGAGGTGGCTCTCCACGCCGCTGCCGATATGGGACAGCTCTTGCTCGATGGCTTGGCTGATGGAGTATGGATTGACGCACCGCAAATTTCGGAGGAGGAGTTGAATAACATAGAGTTGATAATTCTCCAAGCAGCACGAGCAAGATTTTCGCATACCGAGTATATCGCTTGCCCATCGTGTGGTCGCACGCTATATAATATAGAACAGGCATTGGCTGATATTAAGGCTCGCACCTCGCACCTCAAAGGGTTGAAAATTGGCGTTATGGGCTGCATCGTGAATGGCCCGGGTGAGATGGCAGATGCCGACTACGGCTATGTCGGTGCTGGCGCAGGTCGCATTTCGCTCTACAAAGGCAAGGAGTGCATCGAACGCAACATCCCACAAGAGGAGGCCCTCGAAAGACTTATCGAGCTGATCAAGGCCAATGGGGATTGGCAAGAGCCAATCTGATTGAGAATTGAGAACCGACGCCAAACCGAGAGCAGAGGGTGCTTGCACGCTTTGCCGAGGTGCGAAGGAGGAAAAGCCTGCAAAGCAGGATTAATTGAGAATTGAGGATTATGGTAATACTACCACTAACTTATTGGGGAAACATTGAGCATTTTGCCAACCTGTTGCAGGCGGGCGAGGAGGCGATTATTGACCTCGGCGAGAACTATGTGAAGCGTTCGGAGCGCAACCGCACCGAGATTGTTACGCCTACGGGTGGAATGGTCTTGTCGGTGCCACTCGTCAAGGCAAATCGCCCACGAACACCTATGCAAGATATTTGCATAGATAACTCCAAGCGTTGGCAGCACCAACATTGGGTGGCGATTCTCTCGGCTTACCGTTCGTCACCCTACTACGACTACATCGCAGACCGCATTGCGCCAATCTACGAGCGTGAGTGGAAGTTCTTAGTAGACCTCAATCGTGAAATTTTGCAAGCCGAATTCGACATTCTCGGCATCGAGCCGAAGCACCAGTTCTCGGAGATATACATCGAGCCAAGCGAGGCCACAATCGACCTACGCAACAAAAAAAGAGAGAGCCAATTCAGCTCTCCCCACTATTTCCAGATGTTTATGGATCGTACTCCGTTTGTTGAAAATGCCTCGATGCTCGACCTGCTGATGTGCGAAGGTCGTGAGGCTACTCAACTCTTAGGTAGTTGCCAATTGTAAGGGACATCTCGTCCACCTTATCCCCCACAGTAACCTTTACCCTGTTCTCACCCTTCAAAGTGAGAGTGTCAGTGCGATATATGGTGCGTGCAACATTCTGACACGCTACGGTATCTCCGTTGATAGTCATAGTTGGCAATCCCATCGAAGAATAGATGGTCAGCACCTGCTTCTCCTCGGAACGTAAGTTTCTCTCCTTGTCGGTGATATGGAGAGTCGGTTTGCGACCATTCCACTGCGACTTGTAGAGGTAAAAGAGATTTTTGCGACTCTTGTGGTCGCCCGCAACTACGCCCGAGTTGCGTACTCCGCGAACATAGCGGGCCGAGCCCATATCGAACATCGAGTTGAGCCACACACCCCAGAACAAATCTTCGTCCACCAAACGTGAATATCCCTCGTGGAAGCGTTGCTGACGCGCACTCGCTGCCACAGCATTGTTGCACTTTACCACGCCTGCGCCATTTGCAGGGTTGCTACTCTCGCCATAGCAGACCGCCTGGCGAAGGTGATTCCAATTCGAGCGCAATGCTCCCTGCCACAAGTCGAGGTCGGCAATCTCGCCACTCTCCCAGCCTACCGCCTGTTGCCAAACAATCAAATCGGTGATAAAGTTTATCTCGCCATCCTGGTTGCTCATAGCCACAGTTGGTCGCGAAACATCGAGTTTCTTGGCTGTTGAATTGAGCTTGCGGATATAGTCCATTTGTTGCTTTGAGTTGCCGCGCAACATCGAGAATACGCCCCACATAGCCACCGAAGGGTGGTTGATGTTCTGCAAGACGATTTCGTGCAACTGTTGTACGCCATTCATCTCGAAGCGAGGGGTCGAATAGTATGGGATATCGCTCAAAAATGGCGCACGAGCAAACGGAAAATCTACCCACGCCACCATTCCGAGGCGGTCGCACTCGTTGTAGAGGTGTTGCAAATGTGGGCCATTGACCGAGCGCACACCATTTGCACCCATCTCACGAATAAGTGCCAAGTCCGAGTTTATGTGGGCTTTCGACACCGCATTGCCCTGTGGCATACGGTCGTGGCCAAGCATCACACCTCGCACACGCACACGACGACCATTTATCGTGAATTTCTTCTCGGGCGTTACCTCGATTTTGCGGAAGCCAGTCTTAACCTCTACCGCCTCCTCGCCAATCGAAACACGCACGGTGTAGAGGCGTGGCGAGCCGAGCGACCACAACTCCGCATTCTCAATCGTGAACGGAACAGAGAGAAGGTTGCCATCAATCTTCGCCTTCACCACCTTCGACAACGACACATAGCCATCGGGCGCAAGAAAATCGACCGTAACATTGTGTGAAGAGTCCTTCTTGCCGAGCAGAGCGATATCGACCTTGCCCGAAACGCGCTCCTTCGACACCTCGCTCTGATGCACCATAATACCCTCCGTACCGTAGTAGAGGGGCGAAACGGTGGTCTTGTCGGTCACGATAAGTTCCACATCTCGATAGATTCCGCCATAGCGATTCTCCTCGGTTGAGGTTGGTAGAACATCGTTACGCATAGCGTTGCTCACCGCCACCAAGAGGGTGTTGTTGTAGCCATACGACACCTTATCGGTAATCTCAAACGCAAAAGCGGTATATCCGCCGTAGTGTTCGCCAATGTGTCGACCATTGAGGAATACATCCGCTACGCTCTGCACGCCATTGAAGCGCAAGAAGAGGCGCTTGCTCCTCCACTCGGCAGGGATAAATAGTGTGCGCTGATAGTTCGCCGAGGTTTGGAGATAGGAGCCATCTCCCACAAAAGCATCGAGGTTCCAAGTGTGTGGGAGCGACACTTCACGAGCATTGTCGCTCGAATTTTCCTCCGCAAAAAAGAACTTCCAACCGCTATTTAGCGAGTAAATTTCACGAGCCGAAGCAGTCGAAACAATGCTCAATATCAGCAGTATATATAGTGCAAACTTTTTCATAATTTCACCGTTTATTGGTGCAAAGTTAAAAATTAAAAATTAAAAATTAAAAATTTTTGATTGGGTTTTATAGCATTTAATGGCATTCGGGCTTGCGCCCTTAATGGCATAGAATGGCATTTAATGACAGTGCAGCCGGCAACTGCTTAATGATAAGTCGGCTTTTTGTTATTAAATGTCATTGACCTTCGGTCTTCCTCCTTCGCACCTCGGCAAAGTGTGCAAGCACCCTCTGCCCTCGGTTTGGCGGCGGTTCAGCGAACAAAAGCGAACAATTGCTATTCGTTGCCATTCAATGTCATCTAAAAATCTCACTAAACGCTCCCAATTCCAAAATAATTTGCTAACTTCGTGCGGTTATTTAAGCGATTTCCGTATGAATTTTTTTGATATTCTTACTCTTGTTGCCCTGGTGTGGGCGGTGATAAGCGGTTGGCGAAGCGGTTTTGTGTCGCAGTTGCTCGGTTTGCTCGGCATTATCCTCGGCATTGTCCTCTCCCTGCGTTATGGTGCTGCGGTGGGCGCAATGTTCCATATTGACGCTCGATTTTCGGTTGTTGCAGGTTTTCTGATAACCTTTGTCGCAACACTTATCGTGGCGACCATTCTTGCAAAACTCCTTGCACGAGTGCTCTCGTTCATAGGTTTGGGTTGGGTAAATACCCTGCTCGGAATTGCGCTTTCGATAGTCAAAGGGCTTATCGTGTTGAGTATGCTCTATGCTGCGATTTACTCCCTCAACGCCAATCTGCAATTCGTTGAGCCTGAGTATTTCAACAACTCCATATCGTTCGATGTTGTACGCAAGTGTGCCGAACCTCTCTTCAAATTCTGGAACGAGGCAAAGCAGGCAGTTATATCATCACCACAAAATGTGTAGCCGATGCAGAGAGTTGAAGGATTGGTAATGCGTGCCACAGGCAGTTGGTACGAGGTGTTGCACGAAGGCGAGGTGTTGCGCTGTCGTATGCGTGGCAAGTTGCGCTTGCGTGGTGTCCGCTCGACCAACCCCGTAGTGGTGGGCGATACGGTGCATTGCGAGTGTGGCGAAGATGGCGAGTGGGTAATTGTCGATATTGCTCTACGCCACAACTACATCATCCGCCGAGCATCGAACCTCTCGAAGGAGTCGCACATCATCGCCTCAAATATCGACCGTGCGATGCTGGTAGTAACGCTTGTTGAGCCAGTTACAGCCGTTGCATTTATAGACCGTTTCCTCGTTACTTGCGAGGCATACAAGGTGCCCGTAACCATACTTTTGGCGAAGATTGACCTCTTGCAGGAGTCGCCCGAAGCCATCGAGCAATTCCACCGCATCTACGAGGGTGCTGGCTACGAGGTTATCGATATCTCGGCAACGCAAGGCATTGGCGTAGAGCGAGTAAAGGCAATGTTGGCAGGCAAGACCACCCTACTTTCGGGCAATTCGGGCGTAGGAAAATCGACTCTTATTGGAGCAATAGACCCAACGATTGATATTCGTACGGGCGAAATTTCGGACTCGTTCCACAAAGGCAAGCACACCACAACTTTCTCGACAATGTATCGTGTGGCGGATGGTTACATCATCGACACGCCGGGCGTAAAGGGTTTTGGCTTGATTGACATTGATGACAAGGAGTTGTGGCACTACTTCCCAGAGATGATTTCGCGCGCTGGCGAGTGCAAATTCTTCAACTGCACCCACACTCACGAGCCCCATTGCGCTGTGATGGAGGCGGTGAAGCGTGAGGAAATTGCCTTCTCGCGCTACGAAAGTTATTTGAAAATACTCGATGAAGATGACAAATACCGAAAATAATCTCTCGCTCGAAGAGTTGCGCGAACGCATCGACTACCTCTCCTCGTTCTTGTTGGAGAGCCGCATCGAAACGCTTACTCGCGCCCTCGATATGCGCACCGAGTATATAACGGTGATGACCGAAAATATGTTTCACGCCCAGAATGCAAGTGCGATTGTGCGCCACTGCGAGGCTTTTGGCGTGCAGAATATCCACACCGTAGAGGAGTTGTGCCCATTCTTGCCGACGCTCAATATCGCACTCGGAACTGACAAGTGGATAGATATAAATCGCCACGCCACAACTGCCGATGCGGTGAAGTCGCTACGCGAGCAGGGGTATCGCATTATCGCTACCACACCGCACCATAAGAGTTGTACGCCCGAGACTTTCGATGTAAAGAAGGGAAAGTTCGCACTCGTTTTCGGCACCGAAAAGACCGGTGTTTCGGAGGAGATTATGGCCGAGGCAGATGAGTTTTTGCAGATTCCGATGTGCGGAATGGTTGATTCGTTGAATGTGTCGGCATCGGCGGCAATTTTGATATATATGCTCTCGCAGCGAATGCGACTCGAATGTGATGATTGGCACCTCTCCGAGGAGAAGTATGCCCGCACACTCTACGATTGGTATCGCTTCGCAGTGAGGGACTCGGAGGCGTTGCTCGAACGCAAATACGGAACAAAATGAGAGGGTTTATTGTAGCGGTGGCTCTGCTATTGGCAGGGTGCGGAAGTGCTCCAGTTTATCGCACCGTAGATGGTGCAATGCTCGGTACTACATACCACATCGTAGCCGAAACGACGCTCACGCAGGAGCAGATTTTCAGCGAGATGCAACGCACCAATAGCGAAGCGATAGCCTCGATGTCGATTTTTAATCACACTTCGTTACTGAGTCGTATCAATCGCAACGAGACCGACTCGGTGGATATTCACATTGCACGCAATATAGAGATTGCATCGAAGATAAATGCCCTAACACCTCGCTACGACATCACAGTCAAACCTCTGGTCGATGCCTACGGCTTTGCTGCTAAAAACAGAGAGACGAAGCCTAATATTGACTCGCTTGTGCAGTTTGTCGGCTTCGAGAAGTTCCGACTTGAGGAAAACCGCATCGTAAAAAAAGATTCGCGTCTGCAAATAGACCTCAACTCCATTGCCAAGGGTTATGTCGTGGATTTGATTGCCGAGTGGCTCGACAATCAGGGTTGCAAGAATTATATCGTAGAGGTAGGTGGCGAAATCTGTGCCAAAGGTATAAATAAGAGAGGTATAGCGTGGCGTGTAGGGGTTGATACTCCATTCGATAACAACAATACGCCAGGAGCATACCAGCAGAAGGTGGTACAGATTAGCGGCTCGGCACTCGCCACATCGGGCAACTATCGCCGCTTCTACTACAACGAAGCGGGTGAGCGCATATCGCATACTATAAATCCCCAGACAGGTCACTCGCAGACCACAACTTTGCTTTCGGCTACAGTTATTGCTCCACGATGCGCCACAGCCGATGCCTTGGCCACAGCATTTATGGCATCAGACGAAAAAGATGCTATCGCCTTGGCAGAGAGCCTTCGCGACAGCATCAGTGTCTATTTTGTGCTTGCACCCGAAGGGGAAAGCTCCGAGTATCGCGAGTTCTCGACTCTGCGATAACTATTTCACCCCTCTATCCCTGTTTCTCCGACTTTGGTACGCCCTGATGTGTTCCACTTCGAAGCAATTTGCGTACATACAACTTTCCACGACTTACAGCAAAGAGGTGATTGCCGGCAAAAGCGATAGTCGTCACCTCTCCTCCCGGCAATGAGAGAATAGTACGGACACGACCATTTTGGTCACAAACCTGAACACCAACCTTTGTTGCTACATATAGGTATCCCGATGCATCGTAGAGAATCTGCCCCGCATCGGCATAGAGAAAGTAGAATTGCTGTCCATGCGAGAGTTTGCCATCCGGGGTATTGATATAATCCCACACCCAATTGCTCCCTTCAACGCGCTTTGCAGTGTGCGCTCCTCCCGGATATACCGCAGTGTAGGGGTCATCCAAAGCGACCTTGCCCTTTGCTTTTACACGAGCACCATCCACCGAGATATACTCCTTGTTTCTTCCCGATTGCAGTAGAACTTTCTCCTCTGAGCATGGGTGGAGCATCGCCCCCTCGGCTATATTCTCAGCTATACAACGCCACTCTTCGCCCTCGATAAACATCGAAGCAACAGTCTTGCTCTTACTCTCGCCCTTTGTCGGAAGTTTCGGCCAACCCTTGAACAGCCAACGCAACACATCCGGCATTATGGCACGGGCATTTTTCGATGAATGTCCCCCTTTACCCCAAGAAAAATCGACCTCGTAGCCGGCAAATTGCAGAGCCGACAACATCAGATTGTTATACTCGAACCAACTACCAAAGAGTGGATTCCAGGTATCCTCATCATTGTCTTGCAGGAATACGCGAATGGGTCGAGGTTCGCACTTACGGATAAGAGCCGGGTATTGATCGCCACCTCGGAATGATACAAATGTGCCACACGAAGCATATACACGCGAGAAGAGATCGGGGCGTTGCCACGCCACATTAAAGGCACAGATACCTCCGCTACTATTTCCGTATATTGCACGATCCGTAGCTCTATCCGAAATTTTTATTTCGCGACCATCTTTGGTTTTTTGCTTGCATACAGCCGGCAAAACCTCTGTTTCAAGAAATTCGGCATATCGCCCATCCATACGGTCGAGCTCGTTGCTGCGATTGTATCGCACCACATTGTCCTCTGCATCGCGAATCTGACCAGGGCTGACAAATACTCCTATAATAGTTGGAATATCGCCCGCAGCTACCAACTCATCGATGGTGTCGAGCATAAAACTACCACCCGACATCGACACCCAGAGGCAGGCTGGCGTTTTACCATCGTACTCCTTAGGAACATAGATACTGATATTTCGCACGGTACCCGGATATATTTTCGAATCGTGCATCTTAAATGTGATAACCTCGCCATTGTAGGCCGAAGCTGTATATGGCAAAATAGCAAAACAAAGCGATATTGCTATCGCACCAATAATCTTTCTCATACACCAAAGTATTTTTATTCAATGAGTCCCTCGGGAAGAACAAATTTGATGAACTGTTTATCGAAGTCTATCGCAGCGATAAACTCCTCGACAGCAGGGACGAGATGACGCTTACCCTTAATCTCAATTTCGAAGAGTGGATTGAACTCGTTGTCGTAGAAATCGACAATCTCGCCCTTGGTACGGCCAATGCGCACCTCAAAGCCGATAAGATTGTCGAATGTAAACTCATCGCTGTCGCTCTCCTCCACCTCGAGCATCAACTCGTGGTCGAGAATCATCTCGGCACGCTTCTCGGTGTCGATATCGGCAAATGCCACAACTGCACTGCGCTGACCTCGCCTTGCGAATGAATCACAAAAAAGAGGAACTACCAACTCCTCCACTTTCGTGAAGAAGGGTTGTTCCTCCCA
>JAZOWM010000015.1:0-6734 GCA_045659225.1 Alistipes sp.
GTAATGTTGCCAATTTTTGCAGATGTCAAGTTTATGTATCCCGTAAGCGAGAACTTTGCGCCATACCTCAATCTCGGACTTGGTGGCACAGTTGGATGCTACTCTTCTCTCAATCATAGCGATAGTGGAGTAGAGTCTGAGGATTACGGCGATGGCTATATCGAATATGGTTGGGAGGAATCTTTAAAAGCCCGTGGTGGTCTCTACTGTGATTTGGGAGTAGGATTCCGCTACAAGGCTCTAAATTTTGGATTGGGATTTCAGCACCAACTCTTCAAAATGGTTGCAAACTTATCGTATGATATGGGCTATGAGGAAAAGGTTAGCTATAAGACCAAAATCAACTCATTCTACCTGAAGTTAGGTCTTAATTTCTAATATTTCGATTTGTCGAAAAACTCATATCTAACTCGGAAATGGTGCAGGCGTCTAACTCGTTGGACGCCTGCATTTTTTATGCAATATAAGGGCTTTCGGATATCGAAATATCGCATCTCATTTTTTTTGCTATACCCACAAAAAACGCCCTGCCTGTGCCCTACAAAAAGTTTTAGGTAAAGTTTTTTGGTGGCTTTTTCCATTTTTTGCTCACTTTTTTGTATCTTTGCGCCCGAGAAAATATAGATATATAAATATAAGTTAGTTATGGAGATGAATCAGCAATTTAAGGGAGGTCTTTGGCAGACAAAGATTGATGTTGCGGACTTTGTTCAGACCAACATCACTCCGTATTATGGCGATGCCTCGTTCTTGGCAGGACCATCGGAGCGTACAAAGAAAGTATGGAATAAGTGCCTCGAGGCACTCGAAGAGGAGCGTGCTAATGGTGGCGTTCGCTCGCTCGATAATAAGACTGTTTCGACAATCACTTCGCACAAGGCTGGTTATATCGACCAGGAGAACGAGCTTATCGTAGGTTTGCAGACCGACGAGTTGTTGAAGCGTGCAATCAAGCCTTTCGGTGGTATCAATGTTGTGGCTCGTGCTTGCAAGGAGCAGGGCGTAGATGTTGACGAGAAGGTAAAGGATATCTTCACTCACTACCGCAAGACTCACAATGATGGTGTATTTGATGTCTACACCGAGGAGATTCGTTCGTTCCGTTCGTTGGGCTTCCTCACTGGTTTGCCTGACAACTACGCACGTGGTCGTATCATCGGTGACTACCGCCGTTTGGCTCTCTATGGTATCAACCGCTTGATCGAGGCAAAGAAGGAGGATATGAAGAGCCTCTGCTCGCCAATGACCGATGCTACAATCCGTCTTCGCGAGGAGATTGCAGATCAGATCAAGGCGTTGAAGGATATGATTGTTATGGGCGAGTTCTACGGCTTGGATTTGAGCCGCCCAGCTACTTCGGCTCAGGAGGCTGTGCAGTGGGTGTATATGGCATATCTCGCAGCAGTTAAGGAGCAGGATGGTGCTGCGATGTCGCTCGGTAACGTATCGTCGTTCCTCGATATCTACATCCAGTACGACCTCGACAAGGGTAACATCACTGAGGAGTTCGCACAGGAGTTGATTGACCAGTTCGTAATCAAGTTGCGTATGGTTCGCCATCTTCGTATGCAGTCGTACAACGATATCTTTGCAGGTGACCCAACTTGGGTGACTGAGGCTATTGGTGGTCGTTTCAACGATGGTCGTACCAAGGTTACAAAGACCTCGTTCCGTTTCTTGCAGACACTCTACAACCTCGGCCCATCGCCAGAGCCAAATATGACTGTGCTTTGGAGCCCTGAGTTGCCAGAGGGATTCAAGGAGTTCTGTGCAAAGGTTTCGATTGATACTTCATCGGTTCAGTACGAGAACGATGATTTGATGCGTGAGGTTCGCTGCTGCGATGACTACGGTATCGCTTGCTGCGTATCGTACCAGGCTATCGGTAAGCAGATTCAGTTCTTTGGTGCTCGTTGCAACCTCGCTAAGGCGTTGTTGCTTGCTATCAACGGCGGACGTTGCGAGATTACCGGTACACAGATGGTTAAGGGCATCCCAACCTTGATGGGCGACTTGCTCAACTACGAGGAGGTACTCTCGAACTACAAGAAGGTATTGGCGGAGATTGCTCGTGTCTACAATGATGCGATGAACATCATCCACTATATGCACGATAAATACTACTACGAGAAGGCGCAGATGGCTCTCATCGACACCAACCCTCGCATCAACCTCGCTTATGGTGTTGCAGGTTTGTCGATTGTACTCGACTCGTTGTCGGCTATCAAGTATGGTAAGGTAACAGTTAAGCGCAACGAGTTGGGCCTCACCGAGTCGTTCGAGATTGAGAAGGAGTTCCCAATGTTCGGTAACAACGATGACCGTGTTGACCACCTCGGCGTTGACCTCGTATACTTCTTCAATGAGGAGTTGAAGAAGCACGCAATCTACAAGGGCGCACAGCCTACATTGTCGCTCTTGACCATCACTTCGAACGTAATGTACGGTAAGAAGACAGGTGCTACACCTGATGGTCGTGAGAAGGGTATCGCATTTGCTCCAGGTGCTAACCCAATGCATGGACGCGATAAGTGCGGTGCGGTTGCTTCGCTCTCATCGGTTGCAAAGTTGCGCTACCGTGACTCGCAGGATGGTATCTCGAACACCTTCTCGATTGTTCCAAAGTCTCTCGGTGTTGATGAGCCAACCCGTGTAGAGAACCTTGTAACAATGATGGATGGTTACTTCACTAAGGGTGCACACCACCTCAATGTGAATGTCTTGAACCGTGAGATGTTGATGGACGCAATGGAGCATCCTGAGAAGTATCCACAGCTCACAATCCGCGTTTCGGGTTACGCTGTAAACTTCACAAAGCTCTCGCGTGAGCACCAGCTTGAAGTTATTTCAAGAAGTTTCCATGAGCGTATGTAAAAAATGATAAAAAAGGGTGATTTCGGCGTTATGCTTGCGCTCGAAATCCTCACATACGCCAAGTATGCTGCGGTTTCTCACGCTTCGCAAGCCTTGAAATCCCACCTTTTTAATCAATTTTTGAGTACTGCCTTGGAGATTGCTCCGAGGCAGTTTTATAAAGAGCCAATAGCTAATGGCTAAAAGCAAAGAATATTATGAAACTAAAAGTTCATTCATACGAGTCGCTTGGCACCTTCGATGGTCCGGGTTTGCGTCTTGTGGTCTTCTTGCAGGGCTGCAACTTCCGTTGCCTCTATTGCGCCAACCCCGACACAATCGATTTGAAGGGCGAGGCGAAGGAGACTGACCTTGAACATATTGTAGAGCAGGCAGTGAGTGAAAAACCATTTTTTGGCAAGCGTGGCGGTGTGACATTCAGCGGCGGCGAGCCTACTATTCAAGCTCAGGCTTTGATACCGCTTGTGAAGAAGTTGAAGGAGCAAGGGATACACGTCTGCATTGACACCAATGGCTCAATTTGGAACGAGTATGTCGAGGAACTGTTGTCGTTGGTAGATTTGGTGCTGCTCGATGTGAAGGAGTACAATGCTGCACAGCATCTTCTTCTGACCGAGCGCAGCAACGAGCAGACCCTGCGTACGGCGAAGTGGCTTGAGGAGCACAATAGACCATTTTGGCTGCGCTATGTATTGGTGCCTGGATATAGCAATCGCGAGGAGGACATTCGCGCTTTGGGCGAGCACTTCCGAAGCTACAATATGATTGAGCGCGTGGAGGTTCTGCCATACCACACCCTCGGAGTCCACAAGTATGAGGCTATGGGGCAGGAGTATAAGCTCAAGGGGGTGAAGGAGAATACTCCCGAGCAACTTGACGAGGCTCGCAAACTCTTCGAGCAATACTTCAAGTGTGTGTTTATCAATTAGAAAAGATAGGATATTTTGCAATTTTGACTATTATAACTATATTTGTAGAAGATACTAACCAAAAAAATAGCTAACAATGAAAAAGAACTTACTTTTATTGGTTGCATTTGCAACAACTCTTGTTGGTTGTACTTGCAAATCTGTCGAGACCTTTAAGGAGGCGGCCGACCCAGTTGCTATCTGCGAGAAGGGGCAGAGTGTATGGGAGGAGGTTGATGGTGGATTGAATGCCGCTTGGGGTACCCCCGATTTGGTATATTCGCGTAGCTTGGTCCCTCAGAACGTAGCCGACAGCTACACCGCAACTGCTTGGCGTGGCGAGAAGGTTTCAGCCCAGGTATTGGTATGGACAAACAAGGATCTAAAAAATGTGAAGTGCGAGGTTTCGAGCTTCAAGTCGAAGGGTGCAACTCTCCCAGCTTCGATTGCCGAGGCTCGTTTTGTGCGTTATACCCTTGCTGACGAGGTGAGCAAGTCGTGCCTCTGCGGCCGTCCAAATGGCCACCCTGCAATCTTGCAGGCCGATATGCTCGACAATATCGAGGTTCTCGATGTTGAGGCAAATACCACTCGTCCTGTGTGGATTACAATCGATGTTCCGCAAGATGCAAAGGCGGGTACCTATAAGGCTACCGTGAAGGTTTCGCATTGCGGTCTCTGCTCGGAGACTCTTCCATTGGAGTTGGAGGTTGTAGACCAGGTGCTTGCCGAGCCAAGTGAGTGGTCGTTCCACCTCGATTTGTGGCAGCACCCATCTGCTGCAGCTCGTGCTGCCGAGGTAGATATGTGGAGTGATGAGCACTTCGAGGTTATGCGTCCATTGATGCAGATGTTGGCAGATGCTGGTCAGAAGGTTATAACTTGTACTCTCAACCGCGATCCGTGGCGTTATCAGTGCTTTGACGACTACGAGGCGATGATCTATTGGAAGAAGTATGACAACGATGTATGGGAGTATGACTACACCATCTTCGATAAGTGGGTTGAGTTTATGATGTCGCTCGGCGTAACCAAGCAGATTAACTGCTACGGTATGTTGCCTTGGGGACAGTGCATACTCGACTATCAGGATATGCGCTCGAACGCTAAGGATAATCGCCTTCGCCAAATCAAAACCACACCGCAGGATCCAGAGTACGAGAAGGCTTGGGCGCCATTCCTCAAGGATTTTACAAAGCACCTCAAGGAGAAGGGTTGGTTGCATATCACCAATATGGCTATCGATGAGCGTAGCCCCGAGGATATGGATGTTGCAGCTGCACTCATTGCAAAGTATGCTCCAGAGTTGGGTTTTGCTATGGCGGACAACCACGATTCGTACAAGCGATATGCTAATATGCGCGATGTTTGCGTAGGTCAGAAGCACTCGTTGATGGCTCCCGAGGAGATTGCATCACGCCGCGCTAAGGGTGATGTTTCTACCTATTATGTATGCTGCAGCACCCTCTTCCCTAACGTATTCACCAACTCACAGCCATTCGAGGCAGAGTTGCTTTGCCTCTATGCTATTGCACACGACTACGATGGTATGTTGCGTTGGGCATACAACTCGTGGCCTGCACGCCCTGAGTACGATTCGCGCTTCCGCCGTTGGGCTTCGGGCGACACCTATATTGTATATCCTGATGCTCGCTCGTCAGTTCGTTTCGAGCGTTTGATTGATGGTATCGAGCTCTACGAGAAGGTACGCACTCTTCGTGCTAAATATGCTGGCAAGGCTGAGGTTTTGGCACCAGTTGAGGCTAAGCTTGCCGAGATGCGAGCAATGAACTTCAACGATGCTTCACTCGAGTGGCGAGCATTCCTTGCAGCTACAAACAAGGCGTTGAATGATGCTGTAAAGCAGGTGGTAGAGTAAGAGTCCCCCACATATAGAAAAGCCGGCTAAAATCAAGGTTTAGCCGGCTTTTATCATTTATATTGGTTACCTCTTCTTGGTGTATTGCAATATCCAGTTGAGGTTTTCGGACGAAAAGGCATCGCGACAAATATCCTCGCGAGAACGAGCGCTGAGGATAACCTCCTTGAGAATGCCACCAGCATCGCGTACGGCATCGCCAAAGCTGTCGAGAGTTGGAGCTACAGCGTGCGAATCCATCTCGCTTTTTATGGAGAGGGTAGGAGTCTTGGCAACATTCTCGGCTACGACTGTCTCGCAAGGATCGGCAGCTACAGCCATACCCGCAGCAAAGAGGTCGGGATAGTTGGAGAGCATATGCCAAACACCACCTGCTCCTGCAGGTTGAGCACTGTCGGAGTAACCCACGATGTAGATTCTCGATAGGTCAATGCTCGCTCTCTTTAGCACGAAGTCGTCAATCAACGCCTTCAGAATATTGGCCATAGTGGTAGGAATCTCCTTGCTTGGCTCCTCGTCCCACGCTCTATTCGAACGACATTGTGGAGCCAAAATAACGACCTTGTTGTTCCCAGAGGAGAGGTTGTGCCAGATGCGAATCATCGTATCGTGGCGTATTTGCGACCTATTGTCCGAGCCCGCGGCATTCTGACCGTGCAGCACCACCACTAACGATGCTTTGCCCGCACTTTGAGAGTTTATGGATGCCTCCTGATAGTTTACATCCATATCCTCGTGTGCATAAACTCCTGCGTTAAAATAGTTCTCAACCGATGTAGGATAATTTGGTGCATAGGAGTCGTTTTTTGTACATTGCACCGATAAAGTCGCTACTATAATAGCGAAAGCCATAAGTCTAAATTTGGTAGTCATAGTAGTATAGTTTTATCGGTTCATCTATCTAATTAGATACCAACTATACCAAAAGGTTAAATTTGTATGAAGGGTTAGATGTTTTTTAATTCTGCATTTTGCATTCTCCCCAGTACCCCTATTACCCCTAAAAGAAATTGCGAAGCCCTTGAGCTTCGCAATTCTATTACTGGAGCGTAGCGACAAGCCCCCTTTACAGA
>JAZOWM010000016.1:0-13318 GCA_045659225.1 Alistipes sp.
ATGGCAATCAAATTTCAATATAACAAGACTTCGCTCGGCGAACTCGGCAAACAGCTGAAAATGCGCCAGAAGGCACTCCCTACCATCAAGAGTAAGGAGTCGGCCTTGCGCTCCGAGGTTAAGCGTGCGAAGGACTCCGCAACGGAGTACCGTGAGCGTCTCGATGCCTTAATTGCCGAGTACGACTATATGGTGGCTCTGTGGGGAGAGTTTGATTGTACCCTTGTTCGCGTTGCAGATGTTGATTTAACAACCCAAAAGATTGCGGGAGTTCGTATCCCTGTACTCAACGATGTGAAGTTCGAGGTTAAATCATTCGACCTCTTCACATCTCCTGCGTGGTACAGCGAGGGTGTAGAACTTTTGAAGAAACTTGCCACTTTGGGCATAGAGTTCGAGGTCTACAATCGCAAAACCGCACTTTTGGACTACGCACGCCGAAAGACTACTCAGAAGGTGAACCTCTACGAGAAGGTACAGATACCTGGCTACGAGGACGCCATACGTAAGATTAAACGATTTATGGAGGACGAGGAGAACCTCTCTAAATCGGCACAGAAAATCGTCAAAACTCGCCAGCAGGCTGCCGCAAAGGAGGGCGGAGAGAGATGATTGTAAAGATGATGAAATACAATATCGTGCTATTCTCGGCAGAGCGAGAGCGCTTTATCGAGCGTTTGCGTGAGTTGGGTATGGTCGATATTACCACTTCGGGCTGGGAACCCACCGAGGCGGATAGAGAACTTATCTCGTCTATCGATAGTCGCGCCAAGGCACTCGCTACACTCGAACAGTTTGTCGAGAGTGACGACTATAGTGCAGGTGGCGCACGAATTGAGAAGGGCGAGGTTTATGCTACCTACCTTTCGGCTCAATCGGCTATTGCTGCGGCAAAGTCGGAGAATGCACGCTTGCAGAAGGTGCTTGAAGAGTGGTTACCGTGGGGCGATTTCGACTGCGCAACACTTGCCAAGTTGGCTGAGAGCGGTTTAGTGCTTCGCTACTTCACTGCACAACGTTCAATTTTCGAGAAGAGCGCCGAGGAGTGGGGTGTAAACCTCAATATCGCTGTAGTGGGCGAAGATAGCTCGACAGTTCGCTTTGTCGTTATCGGTAATGGCTCGGAGGAGATTGCTATTGACGCCCAGGAGCAGAAGGCGCCTACGATGAACAACTCGGAGATTAAGGCTCTTATAAAGGCTAACGATGCTACTATTGTGGAGCAGAATGCTCTAATTAGCGCGGTGGCTGATGCTAAGGGCGAAATTGAGAAGGAGTTGGCTGCATTGAAGTGTCAGATGCAGGATCTCCGCATCGAGGCTACTGCAGATAAGGCAGCCGAGGGCTTGTTGCTCGTTATGGAGGGCTGGGCAGAGAAGGATAATGCCGAGAAGGTAGACGAGGCGTTGAACGACTATCCGAACGTTGTCTACATTAAGGAGGAACCTACCGAGGAGGACGAAACTCCAGTTAAGTTGAAGAACAACCGCTTTGCACGCTTGTTCGAGATGATTGGTGGCTTGTACGCCCTTCCAAAGTATGGAACTCTCGATATGACACCATTCTTCGCACCATTCTATATGCTCTTCTTCGCAATCTGCTTGAACGATGCAGGTTATGGTGCAATTCTCCTTTTTGCCGGTATTATGCTGGCATTGAAGGGTGGAAAATCGTTGCGCCAGGCGGCATACCTCACAATGGTGTGCGGTGGTGCTACAACCCTGTTCGGCTTGTACACTGGCTCACTCTTCGGTATGAGTATCCCTGCATTGATGGGCTATGAGAATTTGGTGGATTGCCCAGTTCCGTTCCTCGACTTCCAGGGCAAGTTCTTCACCTGGTCGTTGGCGCTTGGAGTGTTCCAAATCCTGGTCGGAATGTTCCTCGACATCGTATTCAAGGCTCGCTACTTCGGCATAACTACCGTATTTGGCAAGTTGGGCTGGTTTATCGTGCTTTTGTCGGGCTGCCTTGCGGGTGGCTTGCAGATGCTCGACCCAAACTGGGTTATCCCTGGCTTCACTACTTCGTCCGTTGCCTTCTATGTTGCAATGGGCGTGGGAGCACTCTTGATGCTCGTGTTGAACGATGTTAAGCGCAACCCAGTGATGAATGTCGCAGCGGGATTGTGGGATACCTATAATAATATAACAGGCTTGTTGAGCGATGTACTTTCCTATATCCGCCTCTTTGCTATCGGTTTGTCGGGTGGCGTGTTAGCGCAGGTGTTCAACTCGTTGGCTATGGGCTTGACAGGTCTTGATGCAGGTATCGAGCACTTTGGCGTTGGCACCATCTTCCAGATTATCGGTGCATCAGCCATTTTACTTATCGGACACGGTATCAACCTCTTTATGTCCTCCATTTCGTCATTCGTACACCCAATGCGATTGACCTTCGTGGAGTTCTATAAGAATGCAGGATTCGAGATGACAACACGCTCGTTCAATCCTCTTAAAAAGTAGACAAAAAACAAACAATAATTTTTTAACAAACTAATTAAAACAAATTACAATTATGACTTCAGCTTTGATTTTGGCTTACCTCGGTGTAGTATTGATGGTAGGTGTTGCAGGTATTGCTTCGGCAGTAGGTACAGCAATTTGCGGCCAGACCGCAGTTGGTGCAATGAAGAAGAACAGTAGCGCATTCGGTAGCTATATGATTCTCTCGGCGCTCCCAGGTTCGCAGGGTTTGTATGGCTTCGTATGTTTCTTTATGGTACAGGGCCTCTTGACTGCTGATATTTCGATGTATCAGGCAGCTGCAGTATTTGGTGCAGGACTCCTTGTAGGTATCGTAAACCTCTTTGCTGCAATCTACCAGGCAAAGGTTTGTGCTAACGGTATCGCAGCAATCGGTAACGGTCACGATGTAATGGGTAAGACCCTCATCCTCGGTGCGTTCCCAGAGTTGTATGCTATCTTGACTGTTGCAGCTACATTCCTTATCTCTAACGCCGTAGCGTAAGCAAAAACATTCTGAGCGGTGAATTTTGCACTGCTCTTCGGTAAGCGAGTTCCTCACATACGTTTTAGTATGCTGTGGACTCGCTTCCTTGTTTAGTACAAAATTCCCTCGCCCATAATGCTTTTGCGTGTGAGAAGTTTCCCTTGCTCTCATCTGCTTAAAAATAATTTTCTTTATGCAATGGGCGTGTTACTATATCCACTATGAAAAATAAAAAAGCCAATGGCTAATGGCCAATGGCTAAAAGCAAAACAAAGAAGTTGATTGCTCAACTTCTTTGTTTATCGTCTTGTCACCTGCAAGGCGCGTTCCTCTTCTGCATCTTTTTCGAGGATATCATCGCCCTCCCAATCGAACATTGGGAACTCCTTGCGCTCGCCCAACTGGAAGCGGGTGTAGGTGATTGGCAAGCCTCTGTCGAGATACATCTGCTCGTAGGCGGTCTTTACTGAGAGCACCTCATCGGCATAGCCCGAACCATAGATGTCGTTATTCGCAACCTCGCACTCCAAACCGAACTTTTCGATTACTGCCGATGTGTATTGGAAGAGGTGTTGCGAGTCGGTCTTGAGGTTAATCCAACCATCTTTAGCCAACAACTTAGAGTAATACTCCAAGAAGATGGGTGCAGTCAGACGCTTCTTTGCGCGCTTGGTGCGGAGCTGTGGGTCAGGGAAGGTGATCCAAATCTCGTCCACCTCGCCCTCGGCAAAGAGCGATGTGATAAACTCGATACGTGCGCGAAGGAAACCAACATTGCCCATCTTGCGCTCAGTTGCGGTCTTTGCACCGCGCCATATACGCGCTCCCTTAATATCCACGCCGATAAAGTTCTTGTCGGGGTTGCGCTCGGCGAGAGCTACGGTATATTCGCCCTTACCGCAACCGAGCTCGAGAACTATCGGATTATCGTTCTTGAAGAAATCCTTGCGCCAATTACCCTTCAAAGGGTGGTCGGTGCGGAACATCTCCTCGAATGCAGGTTGAACAAAGCACTCGAAGGTCAAATTCTCGGCAAATTTTCTAAGTTTATCTTTTCCCATTATTCTTTTTAAGCCATTAGCTATTAGCCATTGGCCATTAGCTAAATTAAAAATTCTTTTAACTACTCACTAACGAAGTTCTATTCCTATTGCCTCCACACCACGCACTTTTGATTGAGGCTCGAACGAGAAGGTGTAGCAACCTTGTTGGTTTAGCAATACATTGTTACGATAGGGTAGGCTCTCGGTAGTGGATACCGTAAGTGCTGTTGCAGGGTGTTGCAGTTGTAACTCTACACTCTCCTCGAAATATCGTGCATCGGGTGTTGTAACACCGATCTTCAAAGGCAAAACCGCCTGCTTAAAGTTGTCGTTGTAACGAATGGCAATATTGAGGTTGCGGAACGATAGGGTGTCGCTATTGTTGTAGGATACGCTCTTGGCGCTGCTCCACGACTCCACCTCTACACCCACCATCTCCACATTTTGTGGAGCAAGGCAACCGCAGAACACTATAGCGACCATCGCTACCAATATGCGCCCTAAGCCCCTCATTGCGCTACTCCTGCTTTGGCTTGTTGTGGTGACGGTGCTTGCGGTTATGGCGATGTCCACCCTTGTTTTCGCCACTATTGTCGTTTGCTTTACGCTCACCACTATTGCTCTCTACGGGCTTATTTTCGATTGCTTTACTCTCGTCTCTCGTCTTTAACCCTGCTACGCAGGCTTTTCCTCCTTGCGGCTCGGCAGAGTGTGCAAGCACCCTCTGCTCTCGCTCCGCTGCGTCGGGTCGTCTCTCGTCTTTCTGCTCTCGTCTCTCGTCTGAATTGCCACGATTGCGATTCTTCTTCTTGCGTTTCTTCGCTTTGTCGAAACGGGTGATGCTATCCTCCTCGGTGCGGTATGTTGGCTCCTCAACTTGTGGCTCGTAGTCCTCGCCAAGAATGGTATCAACCTTACCTCCGTTGCGATTCACGGCGAGAATCTCGCGTACTCGCGAAACGGGAATTGTTACAACATTCGACATTGAATCCTTGCTTGTGGAGAAGGTCATCGTATGGGCAAGAATATCGCTCTTAACGAGGAAGTATTCGCCATCGATAGCCTGCAATGGCTCACGCAAACGTGGCATCGAACGGCGAGCATCGGCATAGACATCGTACTCGTAGGTAAGGCAGCACTTCAACTTCGAGCACTGACCCGCCAACTTCAACGGATTGAGTGAGAGGTCCTGCACTCGAGCTGCACCTGTGGTAACACTCGAGAAGCTCGATACCCACGATGCACAACACAACTCACGACCGCAAGCTCCGATACCGCCGATGCGACCAGCCTCCTGACGAGCGCCAATCTGCTTCATCTCGATGCGGATGTGGAACTGCTCGGCAAAGACCTTAATCAACTCGCGGAAATCGACACGACCGTCTGCTATATAGTAGAAGATAGCCTTGATTTTGTCGCCCTGATACTCCACATCGCCAATCTTCATATCGAGGCCCATATCGGCTGCGATTTGGCGCGAGCGAATCATTGTTTCGTGCTCAAGGGCGATAGCCTCCTGCCACTTCTCGATGTCGTATGGGCGCGCCTTGCGGTATATCTTCTTGAACTCACCATTCTGCGGATTGAAGCCAAGACGCTTCATCTGTCGTGCCACCATATCGCCCGTAAGCGAGATGATGCCGATATCGTGACCGGGGGTTGCCTCTACGGCTACGATGTCGCCTACCTCGAGCTGGAGGTTATTTACATTCTGATAGAACGAACGGCGCGTATTCTTGAATCGCACCTCGAAAATATCGGTTGGGAAGTTGTCGGGGTACTCTGCGAGCCAAGGCTCCTCGTGCAGACGGAAGCAACCGCGTGCCTCTTTTGCCACGGGTTCACCTGCCTCGTTTACGCCAAACGAGCAACCGCGTCCAACCTCTGGTTTGTCATATTTTGTATTGTCCATAAATTCGTAAAGTCAATATTTTGCGTAAAGATAGTATAAAAAAATGAAAAGTATATAATTATATAAATTTTTAACGGTTAATTTTATTTTTTGATTTTTTAGTTGTACCTTTGCCCTGCAAATGTGGAGGGATTTGGACTGATTGCAACCACAATAAAAAATTGCTAAACCGGCAACTCTTTTTTTGAGGCAGTTCTGCCAAATCCCAAGCAAATTTGTGAAAAATGCTAATGGCTAATAGCCAATAGCTAATAGCAAAGTTTTTTAACTAAAAAAATATATTGGATATGGGATTTTTGTTTACATCGGAGTCGGTGTCGGAGGGACACCCTGACAAGGTTTCCGATCAGATTTCAGACGCTATTCTCGACGAGTTTTTGCGCCGTGATGCAAGTGCGAAGGTGGCTTGCGAGACTCTTTGTACCACAGGTTTGGTAGTTGTTTCGGGCGAGGTTTGCTCGGTCGCTTATGTCGATATTCAGGGCACTGCTCGCCGCGTAATTGAGCGTATTGGCTACAATCGTAGCGAGTTGCAATTCGATTCTAAATCGTGCGGTATTCTCTCGGCTATCCACGAGCAGTCATCGGATATCAACCAGGGCGTAGTGCGTGCTACCGAGGAGGAGCAGGGTGCTGGAGATCAGGGTATTATGTTTGGTTATGCTGTGAATGAGTCACGCGAGTTTATGCCTGCAACTTTGATTCTCTCGCACGTGATTTTGAAGGAGTTGGCTGTTATTCGCCGCGAGGGCGAGGTTATGACCTACCTCCGTCCAGACTCAAAGAGTCAGGTGACTATCGAGTATGGCGATGACCGTAAGGCACAGCGTGTACACACTATCGTTGTCTCGACACAGCACGATGAGGAGGTTGATGTAGCACAGATTAAGGAGGATGTTCGCACAATCCTTATCCCTCGCGTGAAGGCTCGCTTGGAGCGTGCGGGTGATGAGTTGGCGAAACTTATTGGCGAGGATTATATCCTCCACGTAAACCCAACTGGCAAGTTTGTTATCGGTGGTCCTCACGGAGATACAGGCTTGACAGGTCGTAAGATTATTGTTGATACCTATGGTGGTCGTGGTGCACACGGTGGTGGTGCTTTTTCGGGTAAGGACTCTTCGAAGGTTGACCGTTCGGCAGCCTACGCAGCACGCCATATTGCAAAGAATATGGTTGCAGCAGGCGTTGCAGACGAGTGTCTTGTACAGTTGAGCTATGCTATCGGCATTGCACAGCCACTCTCGATTTATGTTGATACCTACGGCACAAACCGCCTCTCAATCAGCGAGGGTGAGATTGCCGAGCGCATTGGCAAACTCTTCGATTTGCGCCCAGCATCAATCGTTAAGCGCTACGGTTTGAAGAATCCAATTTTCGAGCCAACAGCATCGTATGGCCACTTCGGCAATCGCCCTTATACTCAGATTGTTAAGTTTGTGGAGAATGGTGTTGAGGTGGAGCGCGAGGTTGAGTTCTTCGGCTGGGAGAAGTTCGATGCAGTAGAGGCTATCAAGGCTGAGTTTGGCTTGTAGCTCTTGCTAAACCTAATTTTGTAACCTTACTTATGGTCATAAATATGAGGAGATGATTTCTGTCTTTGATTATGCTATGCGTGGCTTGTTGCTTTTAGGCCGCTACCAAATCGTTTACTTTGCAGAACGACAAGGTTAAGGTCGTTGTTGGTAAGGGTACTTGGCTGGCAGAGTATCAGGCGGTAACATTTGTTATGGCCGACACACGCCACCAGGTATGGCGCGATAAACTCGTAGAGATGGTCGATCGCGCTCATCGCAATAGCGCAAATGCGGTATTCTTTGATCAATTGGGCTATGGCTTCCAGCAGAAGATTCCGTGGGATACTTCGCGCGAGTTTCCTGTGCCAAACAATCGCCTCATCTACGACAAGGGACAGGCTTTGAAGTATTTGCGCGACTATATCGAGTCGAAGTACGAGCCAGACTTTGGCTATGGAACAGAGCAGTTGGCGGATTATACCTCACAGTGGGTAGACTTTGTTCATACAGTTGGCATTCGTCACGGCAAGGAGAACTTCTCGGAGTTGTTCCGCTATACCTTCCCGGAGATAATCTTCTCCGATAGAAATGTTCGTGACGATACCGATATTGAGCGCCGTGTAAATATGACTCTATTGAAGGGGCTGCTTAACGATATCGAAATCTACCGTTGTCGCGGATTGATTGACGAAACACCTACTTATCAGGCATATCTCGCAAAGGCGAGCGCTATTCGTGATCGCTACTCGGATTGTATGATGCTCGGAACATTCCGCGATGTATTCGGCTTCGAGAATTCGAATAAGGCGGTTCAGGCAAAGGGCTTCTTTGGCGAGAAGAGAGTGGCTGTTGTGGTGACAAACGAGTATGATAAGGGTACACTTTCTACCTCTATCAAGGTGCCGGGATATCGTTATGTAGAGTGCCAGACACTCGGTAATGCGAAGGTGTCAGCTGACGGTAAGCGCGTGGAGCTTGGACAGTACGATTTGGCTGTGCTCGTCTTCGAAAAGTAGAATAAACCTTTGGTTAACAGCAAAGAATAAGGGCATCCATAGCGAATGCCCTTATTCTTTTTACTTGTCAATCTCGACCTTGATTTCGGGGTGTTGGTAGTCGATGTGCCACATATTTTCGATTGCGAACTTCGGTGTCGTACCCCAGAAGGTCATATTCACCGATTTGAATGGCTCTACCTCGTAGATTGCGTTATTGTAGCAGATGCGGAACGAGATAGATGACTCGTTGCGGAAGCGAAGCCACATTATACCTCTGCTCTTGTCCTCGCGGAGTACCGTGCACTCGATGGCGGCATTGAAAAAGTCGGAGAGTAACTTCTCTTCGCCCATCAATTGACCCCCTGAGTAGGCAATGGTACGACGCTTCTCGAGAGCCTCGCGGATAGCCTTTTCGGTGCACTCCTCCGCCATAATGAAGGTCATTGTGCGGAAGTGATCTCTGAAACCGTAAGTCTCGGTTGTAGGACGATGAATATCCGATGCGCCAATCATAATGAGATCCTCCTCGATGGCGCGGCGAATCATCTTGGGGTAGAAGGTCATGTCGTTAACAATCTCCACACCATCGATAAGTCCCTCGTTGTAGAGTTCGAGTTGCTCTTTCGACTTGTCGCTTGTAGTGCGACGATAGGCAGGGTGGTTGTGGATGACGAGTCCGCCTTGGGCGTGTACATTTCGCAACGCCTGTTTGATGTCACGATGGTAGAGACTCGAAATGTCCTTTACAAAGAGCGCGCTGAAGTGACCAAGTCTCATTGGCTCGCGCGAAATCTCGATGCCCTTGACGAGCATTATCGGCAGACCTTCGCTCTCGATAAAGGCTTTTGTCTCCTCGTAGATGGCGTCGTAGTTACACATTACACCTGTTGTACGGTCACTCTTCACAAACTCGATATTTGCCGGATAGTAGGTATGGGGTTTGCCGTCGGCGTTGTATGGGGCAAGCGCATTGAGCATACTCTGCTCCTGTCGGCGATACTCGAGATGGTCGCTCAGACAGACGATATCCAATCCGTCGTGCCACGCCTCGCGAACACGCTGACGAGGGGTTAGGTCGGCATCCGAGAACATTGTATGAGTGTGGAAGTCTGCCTTGTAGCAGGTGTAACCATTCACTTTTGGAAGGGTTATCTCGGTGCGACGAGCTGCCACAACATTACTTGTGAGGTGTGTGTCAGGTATATTCTGCTGTGCTGTAACATTGGCTACGCAGAGAATCGAAAGAATGATTGTAGAGAGTCTTTTCATAGGTTATACTTTCTTGTTGATTAGTTAGTTCGAGCAAAGATAGTGATTTTTTTAGAAATTTATTCGTCTTGTTCGTATCTTTTTAGTATGTTTGCTGAACGAAACTTAACCTATAAAAGTAATAAATTATGAAAATTAAAACCTTGTTACTTTTTCCTATCCTCGCTCTGCTCTTTGTCGGAGTGGGTTGCGAAAGTGCAAAACCTTACAAGATGGTGGATGGACGCATCGTGCTTAAAACACCAAAACGCCCTAAAGGTCAGCAGGTTATGCTGCTGTTTGCTGCGGAGCCTATAGATGTTGTTCGCGTGGGCTTTATTGGTCTCGGCGACAGAGGAGCTTCTGCTCCAAAGCGTTGGGCTCAGATCGAGAATACCGACATCGTCGCTATCTGCGATTTGAAGCAGTCTCGCCTTGACTTGGTGCAGGGCTACCTCAAGGATGCGGGTCGACATCCGGCGGTGGAGTACACCGGATCGGAGAGCGCTTGGAAGGCTATCTGCGAGCGCGATGATATCGATATTGTATACATCTCGACCCCATGGATGACCCATGTCGAGATGGCTGTGTATGCGATGGAACACGGTAAGCATGTGGCTGTCGAGATGCCTGCGGCAATGACCATCGACGAACTCTGGACTTTGATCGATACATCGGAGCGTACTCGTCGCCACTGTATGATGACCGAGAATTGTGTCTACGACTACTACGAGATGACAGTCCTCAATATGGCGCAGCAAGGTCTCTTTGGTGAGATTCTCCACGCTTCGGGTGGTTATTCTCACTGCCTTGATAGATTGCTCCGCAAACCCGATCCTCGTTGGCGAGTGGAGCGTATGCGTATCTTCCGTGGCGACCCATATCCAACCCACGGACTCGGTCCGGTATGTCAGCTCCTTGACATCCACCGAGGCGATCGCCTCGACTTCCTTGTGTCGGTTGATACCAAGGCTGTTGTGGGTCGTGAGCTCTATGCCGATGCAACCGGTGAGCGCCCTGAGGATTTTAAGAATGGTGACCAAACTTCGACTTTCATCCGTACCGTTAATGGTAAGGTTATCAACCTTTTCCACAATGTGGTAACACCACGCCCATATCATCGCGGCTACTCGTTGGTGGGTACAAATGGCTATGTCGAGAAGTATCCTATCGAGAATATGATGATAGGCTCGCATGTGGAGGAGGGTGTCAATCCAAATACCCTTGGTGCACATAAGTTTATGCCAGATGCAGAGCGTAATGCGCTTCTTGAGAAGTATCGCCACCCAATACTTATCGAGACTGAAGAGATGGCTAAAAAGGTGGGTGGACACGGTGGTATGGACTACATCCTCGACTACCGTCTTGTCTATTGCTTGCGCCATGGTCTTCCACTCGATATGGATGTTTATGACCTTGCAGAGTGGAGTTGTGTAGTCGCCTTAAGCGGTATCTCTCTCGAAAATGGATCAGTACCTGTTGCAGTACCTGATTGTACTCGTGGCGCTTGGAATAGGATAAAGGGCTATCGCCACGCATATAAAGAGTAGCATAACGAGGTGATTTCGGCGTTATGCTTGTGTCCGAAATCATCATATGCTTCAAGTATATTGCGATTTTTTCGCTTTGATATGATTGGATAGGGTTCGAGACGGGCCCTATCCAATCATATTTTAGTCATAAGGGCTCTATTTATTTTTTAATTTCTAATTAAATTTTGCAGAAAGCTCAAAAATATTTTGTATCTTTACGCGATTTTAGACGATAGAAGCAGAAAAAGACTAAAAATAATTATATTTTTACCCTAAACTAAATTCTAAAAAAACAATTATGGCAACAAACAATCGTGAAAAGTTATTCGCTGAGTTCCCGCCCGTTTCGACTGAGGCGTGGGAGGCTGTGATAACTGCTGACCTTAAGGGTGCTGATTACGAGCGTAAGTTGGTATGGCGTACAAACGAGGGTTTTAACCTCCGTCCATACTACCGCGCAGAGAACCTTGAGGGTCTTGAGACTTTGGGTGCTCAGGCTGGTGAGTTCCCTTATTTGCGTGGCGTAAGCACTGACAACACTTGGCTTACACACCAGACTATCAAAGTGGTTTGCCCTAAGGAGGCAAATGCTACCGCTCTCGCAATGTTGGAGTCGGGTGTTGACTCGCTCGGTTTCTGCTTCTGCGAGGCAGAGGTTGAGCCTACCGCAGAGAGCATCGCCGTTCTCTTGGCAGGTATCGTACTCCCTGCTGTTGATGTAACCGTTTGTGGCAAGTATGCTGCAAAGGCTGGCGAGTTGATCTTGGCTTATGCCGAGGCTAATGGTGTAGCGAAGGCTGACCTTCGTCTTAACATCGCATTGGACCCACTCGTAAAGGGTATGACCGTTAAGGGTGCTTGCTGCGACTGCGAGGCTTTGGTTTCGCTCGTTAAGGCTACTCAAGAGTACAAGAAGGTTCGCGTAATCACCGTATCGGGACACTACTTCTCTGACGCTGGTTCGACCATCGTTGAGGAGTTGGCATTCTCGTTGGCTGCTGCTCACGACTACCTCGTGTGGTTGATGGAAGAGGGTTGCACTATCGACGAGGTGGCTCGCAAGATCCGTTTCTCGTTCGCCGTAACTTCGAACTACTTTATGGAGATGGCAAAGTTCCGTGCTGCTCGTCTTTTGTGGGCTAACATCGTAGCAAAGTACGAGCCTGCTTGCAACTGCTCGTGCAAGATGTACGCACACGCTCGCACATCGGCTTGGAACCAGACCGCATACGACCCTTATGTAAATATGTTGCGTGGTACTACCGAGGCTATGTCGGCTGCTATCGCAGGTGTTCACTCGTTGGAGGTTCTTCCGTTCGACCACTCGTACGCAGAGCCATCGGAGTTCTCGTATCGTATTGCTCGTAACGAGTCGCTCTTGCTCAAGCACGAGTCGCACTTCGACCAGGTAATCGACCCTGCAGGTGGTTCGTACTACATCGAGAACTTGACCAACAGCATCGCTACCGAGGCTTGGAAACTCTTCCTCGAGGTTGAGGAGAAGGGTGGCTACGAGGAGGTCCTCAAGACAGGCTTCAGCGTTGAGCGCGTGAAGGCTTCGGCAGCAGCAAAGGATAAGGCAGTTGCTACTCGCCGTCAGATTTTGCTCGGAGCAAACCAGTATCCTAACTTCACCGAGGTTGCTGACGCAGCAGTATCGGCTGAGGCAGTAACCCGCGTTGAGAACGAGAATGTAATCACCCCATATCGTGGTGCTATGGCATTCGAGTCGATGCGTTTGGGCGTAGACCGTAGCGGTAAGGAGCCTAAGGCATTTATGCTCACTTGTGGCAACTTGGCTATGGCTCGCGCACGTGCACAGTTCTCTTGCAACTTCTTCGCTTGCGCAGGTATTCGCGTAATTGACAACAACTTCTTCAAGTCGGTTGAGGAGGGCGTTGAGGCAGCACTCGCATCGAAGGCAGAGATCGTAGTTGTTTGTGCTTCGGACGATGACTACGCAGAGGTTGCTCCAAAGGTTAAGGAGTTGCTCGGCGACAAGGCTATCCTTGTAGTTGCCGGCGCACCTGCTTGCACCGAGGAGTTGCAGTCGAAGGGTATTAACAACTTTATCAGCGTCAAGAGCAATGTCCTCGAGACTTTGAAGGGCTACTTG
>JAZOWM010000017.1:0-9899 GCA_045659225.1 Alistipes sp.
AATAAGAGTAAAAGAAATGACAAAGATTATTTTAGTTGCAGTCGTAGCCTTTCTCGCAGTAACACTCCTTTTGGTGGCACTGTTGCTCTTTGCAAAGGCTAAATTGACATCGTCAGGCAATGTAACCATCGACATCAACAACGGCAAGAAGGTCGTTGAGGTTGAGGCTGGTGGCAACCTCCTTGCAACACTTGCAACAGCAGACATCTTCCTTCCATCGGCTTGTGGTGGTAAGGGTGCCTGCGGTCAGTGCAAGTGTCAGGTATTGGAGGGTGGCGGCGAGGTTCTCCCTACCGAGACAGGTTTCTTCAACCGCAAGCAGATTCGCGAGAATTGGCGCTTGGGTTGCCAAGTTAAGGTTAAGGAGGATATGAAGATCGCTGTTCCTGATTCAGTTTTGAGTATTAAGAAGTGGGAGTGCGAGGTTGTGTCGAACAACAACGTTGCTACCTTCATCAAGGAGTTCGTGGTTAAGTTGCCTGAGGGCGAGCACCTCAACTTCCGTTCGGGTGGTTACATTCAGATTGATGTTCCAGCAATCACTGTTGATGACAAGGATATCGATGTTGATCCTCAGTACGAGGAGGATTGGGTTAAGTTCGGCCTTCGCGATTTGAAGATGGTTAACCCAGAGCCTCAGGTGCGTGCATACTCGTGTGCTACCTACCCAGCTGAGGGTGATATCATTCGTTTGAACGTTCGTATCGCAACTCCTCCATTTGGTCCAGATCGCAAGATGCTTCCAGTTAATCCGGGTGTATGTTCGTCATATATCTACTCGCTCAAACCAGGCGATAAGATCACTATGTCGGGCCCTTACGGAGAGTTCTTCCTCCCTGACAACTTGCCAGATACTCAGGAGCTCATCTTTATCGGTGGTGGTGCAGGTATGGCGCCTATGCGTTCGCACATTATGCACCTCTTCAAGACCGAGAAGACCAAGCGCCCAGTTACCTTCTGGTATGGTGCTCGTTCGCTCAAGGAGGCCTTCTATCTCGAGGATTACGCAGAGATTCAGCGTGAGTTCCCTAACTTCAAGTTCAACCTTGCTCTCGACCGTCCAGATCCAGAGGCAGATGCAGCAGGTGTTGACTACAAGGTAGGCTTCGTTCACAACGTTCTCTTCGAGAACTACCTCAAGAACCACGAGGATCCAGAGGGATGTATCTACCTTATGTGTGGACCTCCAATGATGGTCGGTGCAGTTGAGAAGCTCCTCGACTCACTCGGAGTGCCACCGGAGAATATTCTTTACGATAACTTCGGCGCATAAAAAATCATTCTGATTGGTGAATTTCTCACCAAAACTTCGATAGCCCGATTGCTCACATAGGCTTACTATGCTGCGCATCGGGCTTCTTGTTTGGCAAGAAATCCCCTCAATCATTTCTGATTTTTAGAGATTTTGTACTATCCCGAAGGTCTTTCTTTTGCGATGCACCACATCTCACGGCTTCTGACAAGAAATAGTGAGTAATCACTAAACTCCCTAATTTCTCTTTGCGCTTTCAGGAGTCCAAAGCCTATTACTGCGCAACACAATTAAGGGTGATTAACGGCTAGTAGCGGCTAGTAACGAAAAGCGCAGCCCCTTACTTGCCCTTATTAAATTCAACCAACTCCTAATTCCTAATTCCTAACTCCTAACTCCTAACTGCCCTCAAAAACTAATGGCTAAAAGCAAAAAAAAGAGAGTCAAGAATCTCTCAATTCTCAACTCTCCGTTCTCAACTCCTCGTTGAAATTACTTCGTTTTCAACTCTGTAATACCTTTATACACAAACTCCTCGTAGGCGAAGGCCTGCATAGCGCAGTATTTGCTGCGAGGCGAGTGATAGCATAGTACCGAGATACCTGCAATGTCGCTCTCCTTGAGTTTGTCCAATGCCTCTTTATTGCAAGCCTCCACAGCCTTTACAACGCTATCGTGCTGTGTGCGCTCGAAGGCATACTGTTTGCGCACGAGGAAGCACTTGTCGGCAGTGTGGTAAGGCTCGCCTGCGCCAAAGATACGTACGCCGCAGAGGGCTGTGCTGATAAGAGTTATAGCTCCTCCGATAAGTACAAGTGCCGATTTGAGATTGTTGGCATCATCGCCATTATCTATAAAGGAGTTCGCAACGAGAAGACCGATGCCAACTATGAGAACCAATAAGGGTGTAATAATGTTCTTGCGGCGCTCTACAACAACGCCATTAGACGAGGCATAGAGTGCCTCGTTAAAATTTTTGATATCCATTTTCTATATGTTTTTACTCTGTTAATAACTGATTTAGTGCGATTTTATGGGTATAGCGGGTGCTACCCGCACTAAATCACAGTCGCAACTGACAAAGTATATAGAGATAGTAATCCACAGCCCTCGCACAGCTGCCGAGGCGATGGATAAATCGTATGGTTGGGTAGTTTGTCGTAGCGAAGTGCTCGACAACCGTAAAATTGGATAGACGTTGTTGTGCCTGACGCGAAGATGTTGTCGATGAGGTGCGAGCCGAAGGTACTACAACCGAGAGTGTGCGTTCGGCATCGATATTATGGCGGTGGCAGCATTCGAGTTGTTGCTGGTGAGTGTCCGTAATCTCGAAATTTGCGACCTCAGAACTATGTGCATACTCTCCCTCTCCGAATATATTAACTCCGAGAAATATCAAAAATATGAAGAATAACTTGCACATTGTATGACAAAGGTAGTAAAACATTTCGATTTTTTCATATTGTTTTGTATATTTGTATCGCAATGAAGAGATCGTATACCATATATATAATATATTTGGCACTCTTGTTGGTTGGGGGTGTGACATACGCTCAAACCAATATCGAGCAACCCAACTTGGGCATACCAAGCAAAATAGGACCTGCCTATTTTGGTCCTAATGCCTTTCCGGTGCCAGATATGCTTGATGGACGCACCTCGTCAGAGTTGAAGTTGGAGCTCTATGGTGACTGCTTTCTCGGCACAACAACGGGCAATGTCACCGATGATATTACGGGCGATTTGTTTGCCAAATTGACCATCCCTCTCTTTACGCCAAAGGCTAATCTTACGGTGTGGATGCCTATATTCGAATATTTCCATACCTCGGCCGAGTTGATCGCATTGCGCCGTTTGCCCGAGCCTTATAGTAAGAACGATTTGCAGGGTATGGATTCGGGCGATGTCTATGTGTCAGCAGATGTTCGTATCCTCACTCAGGAGCAACATCACGTTGATATGACTGCTCGTGCTACGCTCAAGACAGCATCGGCAAACCAATTCGCCAAGGGGCGATGCTACGATGCCCCAGGTTACTTCTTTGATGCAGCAGTTGGACGTGGCTTTCAACTTGGAACCCATCACAATCTGCGAGTTGCTGCAAGTGGCGGATTCCTCTGTTGGCAGACCGATAATGGACGCCAAAACGATGCTGTGATGTATGGTGTGCTACTTGCCTATAGTTACAAAAGGTTTACGATTGATAGCTGCTTCGGCGGTTATGTCGGTTGGGAGGGCGTAGGCGACAGACCAATGACATTAAAGACAAATATCTCGTATCGCATAGGCGACTTTGCCCTGCGCATAGGTCATCAAGTGGGCTTCAAGGATTGGCCATACCATCAGATTCGTATTGGCGCTACCTACACCTTCGATATGTTAGGCGCTCTGAAAAGATAGACTATATCTTGTAGTTTACATCTCTGAATTGGCGAGGTGTTACACCCTCCATCTTTCGGAATGCAGTGGAGAACTGTCCGGCATTCTCGAATCCGAGCATATATGCCACTTCGGCAATGCTACAATGCTCGGTTACGAGCAGCTCTTTGGCGCGACTCATCAAAATTCTCGAAATATACTGTACGGGCGATGTGCCTGTCAATCGCTTGAAGTTCTGGCGGAACCAGGAGTAGCCTACGCCTAAACTCTTGGCGATATCCTCAGCGCGTAGAGTGTGGTGGGCGCGTTCGCGCATTAGTTGTCGGGCTTCGTTAATAATATCTTCGGTGTAGTTGGAGCCGACAGCGCGATTCTTATGCTTATAAAGTATATGACCAAGCATATGCAGCACAATGCCAGAAATGAGTTGCTGACACGACATCGCCTCTTTTTCGGCAAGGCGAATAGCATCGCGATAGAGCGATATAAGCGAGTTGCTTGGACCTATATTTATAAGTGGCTCGCGTGGGGATATAAATCCCTCCGATATTAAATTGTCTGCCAATACCCCTTTGAATCCAATCCAAAACTCGGACCAACCACATTGCTCGTCGGGTGCGTAGTTGTGCCACTCGTTAGGGAAGAGAATGATTACGGTGCCCGCTACCACGCGCTGGCGAGGCACGGTGTGCGACTCGAAAAATCCGCTGCCTTCGGCGATGTATATTAACTGATATTCATCGAGTATTCGGCCATTCGCACGACGAATATTGTATGCCATAGGATGTTGCATAGCGGGATAGCTGGCGTGAGGAGCAATACTCTGCTCTCCAACAGTTGTGACGACCAACCCCCACGCTTCGTCGCGAGATCCGATAGTTAGATATTTTAATGAGTTCTTGCTATTATGTGTGCTCATTGTGTCAAATTTGAAAAGTTTATTATCATTTTTTAAAATCAAAGTTAGCAATTATATGCTTAAATTTGCAATATGATAATAAAAATTTTTCATAAACTATGAAGAAATATACCTTTTTAGCCTTTGATCTGTGTGCTACAAGCGGTCGTTCGGTACTTGGAACTTTGTCAAATGGCAAAATTGAAACAAAAGAACTTACGCGCTTTCCAAATGCGATTGTTGAGATAAATGGTAAGTTCTATTGGAATCTGCTTGGTTTGTATGAACACCTAAAAGAGGGACTTGTGGCTTGTGCTAAGGATGGTATAACGCCCGACTCTATCGGTATCGACACTTGGGGTGTAGATGTTGTACCTATTGGTGAGGATGGCTCTATTCTTGGTATGCCGCGTGCATATCGTGATCCATACACCGATGGCGCACCTGAGCGATATTTTGAGATTGTTCCTCGCGAGGAGGTCTATTCGGCTACGGGTATTCAGATTATGAATTTCAACACTCTCTTTCAACTCTTCGCAGCAGTAGAGGAGGGTTATACTCCTATTATTAAGGCTAAGCAAGTGTTATTTATGCCTGATGCTTTGTCGTATATGCTCACCGGCAAGGCTATTTGTGAATATACTATCGCTTCGACTTCGCAGATTCTCAATCCTCGCACAGCCGATTGGGAGAGCCTCTTGTTGGAGAAGGCCGGGGTGCCTACCGATATTCTTCCAAAACCGCAGATGCCGGGTAGCGTGATTGCTCCGTTGAGCGATGCTATTGCAAACGAAACCCGCATTGGAAAGGTGCCTGTGGTTGCTGTTGCCGGACACGATACGGCTTCGGCTGGTGCAGCCGTTCCTGCCGAGGACGAGAGATTTGCATACCTCTGGTCGGGTACTTGGTCGTTGATGGGTGTCGAGGTTAAAGGGCCTATTATTACCGAAGAGTCTTATCGTTTGAACTTCACTAATGAGGGTGGCGTTAATGGTACAACTCGCTTCTTGAAGAATATCTGCGGAATGTGGATATTGGAGCAGTGCCGTAAGGAGTGGGAGCGCGATGGTAAGTTGTATAGCTATCCAGAGATTGTTGCTATGGCAGAGCAGGCGACACCATTTGTACGCTTTATCAATCCCGACGATGCGATATTTGCCAACCCTAAATCGATGCTAAAGTCGATAGATGAGTTCTGTGAGCGTACTGCTCAAAGCAAACCGCAGAGCGATGCCGAGGTTGTTCGCCTGATATTTGAGAGTCTTGCACTGCGCTATTGCGAGGTGCTGAATATGCTCGAAGAGATGGCGCCATTCGCTATCGATGTGCTGCATATCATAGGTGGAGGTGCAAAGAATAGACTTCTAAATCAATATACTGCCAATGCTACCGGCAAGAGGGTAGTGGCAGGTCCTGCCGAGGCTACTGCTATCGGAAATATAATGTTGCAGGCGATGGGTGCAGGCGCGATTGGCTCGCTTGCTGAGGCTCGCGCAATTATCCGTAACTCGGTAGAGCAAGAGGTTTTTGAACCTCAGAATGAAGCCCAGTGGCAAGAGGCATACAAGAGATTTCAAACACTAAAATAATAACTTATAAAACTGGACAATTATGAACGAAGCAAAAATTAAGCAGGCTTATGATATCGCGGTTGAGCGATATGCCGAGTTGGGTATCGATGTAGAGAAGGTGCTCGAAAAGTTGCAGCAGGTGGAAATTTCGATGCACTGCTGGCAAGCAGATGATGTTGCAGGATTTGAGTCGAGCGGTGATTTGACAGGCGGTATCCAGGCAACCGGAAACTATCCTGGTAAGGCTCGCAATATGGAGGAGTTGCGTGCAGATATCCTCAAAGCAATGTCGTTGATTCCGGGTAAGCAGCGATTGAATTTGCACGAGATCTATGGCGACTTCGGAGGTGAGTTTGTAGATCGCGACAAGGTGGAGCCAAAGCACTTCGAGAGCTGGATTCAGTGGGGCTTGGAGAATGGTATTAAGCTCGATTTCAACTCTTCGTCATTCTCTCACCCTAAGTCGGGCGATTTGTCGTTGTCGAATCCCGATGAGGAGATTCGTAGCTTCTGGATTGTGCATACAAAGCGCTGTCGCGCTATTGCCGAGGAGATGGGACGCCGCCAGGGCGATCCTTGTATTATGAACTTGTGGGTACACGATGGTAGCAAGGATATCACTGTAAACAGAATGAAGTACCGCGCACTGTTGAAGGATTCGCTCGACCAGATTTTCGAGCAGAAGTACGAGAATATGAGGGATTGCATCGAGTCGAAAGTCTTTGGTATCGGCTTGGAGAGTTACACCGTAGGCTCTAACGACTTCTATATCGGCTATGGTGCGCAGAATGGCAAAATTGTAACTCTCGATACAGGTCACTTCCACCCAACCGAGAGTGTTGCCGATAAACTCTCGTCATTGCTCTTGTATGTTCCTGAGGTTATGCTCCACGTGAGCCGTCCAGTGCGTTGGGATTCGGACCACGTGACCATTATGAATGATGAGACTCTCGATTTGATGCACGAGATTGTGCGTTGTGACGCACTCGACCGCGTTCATATCGGTTTGGACTACTTCGATGCTTCGATTAACCGTATTGGTGCTTATGTTATTGGTACTCGCGCAACTCAGAAGTGTCTGTTGCGTGCTATGTTGGAGCCGCTTGCACAACTTCGTGAGTACGAGGCAAATGGTCAGGGCTTCGAGCGCTTGGCACTTTTGGAGGAGGCGAAGAACTTGCCTTGGAATGCAGTATGGGATATGTTCTGCTTGCGCAACAATGTACCAGTAGGAGAGTCGTTCATTGCTGATGTTCAGCAGTACGAGAAGGATGTAACATCAAAACGCAACTAAGCTATGAAATCAATATTGGAAAATAGACCGGCTCTTGCAGCCGAGGTTGAAAAGGTTGCAGAGGTTGCCGGCTATCTCTGGCAGAAGGGTTGGGCAGAGCGTAATGGTGGCAATATTACGGTAAATATTACCGATGTTGTAGATGACGAGATTAGGGCATTGCCTGCTATTAGCGATGTGTTCCCTATTGGTACAACCCTGCCATACTTGAAAGGTTGCTACTTCTACTGCAAGGGTACAAATATGCGTATGCGCGATTTGGCTCGTCGTCCTATGGAGAACGGCTCTATAATTCGCATCTTGGATGATTGTGCTTCGTATGTGATCATTGCCGACAATGCTGTGAAGCCTACATCGGAGTTGCCGTCGCACCTTAGCGTACACAACTACCTTATTAGTAAAGGCTCACCTTATAAGGCATCGGTACATACCCACCCAATCGAACTTATTGCAATGTCACATAGTCAGAAGTTCCTCGAGAAGGATGTGGCTACCAAGCTCTTGTGGAGTATGATTCCCGAGACCAAGGCGTTCTGTCCGCGTGGTTTGGGTATTGTGCCTTACAAGCTGGCTGGCTCGGTGGAGTTGGCAGATGCCACAATCGCAGAGTTGGACGACTACGATGTAGTGATGTGGGAGAAGCACGGAGTCTTCGCTGTTGATTGCGATGTTATGCAGGCGTTCGACCAGATTGATGTTTTGAATAAATCGGCTCTGATTTATATCGCTTCAAAGAGTATGGGTTTTGAACCTGATGGCATGAGCGAGGAGCAGATGCGCGAGATGTCAGTTGCTTTTAATCTACCAAAATAGTGATGTTACAAAGACTTTTTGGCCTGGATAGATCCAAGACTAATGTGAAGACCGAAATAATTGCAGGTCTTACAACATTCTTGACAATGGCGTATATCCTCGCTGTAAATCCAAATATCCTCTCGATTACAGGTATGGACAAGGGCGCACTCTTTACTGCGACTGTGCTTGCTGCGTTTATACCTACAATCTTGATGGGAGTCTATGCCAAGTTGCCATTTGCACTTGCTCCGGGTATGGGATTGAATGCATTTTTTGCCTATACCGTATGCCTTGCAATGGGTTGTACCTGGCAGTTTGCACTCACGGCAGTATTGTTGGAAGGTTTTGTCTTTATATTGCTTACGGTGACTAACTTGCGCGAAAAAATTGTCTATGCCTTGCCTCGTGCATTGCGCGAATCGATATCTGTGGGTATAGGTCTTTTTATCGCTTTTATCGGTTTGCAGAATGCGGGAATCGTAGAGGATTCGCAAGCAACACTTGTTACATTGGGCGATTTGAGCTCTCCATCGACAATACTCGCAATGATAGGCTTTGTTATTACTTCGGTATTGTTGATTCTCAAAGTTAAGGGAGCATTGCTTATTGGTATCATTGCTACTGCCCTTGTGGGTATCCCTATGGGAGTAACTCAATTTAATGGCATTGTCAGCACGCCACCAAGTATCGAGCCTATCTTTTGCAAGTTCGAGTGGAGTAGTATCTTCTCTATGAAGATGCTCCTTGTGGTATTTACAATGTTGTTTATCGATCTCTTCGATACCATAGGAACCCTCGTTGGAGTCTCTATGAAGGCAAATATGGTAGATGAGAAGGGCTATCCGCTACGTATGCGTCAGGCGTTTATGTGCGACGCCATAGGCACAACCACAGGAGCCATACTCGGTACAAGCACCGTTAGCACCTATGTTGAGAGTGCTGCTGGTGTCTCGGAGGGTGGTCGTAGCGGTTTGACTGCGACGGTTACAGCTATCTGTTTCTTGTTGTGTCTATTCTTTGCACCATTCTTCCTCGCCTTACCAAGTGTGGCAACCGCTCCGATACTGATTCTTGTGGGCTTGATGATGATGTCGGGTGTTACGAAGATAGATTTTTCTAACTACTTGGAGGCTATACCAGCTTTCATATGTATTATTATGATGCCTTTGGCATATAGTATCTCCGATGGTATTATCTTCGGAGTGTTGAGCTATGTGGCAGTACATATTTTTAGCGGTAAGTTCCGTCAAGTAGCTGTTGGAACATATATCTTGGCAGCGTTGTTTTTACTTAAATTCTTCTTGTGATATAGAGTCGAGAAGTTTTTTTGAAATAGTTGCGGATTTGGGCAAAAGTTTCTATCTTTGCCCCCGCAAAAGGAGAGATGCAGGAGTGGTTGAACTGGCCCGCCTGGAAAGCGAGTAAACCCCAAAAGGGTTTCGGGGGTTCGAATCCCCCTCTCTCCGCTTCAAAAAGCGACGAGTTTTTCTCGTCGCTTTTTTTGCTCCAAGAGGGGGATTCGTTCAGCTTGTTGTGCCTCGGGTGACTTGTCTGCGTGTGGCTGTTGTTTACTGTCGCAAATTTTGTCTTTATAAAATGCTGTGTCTGAAAATAAATTTTCGCCACCGCATTTTCTGAATCCAACAATCTTCGATTGCAACAGCCCCACTTTGGTCACCTCTCGGCTTCTGCCGCCGTTCGAATCGGTGG
>JAZOWM010000018.1:0-7228 GCA_045659225.1 Alistipes sp.
GCGACTGCGGCAATCTCCATTATTGTTATTAAAATTAAAAGCGGGAGATCGCCACGAGCCTAACGGCTCTCGCGATGACGGATTATTTTTTTTGCACTTTTCGAGATAAGTTGTTATATTTGTAGTGCAGTCCTCGGATTGCAGACATATAGAAAGTGTTTTTCGAAGTCCTTATAAGAAAATGTGGAAGTTTTCAAAGGAAGAGGGCAGACGAGCAACACTCATTTCTTGTATATATGCTATTGGTATGTCTTGTACCGATATGTTGCTATATACAGGTGTGAGGCATTGTAGCGTTTATTCTTCCAAGGTCATTCCACAACCTTCTTATAAATAAACGAAAATCAACCTCACACTTTCTTTTTTATAATAATCGCACATTCGGGGTTGGTGGGCAAAAAAACTTACGAAAATGAAGAAATTTCTTCTTTTATTGGCAGCGGTAGGAATGATTTTCACCGCTTGCGAGAAAGATTTGGGAGATGATGACCAGTTTGTTCCCCAAATATCAATTTCCACTCAAAGTTTAACATTCGGCTACAATGGTGGCGAGCAAAGAGTTGAAATTACTGCAAACTTTGAGTATGAGGTTACGGTTGACGCTTCGTGGTTAATCGTTGTAAAGACCGAAGAAGGATTGTTAGTATCTGCCGATATGCACACCGATACAGCAGAGCGTACTGCCCATATTTCGCTCATCAATGATAAGTACGATATACTTAAATATATCACTATAGATGCCGTACAAGAAGCCTTTATCCCTAAATTGGATATTAAAACGAAAACTCTAACATTTGCAGCTGAGGGTGGTGCACAAGAAGTTGAAGTTACTGCAAACCTCGAGTATGAGGTAAGTGAAAGCACAGATTGGTTATCAGTCAAGCGAAGCAATAAAGGTATAGAAGTTATCACATTAGCAACTGATGTTTTTGGTGAGCGTACAGCAAAGATTACTATTTCGAGTAAAAAATATGGAATTTCAGAAACTATTACAGTACTACAAGAATTATCATCAGATTCTCAGAATGTATTATTCTACACCTCATCTAATGGCAAGATAGTCACGCCAAATGATAATTCTTTCGATGAAAATATATTGTCAAATAAATACGAAGATGGACAAGGTTTTATTGTATTTGATGCCCCTATCACCTGTATTGGAAATAGGGCATTCTACGATTGCACCTCGCTGACAAGTGTTAAAATCCCTGATAGTGTTACTGTGATTGGAGGTTGGGCATTTCGGGGTTGCATTTCTCTAACGAGTATTACAATTCCCGACAGCGTCACTTCGATTTATTCTGCTGTATTTGAGAATTGCACTTCGCTGTCAAGTATTACAATTCCTAATAGCGTTACCTCGATTGGATCTAGTGCATTTCAGAGTTGCACTTCGCTAACGAGTATTACAATTCCTAATAGCGTTACTATGATTGAGTCGGAAACATTTCGCGGATGTGTCGGTTTGGAGGGTGTTATAATCCCTGACAGCGTGGGTTATATTGGAGAGAGTGCATTTTCGGGTTGTATTTCTCTAGCAAGCATTACACTACCTAATAGACTAACCTCAATTCACAAAGGAGCATTTTCAGGATGTACCTCGCTGACAAGTATTACAATCCCCGATAGCGTTACATTTATTGACAATTGGGCATTCGGAGGTTGCACCTCGCTGACAAGTGTTAAAATACCTAATAGTGTTGCTAAGATGGGCAGCAATAGTCCTTATGCTGGAGTATTTTGCGATTGTGTTTCTCTGAAATATGTATACTATAAGGGAAATCTATCGGATTGGTGCAAAATAGATTTTCTCAAGTACAACTCTAACCCTCTTTGTAATGGAGCAAAACTCTATCTTAATGGTAGCGAATTAACCGATATTACTATTCCTTCGGATATTACCGAGATTAAAGATTATGCATTCGAAGGTTGCTCCTCGCTGACAAGTGTAACAATTGGCAATAGCGTTACTTCGATTGGAGAGGACGCATTCTATAATTGCACCTCGCTGACAAGTGTTACAATCGGCAATAGCGTTGCTTCGATTGGAGATTCTGCATTCTATAAGTGCACCTCGCTGACAAGTGTATATTGCAAAGCTACAACTCCGCCTGCCATATATTATGATGATAGTAGTGATTTTGGCCGTCTTCAACCGTCATTCCCATTTAACTCAGATATGACAATTTGTATACCAAGCGATTCGTATGATTTGTATACGCAGTATTCATCACCAGCGAAAGGATATATAGCAAAACAAAATTGGTGTATGTATAAGTCGTATTTAAAGAAATATAATTTCTAAGTAGATGTTAAATAAGACAATGTTTATGACTAGTTTATTAGATTTAGATACTTTAGAACCAAGGACAGACGAAATAGTCGAAGTTCATTATACTTGGAAACAGTTGTATGACTCGGAGATAAAGCCTCGATTAAACAACAAGGGCAACAATCACGGTTTTACTCACAATATTGTAGGTGTAACGATATCTCCAACATTCGGCACATCGTATCACAGTAAGAAAGATATTACAAAAATGATTAAAGGCATTGTCGAAAATGCAATTATTGTTGATGATGCAGATTGTTCCTCATACAACACGATAGGGAGCACGCTCAAAACGATAGGAATGGTTGCTCCCGAGGTTGTGATTGTCGACAATTTTGATGCTGTACCTAATAAAAACAGATGCTCGACTGCCGATACATTCTTATTTGATGGTTTGGAAGAGTTATGGAAGAATGGAACTATTAAAGTAGTAGTATTAGTATTCTACACGATAGATGGGAGTTTATCTTTGCCGGAGAAATATCAAAATATCGCCCTCTATGGCGATATCTGCAAAGCCTTACCATAATGATTGTTGTGCGATTCTCACCCTCCGCGGAATTAGACTCTGCGGAGGGTGTTTATATATTCATTGCAAAAAAGGCTAATGGCTAAAAGCCACTCTCAACTCTCAATTATTCAGATTTCTCCCCTTTCGATTTGTGTTTGCTGTTGGCGATAGATTGCAGGGCGAGGTAGTGTGAGCCGTAGTCGAGGAGGTTTTGCCACTCGGTGCGGAAGATGTCGAGGTGTTCCTCCTCCTCGGCGGACATCTCCTGAAAAATCTTGTGCGTAACGGCATCGTCCTCGGCTGCGCATAGGCGAGAGTACTCGTTGTAACTATCAATCGTACTCTGCTCCAACTTTACGGCAAAATAGAACGCCTCGACTGGCTCATCAATCTGCTGCACCTTGTGCGAAGGGTTCATATCGACCTTGCCATTGAGGAACAAAATTCGCTCGGCAATATGCTCGATATGCTCCATCTCGGCAATCGAGATACGGCGCATCAGGCGTGCAAGGTGTTCGTACCCCGCATCCTCGAAGATAGTGTGAAAATAGATATACTGCAAGGTTGTCGAAATCTCCTTGCCAAGTGCATCGTTCAAGCGCTCGATGCTACGCTGATATTTAGAAGTCTGCTCCATAAAAATAAACCTTTTACGAAGCAGACTTACTTGCAAAACCGATACCAAACGGAGTGTTTACTCCTCTTCTTTGTACTCCAAGATGTCACCGGGCTGACAGTGCAACTCGTGGCAAATGGCTTCGAGCGTAGAGAAACGGACTGCTTTGCCCTTGCCGGTTTTAAGAATTGAGAGGTTTGCAGGCGTTACACCTACCCTCTCCGAAAGTTCGGTAAGCGTTATTCCGCGCCGAGCCATCACCGTATCTAGTTTCACCTTAATTCCCATTTTTCTTGATTTTTCGTATTAAATACTCACTAACCGAGAGCGAAGATACTCTCTTTTTGAGGATTATCCAAATTTTGGAACAATTATTTCGCAGTAGGAAAAATGGCACGCTAATATCGTAAAAGTCGTTTTTAGATACATAAAATTGCAAAATATAGCAATAAGAACTACCTTTGCGCAATTATCAAAGTAAAATTATGGCAGAGAAGACAAAGTATAATTTTTCGGTTGCACCCGAAAAAGTTGATTTCATGCTCCACGCAACCATTGAATCGCTGTGTGCAGACCTTTTGAATGTGGCTGGCGTAGATGCCAAGCACAAGGGTATCAGTGCCGATGTGCTGATGCAGCAGAACCGTTCGTGGGTACTCTCCCGTATGGCTGTCGAGATTGACCGCCAACCCGAGCAGTACGAGGAGTATTCGATTGACACTTGGGTAAATCCGCACGCCTCGCGCCTTATCTCGCCCCGAAATTTCGAGTTGAGCGACAGCAATGGCGTGCAGTTTGGCCGTGCAATATCGCAGTGGTGCGTCATCGACTTCGAGAAGCGTATGCCAGTGTCGTTGGAGGAGATTAACGACCTCTTCGAAGGTAAGTTCTGCGATGCTCCATCGCCTTGCGAAGCGCCACGAAAGATTCGAGGCATCGAGCCGACAGTAACCCGTAAGCACGAGGTGCGCTACAGCGATATCGACTTTAATCGCCATGTAAACACTATGCGTTATATCCGTATGATGCTCAACACCCTACCGATTGAGTATTTGACCGAGAGCCGACCGCTCCGCCTCGATATTCACTTTGCGAAGGAGTGCCGCCTGGGCGAGGTCTTGACTATCGGCTACAAGCAACGCGACAACCTCTCGTTATTCGAGATTCGCAATGGTGAAGACGCAGTCGCCTGCACCGCCACGATTGAGTGGAAATAAAAAGATTGCCAAGGCAAAACCTTGGCAATCTTTTTTTTGCTTTTAGCCGTTAGCCATTAGCCATTGGCTCTTTTTTTTAGCACAAAAAAAAGGAGCGACACAAATCTCGCTCCCCAATTTTGCATTTTGCATTCTGCATTTTATTTCTCTGGTCGCATAATGATATGAGCCTTATTGTTGTCGGCCAAAACCTTAGCGGCAAGAGCCTTCAAGTCATCGTAGGTCAACTCCTCCACTACCTTCTTATACTCGGCGGTGAAGCTTGTGCCACGATAGTTGTACTCATCGAGCCAGTCGAGCCAGTTATCATTCGACTGAATCTGATTCTCGTACTCCTTCAAGAGGTACTTACGAACCTTCTCTACATCGTCTGACTTAGGGCCCTCGGCTGCAATCTTCTTAATCTCGTCTACAACAATCTGACTCAACTCGTCAGCCATCTGCTCGTTGGTATCGAACATTACGATAAGCTGATACCAAGGCTCGTAGTCAGGAATCAACTGACCGCCCACGCCTACGCTGTAGGTTCCACCCTTCTCCTCGCGGATAGAGACTGTGTAGCGGCTACGGAGCACCTGCGAGAGAACGTTCATAGCAACGCGATTCTTCATTGTGTAGTCGATAGGACCGCTATAAATGCGAGTCAAACCAACCTTTGGCTGCTGCATCTTCACCTTGAAGTCGTTTACTACCTCGCCCTTAACGGCACGAACGCCATCGTCAGCCTTCTTGGTAAGTTTCTTCGATACAGGGAGCGAACCAAGATACTTCTCAACAAGTGGCTTCAAAGTCGCCAAATCTACATTACCTACGATATAGGTAGTGAAGTTTGCCGCATTCGAATACAACGCTCTGTAGACAGACTCAATATGCTCGAACTTAACCATATTCAACACCTCAGGTGTAGTTGCCTGACGGCGGAAGTGGTCACCATAGAGAGTCTTATAGCGCTGAACTGTCGAGATATAGTCAGGATCCTTCTGCACATTCTCGATATAAGGACGATACTGGTTAATCAATACATCAAAATCATCTTTAGAGAAGCGTGGTGCAGTGAAGCGCAAGTAGAGCAACTGCATAATAGTCTCGAGATCCTTTGGTGAGCCCTGGCCAACAAAACCTGCCTCATAGTCATCTACATTAGCGTGTACGCTTGCATTCTTACCCGAGAGCTGCTTGCGAAGATCGGTAGCCGAGAACTTCGAAACACCCATATAGCTAACCATAGTTGGGAGGAATGCCGAAGTCCAATACTGCTCATCGCTCAACGATGACTGACCGAAATGTCCCGCCATCGAAATCTTAACCTCGTCTGCCTTGAATGTTGTAGGCTTAACCACAACCTTCAAACCATTCTTCAACACCCAAGTAGTGGTGCCTAGAGCCTCATTCTTCGACTCCTTCTTCACTGCCGATCCCTTCAACTTCGCATCCGCTGGAATGAGTGGCTCCTTAACAGTGTTATCTGCGTATGGTGCGATCTCAGCCTTCTTTACCTTTGCCAAAACCTCTGCCAACTCAGCCTCAGTAGGATTTACCAAGCCCTCCTTCTTTGGCACATTCACGATAAGCACTTGGTTGTGGTCGGTGATATATTGTGCAACAGTCTGGTTGATAGCCTGCAATGGCAACTGTGCGATGATTGTGCTATCCAACTTCCACTCGGTCTCTGCATCTGCGATAGATGTATTCTTGTGGAAAGCATCGAGATAACGCTTAACGTACTGACCATTCTTACGATCGTTGCGGTTGTTGTATGCCAACTCCTGCATCTTCATCACATTGTTCTTTGCACGCTCCAACTCACCCTCGGTAAAGCCGTGACGGCGGATACGCTCCAACTCGGTGTAGGCAGCCTCGAAACCTGCAAGCAACTTACCATCCTGGGTATCGAAGCTAACACCTGCAAGGTCGAGAGTCTGACAGATACCTACGCTACCATTGCTGAAATGCGCATTTGTGAACGGAGCATTAGGCTTCATCTTAATTTCCTGCAAACGAGCATTTGCCATATTTCCTGCAAGAGCGTTGATAAGAGCCAACTGCTCTGCTACGATGGTATTGTTATACTGCTTTGGAAGAGCCTTGCGCTTAATGAAGAGTGTAGCGCTCGACTCCTGCATCTCAGGATCCTCGAAGATAGAGATGATAGGCTCCTTGTTGTCTGGCACAACAATCTCCTCCTTCTGTGCTGCATCAGCCGGCGAAGCAGGAATATCAGCCATCAATTTCTGCAACTTAGCCTCCACCTCGTCAACATTGATATCACCAACGATAACTACCGCCTGCAACTCAGGACGATACCACTTGTGGTAGAAGTTCTCGAGCGACTTGTGGCTAAACGACTTCAAACCATCGAGGTGACCGATAAGGTTACGATGCTCGTAGCGAGTACCCTTACCGAGAGCCTTCAACATTGCGATTGTCGAGCGCCACGATGCACCATCGCGCATACGCAACTCCTCCATAATAACACCACGCTCCGAGTCAATCTCCTTTGGCTCCAAAGCGATAAAGTGCGACCAGTCGTGCAAGATAAGCATCGCTGTATC
>JAZOWM010000019.1:0-2827 GCA_045659225.1 Alistipes sp.
GGCTGAGGGTTACTGTACTCGTATGGGCCTCGATGCTAACGATGAGGTTATCGGCTACGAGTTCGTTCACCTTGGCAAGTTCATGGACTTCGTAAAGAAGGGCATCGAGCCAGTTGAGGCATTGGAGAAGTCGAAGGGTTCTTATGGTCGCTTCAAGGATGCAGTTAAGTACATTGACCCACGTCACGAGTAATAAACCATATTGTTAAACCTATAAAAACCAGAAAAGATTATGGCATTATTTGAAAGCTATGAGCGCAGAATTGATAAGATTAACGCTGTGCTTGCACAATATGGTATCGCTAGCATCGAGGAGGCAAAGGCTATCTGCGATGAGAAGGGTTTGGATCCTTACAAGATGTGTGAGGAGACTCAGCCAATCTGCTTCGAGAACGCAAAGTGGGCTTATGTTGTAGGTGCTGCTATCGCAATTAAGAAGGGTTGCACAGTTGCTGCTGACGCTGCTGAGGCTATCGGCGAGGGCTTGCAGGCATTCTGTATCAACGGTTCGGTTGCAGAGGATCGTAAGGTAGGTATCGGCCACGGTAACTTGGCTGCACGTTTGCTCCGCGAGGAGACTCAGTGCTTCGCATTCTTGGCAGGTCACGAGTCATTCGCTGCAGCAGAGGGTGCTATCAAGATTGCAGAGATGGCTAACAAGGTTCGTCAGAACCCTCTCCGCGTAATCCTCAATGGTCTCGGTAAGGACGCTGCGAAGATTATTTCGCGTATCAACGGCTTTACCTATGTTCAGACCCAGTTCGACTACTACACTGGCGAGGTTCACGAGGTTTCGGCTACTCCATACTCGGATGGTCTCCGTGCAAAGGTTCGTTGCTATGGTGTTGATGACGTTCGCGAGGGTGTTGCAGTAATGTGGCGCGAGGATGTTGATGTATCGATTACTGGTAACTCGACTAACCCAACTCGCTTCCAGCACCCAGTAGCTGGTACTTACAAGAAGGAGCGCGTATTGGCAGGTAAGAAGTATTTCTCGGTAGCATCAGGTGGTGGTACTGGCCGTACTTTGCACCCAGATAACATGGGCGCTGGTCCTGCTTCTTACGGTATGACCGACACCCTCGGTCGTATGCACTCGGACGCTCAGTTTGCAGGTTCTTCGTCGGTTCCTGCTCACGTTGAGATGATGGGCTTCCTCGGTATGGGTAACAACCCAATGGTAGGTGCTACCGTTGCAGTTGCAGTTGCTGTTCAGCAGGCGATGAAATAGTAGGTAATACTATATCTATCCAAGGCACGATTCCGATTCGGGGTCGTGCCTTTTTGTTTGCTATACCAGACTATTTCATTACCTAAAGAGGTGAATTACACGATAAAAGGTTCTGTCTAACATATATTAGACAGAACCTTTACTATCTTGCTGGGAAGTCCTACCCTATCGATGCGACTCGGCAATAATAGCCTGAACTCGCTCGACAAATGATGTAGCATTGAGCATCTCCTCCAACAAAAGATGCATTCTATAGCGCCAATAGTGATGGGAATCCGCTGGAACATTGATTCGTTCGCGGTCAATATCGTCACTTCGCAACTCCACCGACAACGACAACCAATCCTGCAATGGCAATATCGTAAGCATTGAAGGCGAGGCGAGGTGTCGCGCCACAATCTTCTCGCATATCTCCACCGTAGCCTCGGCAGGAGCATCGCCCTCCAAACCGAGAACCTTCGAATAGTAGTATTCGCGGTCCGCCTCATCGCGCCACCACAAACGCAGTGGCGACATATCGTGCGTGGAGGTTGTGCAGACCGAGAGATATGGATTACGCAGAACATCACCCACACGCAAGCCATACTCCTTAGGCATACGCTCAATCTCGAGGGATAGGATCTGCTGTTCGCGCATAACTTGAGGTACGCATTTAGGAATCATCCCCAAATCCTCTCCACAAGCTAACATCGAGGTTGAAGCAGTCAATTCCGCCAATCGTTCAGCACCTGTCATACCCCAAAAAGCGTTGTGACGATAGTAGTAGAAGTTGTCGTGCAGGCGCACAAATGCCTCCTTCTGCATCTTGGTTAGGGCCTCGAAATGCTCAGTCTCGAAAGGTGCAATACGAGGGACATAGCCACCCTCGCTTGGTAACCAGAGTACATCGTCATCACTCACACCCTTTGCCACATCGTTCTCCTCGTCAAGTTCGTAGCCTGCCGCACGAATCTCCTCTATGGAGTATGGTAACGATGGTGAGAAGGAGCCGAGCAATGCATTTTTAGCCCCTTGCGGCACAGCCCAAATGCGGAAGAATCCGAGAATATGATCAATGCGGTAAGCATCGAAATAGTCTGCCATCTTTGCGAAGCGCGCTCGCCACCAAGCATAGCCATCCTCAGCCATCTTCTCCCAATTATAGAGAGGGAATCCCCAATTCTGTCCCTCTGCGGCAAAGGCATCAGGTGGTGCACCTGCCGAAGATGTTCGGATAAAGAGCTCTGGATTCTGCCAAACGTCAACACTCGTAGGCGAAACACCGATAGGAATATCGCCCTTGAGAACTATACCTCGCGAATGGAGATAGTCGCGCACCTTGCGCAACTGGCGATCGAGGTGATACTGCATATAGTAGTAGAATCCCACCTCCTTTTCGTTGCGCTCGGCAAAGGCTGCACAGCGTTTTTCGGCATACTTTGTAAAGGTCTTCCACTCCTCAAAGTTGGCAGTACCATATTTATCGCGCAAAACCGAGAATACCGCATACGGCATCAACCACTCGCGATTACGTTTCTCGAAATCACGGAACGATTTACTATCCATACAACGCGCACCGAGCTGTTCGTATAGCTTACGCAGGTAGCTAATCTTCGC
>JAZOWM010000020.1:0-22606 GCA_045659225.1 Alistipes sp.
AGGGGTTGCCAGCAGGCGATGTCACGGTCAAAACCCTCTTCGATAACGAGCCATTCTTCTCGCAAGTTCACACAATGTTAATGACCCCTGCGCAGCTGCGAAAGTTGATAATCTACAAGTATAACGACACCATAAATGCCAAGGAGTCGCACTGCGTAGATCTCTATGCCACAACACCTTACAACATCATAACCGATGAGAAGGATATGGCATACGATGTGGAGTTTCCACAGCTTGAGGAGGGTCGAAAATATCGCATAGCAATAGCCGATTATGTGGCTCGAAACTACCAAAATTTGGAGTGCGAGGAGGAGGTGCGCTTACCACTTTTAGTCTATGATTTAGACAAAGCGTATTTTGAGAAAAATTCGCCCGTTAAGATGTCGAACAAACCCCTTCAAAAGGTTATTATTCGCAAAAAGCGATAAAAAGTGTGATAAAGTGGTAAATTTTCATTACCTTTGCACTTTGTGCAATGAAAAGCTAATAGCTAAAAGCTGAAAAAATTAAACAAAATAGATATGGCAGTAGAATTGAAAGATTTGACCAAGAGCGATGAGAACTATTCGCAATGGTACAACGACCTTGTAGTAAAGGCAGGTTTGGCCGAGAACTCGGCAGTGCGTGGCTGTATGGTTATCAAGCCTTACGGATATGCTATTTGGGAGAAGATGCACGAGGTTTTGGACGGAATGTTCAAGGAGACTGGCGTGCAGAACGCTTACTTCCCACTCTTTATCCCTAAATCGTTCTTCTCGAAGGAGGCTAACCACGTTGAGGGCTTCGCAAAGGAGTGCGCAGTAGTTACTCACTACCGTTTGAAGAATGACGAGAATGGCAAGGGTATCGTAGTAGATCCTGCAGCTCGCTTGGAGGAGGAGTTGATTGTTCGTCCTACATCGGAGACTATTATCTGGAATACATACAAGGGTTGGATCAACTCGTACCGTGACCTTCCAATCCTCTGCAACCAGTGGGCTAACGTAGTTCGTTGGGAGATGCGTACTCGCCTCTTCTTGCGTACCGCAGAGTTCTTGTGGCAGGAGGGTCACACCGCACACGAGACTCGCGAGGAGGCAGAGGCAGAGGCATTGCAGATGATCAAGGTTTACCAGAAGTTCGCAGAGGAGTGGCTCTGCTTGCCGGTAATCGTTGGTCACAAGTCGCCAAACGAGCGTTTTGCTGGTGCTGAGGATACACTCACCATCGAGGCATTGATGCAGGATGGAAAGGCTTTGCAGAGTGGTACTTCGCACTTCCTTGGTCAGAACTTTGCAAAGGCATTCGATGTAAAGTATGCTAACCGCGAGGGTAAGTTGGAGTATGTATGGGCAACATCGTGGGGCGTTTCTACCCGTTTGATGGGTGCTTTGATTATGGCTCACTCGGACAACAACGGTTTGGTATTGCCTCCGAAGTTGGCTCCAACACAGGTTGTTATCGTTCCTATCTATAAGGGTGAGGAGCAGTTGGAGGCGGCTCGTGTAAAGATGAACGAGATTGCCGATGCATTGAAGGCTAAGGGCGTACGTGTTAAGGTTGATGACCGCGACAATGTTCGTGCCGGCTTCAAGTTTGCAGAGTATGAGTTGAAGGGTGTGCCAGTACGTTTGGCACTCGGTCAGCGTGACCTTGCAAATGGCACTATCGAGTTGGCTCGCCGTGATACCTTGACCAAGGAGACCGTATCGCAGGACGGTATTGTTGATTATATCGTAAACTTGCTCGATGAGCAGCAGAAAAATATCTTCCAGAAGGCGCTCGACTATCGTAACTCGATGATTACCAAGGTTGACACTTGGGAGGAGTTCGTAGAGGTATTGAACACCAAGGGTGGTTTCATCTCGGCACACTGGGACGGAACTCCAGAAACTGAGCAGGCTATCAAGGAGGCTACCAAGGCAACTATCCGTTGTATTCCTTTGGATGTTGAGCCTGAGGAGGGTAAGTGTATCTTCACTGGCAAGCCTTCGCACAACCGAGTATTGTTTGCAAAGAGCTACTAATATGAAGCGATTGGCGATTCTTATCGCACTTGTAGCCTTGGCATTGCCCGTTGTGGCAAAACCAAAGGCGGAGATTAAGAGTCAATGGCAAGGTGTGCGTGTTGCGTACCTTGGAGACTCTATCACCGACAAGCGTCAGGTGGAGAAGGGAACAAACGACACCTACTGGCTCTACCTCGAGAAGTTGCTTGGCACTTCATCGTTTGTATATGGCATTAGCGGTCACGAGTGGAAGCATATCCCAGGTCAGACCGACAAACTTATCGCCGAGCACGGTCAGGAGGTCGATGCGATAATGATTTTTGTGGGAACCAACGATTACAACGCCAATGTGCCACTCGGAGAGTGGTTCTCGGAGGAGGTTGTAGAGGTTGAAGTTTCGGGTGCGAAGGGTGCGAAGTCGGGCGTTATGGCTCAGCGTAAAAAACGCACCATCCTAATGGACAATAATACCGTGCGTGGTCGCATCAATATCACTATGTGGAAGTTGAAGGAGACCTATCCTACCAAGCAGATTATTCTGCTAACTCCGATTCATCGTGGTGACGCGTTTCTTTCCGATAGAAGCATCCAACCTACCGAGCTATATGCCAATGGCGTAGGCGAGTATATTGATGCCTATGTCGAGGTTGTGAAGGAGGCTGGCAATGTTTGGGCGGTACCGGTAATTGATTTGAATGCCATCTGCGGCTTGTACCCATTGAAGGAGTCGAACGGCTTGTATTGGCGCAGACCTTCGCTCGAAAAGAGCAAGAAGTCGGGCAGGAACAGAATCGACCGCCTTCATCCTAATAGTGCAGGTCACCTGCGTATGGCGCACGCTTTGGCGTATCAGTTGTTGGGTTATCCTGCTAAATTGGATTAAGAATGGAGAATATAACACCCGACATACGAACAAAACGAATATACCGAGTAACATTGCTCGGTATGTTTGTCAATATGCTACTCTTTGCCTTCAAACTCGTAGCGGGTATTGTGGGGCGAAGTGGTGCGATGATTGCAGATGCGGTGCACTCCGCCTCGGACTTCGCCACCGATATTGCTGTCTTGGCATTTGTTCGTATCAGCTCGAAGCCTCGTGACGATGACCACAAATGGGGACACGGAAAGTACGAGACTCTCGCCTCGTTGATTATTGGCACAGCGCTCCTTGCCGTAGGTGTGGAGATTTTTGTCGATAGTGCCGAGAAGATTAAGGCGGTTGTCGCAGGGGAGATATTACCTCGCCCGGGAGTAATTGCGATTATTGCCGCTGCGGTGTCAATAGTGGCCAAAGAGTCGCTCTATCAATGGACAGCCCGTGTCGGCAAGCGATTGGATAGCCCTTCAGTGGTGGCAAACGCGTGGCACCATCGCAGCGATGCTCTCTCCTCGATTGGTGCATTATTGGGCATCGGAGCAGCCTATTTCTTGGGCGAGAAGTGGCGCATTGCCGACCCAATAGCTGCTATTGTTGTGGCGGCACTTATTATTAAGGTAGCAGTAGGCCTCTGTCGCACTGCCCTTGCCGAACTGCTGGAGAAGAGCCTACCTCGCCAAACCGAGGAGGAGATTATTGCTATTATCTCGGCAACACCCAATGTCTATAAGCCCCACAACCTTCGTACTCGCCGCATCGGTTCGAATATCGCTATCGAGGTTCATATCCGTGTTGATGGCGCTATGACGGTGCAAGATTCTCACGAAATTTCGCGTACAATAGAGAAGGCTTTGCGCAATCGCTTTGGCGAACAGACCGCTGTTGCAATCCATATCGAGCCTCTGAAATAGCATAAAAATGTCCGAAATGGCGTAATTTCACCGCCCAGTTTTGGCGTTTCACCGACATTCTGGAACATCCTAATTGCGACAAAATCCACTCTACACAATAGCGTAGGCACTATTTTTGCCTATTACACCGCATTATACAACTTCAAAGAGTGGCAATGTCGGTTTTGGCAGTTTCGAAAAAACTGCATACCTTTATAGCAGGAAAAATATCCGTTTTGTGATATTTCCCACATAAATAGAACGTAAAGTTTAACTTAAAAATTGTTGCCTATCGAAAAAATTTCTACTCTTTGAACTATTTTTTTAGAAAGGAGAGGAGTATGAAAAGTAGAGTGTTAAGCGATCACGAGTTGTTGGATATGTATCAACAGGGAAATCGTGATGCCGTGTCTCAACTTTTGGAGCGCCACGCACGCCGAGTACGCGATTATGTTCGTATGTTGGTGAAGGATAGTGATGTGGCAGACGATTTGACACAGGAGGTGTTGATTAAAGTTGTGAAGGTGCTGGACGAGGGTCGCTATACAGACAAAGGTCGATTCTTACCTTGGATATTGCGAATTGCTCACAACAAGGTGTTGGACTACTTCCGCGCGCAGAAGCAGATCAAAACGATAGGTGAATCGAATGCTGGTTTCGATATTTTGGGCAACAAGAACTTGACTGAACCTTCGATAGAGGAGCAACTTGTGTCGGAGCAACAAGCCAAGGAGGTCCGAGCTTTGATAGAGCTTCTACCCGAGGAGCAGCGCGAAGTTGTCAGGATGCGCTACTATGAAGGCTTGAGTTTCAAGGAGATAGCTGAGCATACAGGGGTGAGCATAAATACTGCTCTTGGTCGAATGAGGTACGCCCTGATAAATATGCGTCAGATGATTAAAGAGAAAAAAATGGTTCTTTGTTGAATCGATTTACAATAAAATACTCGCGATCATCGTTACATAGGTGAAAATCTAACAAAAGTTGCCTATGGAGCAGATCGACAATCGAGTATTACACCATGTCTGCGAAGAGGACCTTTTTCTATCGCAAGTAATTTGCGGAGATGCGGAACTTCTCTATTTGGATTCGTTCTTACAGACGGTCCTCAAGTCGGAGGCATAAGAGGGTTAATTTGTGGGAGGGTTGTTCTTTGCGGAACAACCCTTTTTTTATAGAGGCCTACCTACTCCATCTATCGCTACCACCACAAATTGTACCCAATACATTGGCAGCCATACCTATAAATACCAAAATTGCAAACAACATATCCCAAGATTTTTAAAGTTATAGAGCCGACTTCTCTGCTCGATGCGCCTCCACCATATAGATGGCAACACAGGCTATTGCCATAACACCAACTGCCAATCCCTTTGCCAAAAAGATACCTGCCGAAATTATAAAATCCATCATAACACCTACGTTTTTATTTGTTGATAGTGCAAAGGTATTACCATATTTTGACAGTTATTGTCAAAATATCGTTTTGTTTCATCTTTTTACCAATTTTTGCATCGAAAAGAGCCTATCCAACTCTTTCGTGTTGGATAGGCTCTATCTATTTTGTCGTTTGGCTTATCGCTTCCACTCTTTGAATGGACATTTTACGAGGAACGAATTGTAGAAACACCTCTCTCCCGTAACCTCATCGCCAATCCACGAAGGAAGTAGAACAGACTCATCTGCGCTCGACAGTTCGACCTCCGCAACAATAAGACCTTCGTTATCGCCCCTAAACTCATCAACCTCGAAGGTGTGCCCCTCATATTCAACAATGTGTCGCACCTTGTCGATTACGCCACTGCATCGTTCGAGCAATAGTTCAGCAACTCCTATCGGAATATAGCGTTCCCACTCAAAGCGGCTCAAGCCTCCATCACGGCTCTTGCCTTTGAAGGTGAGTATACCTCTATCATCGCATACTCGCACGCGAGCAGTGACTCTACGGCTACACAAGTAGCCCTGAGCAATACGCATTGAACGGCTTACATCGTCACGGAAAGCCTCGCTACGAACAAGATATTTACGCTCAATCTCCTGCATACTATCGTGATGCCACCTATTTTGCACCGTCCGAGATTACGCCCTTGGAATCCAATGCCCAGATGCCCTTTACGCGCAACACCTGCTCGATAATATCGCGAACGGCACCCTTTCCTCCTTTGTACTCCGAGATGTAAACTGCCATCTGCAACACCTCGCTACAAGCATCGGCTGGAGCAACGGGGATACCCACATAGCGCATAACCTCCAAATCGGGAATATCATCGCCCATATAGATAATATTCTCGCGGTTGACACCAGTCTTCTCCACAAAGTCGTTTATCGCCTCTATCTTATCCATACAGCAGAGATACTTGTGCTCGATATGAAGGCGCTCCAAGCGACTCTCCAAAGTCTTGCCAAAGCCACCCGAAATAACACATATATTTACACCGTGTGTTGCAGCGTACGCCAAGGCGTAGCCATCTTTGGCGTTGTACTGGCGAATGAAATCGCCATCGGCCAAGGGCATAATGCCACCATCAGTCATTACACCATCGACATCGAATACCATAGCCTCGACATCGGCTAACAACTCTTTGAAGTTTTTTCTCTCTCGCATATATCTTCACTTATTTTATCATAAATCTCTCTTGTGCGTGGCTCGTCAGCCAACATCTTGCGGTGACGATCGAGGGTCTGTGTGTCGCCTCGGCGAGCAGGACCCGTCTGCGACTTTGCAGGATCTTTCGACTCAAGAACCTTCTTCGCAGTCTCCTCTATTACGGGGGCTATAATATCGAACGGAAGCCCCTCCTTTGCTAACACCTCGGCAGCGTTGGCATACATTGCATTGGCAAAGTTGCAAGCAAAAACGCCCGAAAGATGAATTACCGCTCGGCGTGCGCTATCGGCTGGCATAACATTGTTGGTCAGTGCGTTTGCCACCCTCTCTACCGCTGCAAGTGCGTAGTCGGTTGCTCCCTCCACAAAGATATAACCTCTCTTAAAATCCACCTTGCGACCTACCGAGAATGTCTGGAATGGGTAGAACACCGCACGATGGGTGTGGGGCATAAGGGCATCGAGTGTACAGCAGCCTGCGGTATGAGCCACGACAGCATTTTCGGGGAACTGCAGCGATTTTGCGACATCAGCCACAGCATTATCGCTCACCGAGATAAGGTACAAATCCGCCTCGGCAAGTTCGCTTCCGCTCCACTCTGTCTGCGCCAACTCGGCAACCTTGCGGCCACGCTCCTCATTGCGCGCAAATACCTGCACCAACTCCAAGCCCTCCGCCTCGGCGATTGCCTGAGCCAATGACTCCGCCACATTACCACTACCAACAATAACAACTCTCATATAATTCTTAATCCTCAATTAATTTTTGAGTTTCACGCTTAAAAATTTCTCTCCAATGCGTGTAAAGCACCACTTCTCTGCGCCGCCTTCCGAGCAGCGGTATCGCTTACAAATCTCGGCATTTGCCATCGGGAAATCTCGGCGGTAAATCTCCGCCTTGCGCCCCTTCATCAACCTCTTGAACGCACCATCAATCTCGTATATTGCCTCCACCTCGAGTGTGCGACCAACCACACCCTCGGGCTTCTCGACCGACAACGCCACGCCATTGTTCGACCACACATCGCACCTTCCCCCGAATGCCCCCGCCACCATTCGTGCGTGTTGCAATGCCACATCGGGCAGGGTTAGATAGCGATACTGCGCGAGGTCTGTCGGTTGTGCGCTCCACTTCGCAGAGTTGCGCTCCTCCACGCTACACGCCACCTCGCCAACACCTATGGCTACCGCTTTCAACTGTGGTGCAGAGCCATCAATATAGATATTCACCTCCTTCGCCTCACCTCCAAGCGACACTGTTTCGACCGAACATTCGCCAAAGAGTCGGAAAGCCTCATCGACATCGAAAAGTGGCGAACACTTTATACAAATTCGGTCCGCGATTTTTCGCAAGGTCGGCATTAGAGCCACCACATCAGGTGAACAATCCTCCAAGCGCACCAGCTTCTCGCCCCTCCCGCCACGGCGGTCCGGGTCCGAGAAGCACCAATCGAAGTGGTCGGTGCAACTCGCCAAATACTCCTCGGCCGAGGAGCATACAACCTCGATATTTTTAGCTCCGAGTCGGCGGAAATTCTCCCTTGCAACGGCCGCTACACCCTCGTTGCGCTCGATGGTCACAACCCTCCGAAATCTCTTCGACAACGCATAAGCATCGACTCCGAGTCCGCAGGTTAAGTCCAAGACGCTCTCGCCTCTTAACTCCTTACGCTCGGCACACTCCTCGCTCGAGGACTGCTCGTAGGCGAGCGTAGGCACTATTGCCTGCACCGCAAAGTAGGATGGGAGCTTCGAGCGACACTTTTGCAGGTTCTTGACCTGTGTGGCAACTATCGAAGCGTGAGGTATGCGCCTATCGAGGGCAATATCGGTGGGCTTGCGCGCGATATTAGCCTTGACAGCCTCGTAGCACTCCTCGCTACACAGTATCGAAAACTCCTCTGCGGTAAACATATCTGCAAAGTTAATAATTATCCCTCAATTTTTGGCATTTTTTCTCGTTTTGGCAACAATAAAAGCAGAATTGTTACCGCAACAAAGGCGATATAAATGCCCCACATCGTCCTCTCCGAAAGTTCCACCTCGAGGTGTCCGTATGGCAGCGATGCCGCCCACGCCACCACCGTATTCTGCCACTCGGCAGCAACCTCTGCCACCACAGTTACAAAAGGGAGGGCAAATGCCACAACACCTGCCAAAACAATGATATTAGCCAAGATAATAACCAGCGGATTTATCAAAACACCCACCCCAGACACCACCGAAAATGTGTTGGCTACAAGGGGCATAGTTGCCAATGTCGAGGCAAAACCAACTAACATAATACCGATTATGGCATTTGCAACCTTCGAGCGAGTGGCACACACTCGATAAAGAGGCATTGCCCACAACACAATACCCGAAACGGCTATAAATGAGAGTTGGAACGAAATATCAAACATAAGATGTGTGTCGAGTGCTAACATCGCAAATGCTGTTCCGCCCAGGATATTCACGCTCATATATTGTCGCAAGGAGGAGAGCGAGAACTGCAATAACGAAAACATTATCGCTGCACGCACCGCACTTGGCGACATTCCACACAACCACACAAACAGCCAAATAAAAGCCACCGCCAACAACGAACGCGCAACATTTCCGTAGCGTAGCAAAACCATAGGCAGAAGCAGAATGTTTATCAACATAAAGGCTATCCCGATATGCAAACCCGACACTGCGAGCAGATGCGAAGCTCCACTTGCAGAGTAGCTCTGACGCAAATCGTTCCGAATCTCGCCCCTGTCACCCGTAGTCATCGCCAAAACCACCGCCCTGGCATCGCCTGGCTTCATCGCCGAACGTAGCCGTCCAGTCGCCCAATCGTGCAGACTCCTCCTTTCGGCAGGTATATACTCATAGGTCGCACGATGATTTAGCGAGAGCGATCCAACAAACCCTCGATGGTGCATAAGTCGTGCGTACGACTCATATTCGGCTCGGAACGGACGTATAGGAGAGATCAAATGAACTCTATCGCCCGCATTGAATCTCGTCAACGAATCGCCCCAAAGCATCACATTACGACCTTCAAACAGCCTCTCCTCACACTCCTCGATTTCGGCCTCCGCCGAGGTGTATCCCTCGCGCTCGACCGAGGAGGTCTCGACCTTAACAACCATTTCGAGGGCTCTGTTATATGGCATTTCGCCACTATACGACAACGAATGTAAGAGCGTACCTACCGCAAAAATCAAGATAAAGATTGCGATATTTTGTCGCCACTCCGAAAGGGTAATTACGCCCACCAAAGCTATGGCGCACAACGCTATCATCAACCACAAAGGCAGAGTCACCTGCTCGGCAAAAAAGATGCCTATGGCAAATGGTGCAACAACCATCGCCATAGGCATCTTTGCCAAAAGTATTTTCAATCTCTCTACCATTTTCTGCAACTAACCTTTCGCAAAGATAGTTATTTTGAACCAAAATCCGCAATAAAGAGTCTCCAACCGCGCCAGATTGCTGCCATATCGGGATTCACTCCATTCTCAACCTCCGACATTGCTGCCACTACAGAGGTCATCACCGCACCATCAAGGGTTGAGATTTCCCTATCTGCCGCGAGGTGTGTCGTGTGAACCACTCGGCGAATATAATTCTCGGTATTATTCTCCACGGGTGGAGCATAGCGACTTATCATCTGTCGCAGAGTACGGCAATTATGCTTTGTTTGGTAGGTGTGGAGCAGTACAAACATTGCGCGATAGCCCCACTCCACACTCTCGAATTGGCGAAATGCCAAATCCTCACTCTTCGGCCTTTCTCCCTTGTAGCGGAAGTTGCCACGGCGTATATTGCCCGGATTGTTGTTGCGTAACCCTCTACTCATCTTTACCATACTCTCCTATCTCCTTTTCGACCTTTCGTTTAACATAGTTGCGCAACCACTCGAAGAGCTTTGCATCGCTCAACACCGAGGCGTTCTCCAAGAATGACCACAACTCCACTCCACATATCGCTCCTGCAACTATTCGGGTTAGATTCAGAGTAACAAAGTTCAAGATGCAACTCTCTACAAGCCAACACATTCCAATGGTCAGCATCACAAATCCCGCCTTACGAATGGTACGCCACGCCTCGCGCGAGGAGAAGTACCATTTCTCTCCTCTATGTTTGGTTTCGCAACGCGAGGCGAGAACCCCCGTAACAAAGTCTACTGCGATAAAGACCATAGCACACATCACCACCGACTGTATGGGCGAAAAGAGGGCTGCCAAGCCCAAAATCGAACCGTTAATAACCTTGTACATAACCTCCACTTATTGAGCATCTCTGCATTATATCCCTACTCACATCGTAGCTTGGATACTCCGATGCGTGACTGCACAGATGATCGGAGAGTCTCTTCAGCAACACCTCTCGGCGAAGGCGCAACGATTTGTGAAAGCTATTTATGGTTCCTACTGTTGCAGTGTCGCTACGAGAAGATGATGGGATAAATAGCCCCGCTTGACCTGTACGTACATTGAGCGCAGGCTGAATTAGCGTTCGGACTGCCATCGCGAGTGCAGGCGCAACATAATCGGCAACAAGAGCCGAATGAGAGCCTTCAAGCATCTCCTCGTAAAACTCCGCTCCCACAATTGGGATAATATATCGATGAGCTGCCGAATCGATGTCCGAATCGAGGAGCACATCTGGCGAAAGGTACTCGCCATCGCCAAAAGCCAACGAAATAACTTCTTCATTTGTGATAACATTTTTCATAGTTTTCTAATCGATAGATTTAAGGTTGTACTTGGTGATTTCGGAGAGGTAGAGCTGCTGTCGCTCATCATTCTCATCGTAGTCCAACCCATCGGCTTTGCGAGCCTCCCAAACCTTCATATAGATAGGTTTCGAGCGTGTTGGTGGACGATTTATGATTTCGAGCGAGGAGCAATCCATACCCAGGAGTTGGTCTATAACATTAATTATAGGCTCCAGCAACTCGCTCTGCTCACCAAGGATTACGGTATTGAGAGCCACCTCATACTCGTGCAAAATACGTTCGGCACTAAACCCTGTCGAGTAATCCAAACCGCTCAACGAACGGAACCACGAATGTGCCACCACGATATCGCTCGTAGCTTGGTCGTGCAACTCCCTCCAGTCACCATCGTTCTGCGACTCAATGGGTATAAATCGCGAATTATCGTCAGAGCTCTCGTCACGAATGATAAACATCACCTGCCCTGGTTTTCCCGAGAATCGTTGCTCGGCTATACGCGCCATCTCGGCAGCTTCGGCGGCACTATCCACCGCATTATCAATCATCATCACTCCCGAGAGCTGGAACGAATTGTCCAATCGAGCAATATTCCAACGATCGGTCTTATAGGCTATGGCCGATACATTCAAACCTGCGATATACTGCGGAACGCCATAATGCTCAAACATTGGCTCATAATCCTTGTAGTGAATTACCGAGCGGAGCGTACCATCACCCCACTTCTCGAAGAGAGGGTATATCGGGAGTGTCTGCGACTCACTTGCACGAAAGTGCGTCCAATCGTGGTGGAGAATAATATGCTGCGAATCCTTGGCTAAGCGACAATGGGTGGCATCCTGATGGTAAAGAGAGAGGAAAGAGTGTGCCTCATCGGTTACAATCTCCAAAAAGGCATTACCAAAGAGCGACTTATCGAATGCCAGTTTATTAAGCACCTGTCGTAACGACTCCCCATCGCCATTCACCCTCTCCACCAACTCGCCCAAGAGCGGTATCGAACTATCGTAGTTGAACCCCTTGCCCGAAATGTAATCGGCCTTATCGTTTATAATTCGTCTATGCGCCGTAGAGCGTCTCGATAGGATAGCCAACGCCTCGGGCATATTGTTATCCACGCCCCAACGCCAGAACTCCTTACTCTCGACCTTCTGAGCCGATAGGGCATAGAGTGCATCGGCCCGATTCTGAGTAGTACATACTACGCTTTTTCTCTTTCTATTTTCCATTTCGTCAATAAAATTTAGTAGTTAAAGAACTTCGCACGAAAACTCTGTATCGTACGATACCAATCGCAGTGTCACAGATGGTCTATCACACAATGCGACACCCGAGGTCGATGTTAGCGACTCCAATCTTAGGGGCTGCTCTGCCTCGAATAGTGATGAGTATCCCGCTAATAGTCGGCGGCCATCGGCAAGTATCACCTGCGCAATAAGCCCCTCTATCGAGGCTTGCTCCAAGAAGTCACTCTCGAGCCATCGCCTTGCCATATCTCTATCGGATACCGCACTGAGAATGTGAGCGACCTTGGTCTGTCCCTTAGAAGATTCGGCACGCTCCTCGTAGCTCGACCTATCCTCCAATAGCTCCAGTTCGATTGGGCGAACCGCAAATTGCACCTGACAACCTTCGCTCGAAAAGAGCGCCTTTTTCACCGAGTCGGCAGGGTAGAGAAGAACCCTCACTACCCCACCAACAGGTTTGAAGTCTTGTGCCATAACTACTTGAACAACAATGGAATGTTGTAGATATTACCCGACACCAAAAACTCGTCTACGAGCATTGTTCCAGCAAGGAATACCACACGCTGGCGATTCTCCATCTCATCGGGATTGTACCACATACGAACCTCCTTCTCTGGCGAATCGGCAGTATTGAGCGCAAGCACAAGGTTGCGGCGGTCAGTAAGGATACAGAACGACTTTGCGCCATAGGTGTTATAACCATTTGACGGAATCTCAACGAGAGGAATACCGTGATAGTTGAGAGGCAATCGGCCATTTGTCATCTCTGCGTAGGCATTAGTTACTCCAATCTCATCGAGATAGAAGTGGTAGGCATCGTAGACATCGGAGCTGACAAAGTAGACCAAATTGCCCTCCGAGATGAGAGAACGGATATTCTCGCCTGCGCCCTCCCAGGCACCACGCAACAACTTCTCCACCTCGATCTCCTCCTGCTCGTCATAGATGTTAACTGGTACGCGCTCGCCATTATCCTCGCAGGTCGAGATAAAGTGGCGAATAAAGCCATTGAAGCCAACATAGTCCGACAACTCACCATTCTCATCGCCAAACCAAGTTGTAGCGTAGATGCTATCGGCAAGCGAACGGCGGAAGAGCTCGGTCTCTGCCTTCTCGAGGTCGGTGCCGGTCAAATCACCAAGGTTAACATCTGACGATGTGGCGATAATCTCGTAGATTGTCGAGAAGTAGTCCTCGGCAGAGTATGCCGACTCGGCCTTCAACTTCTTCATCGGAATCTCTCGCTGGGATAGTGTTGCTGTAGAGCCACCCTGCCAACCTGGAGTAAAGTTCTTCAAGATATCGTTGTTGTGGGTGAAGAGTGGCACCTTTGTAGGGAGAGGCATATTGTAGAGCACTCTCACGCCATACTCCTCGGCTGCTTTTCCGCAGAATGTTGGGCGGAAAAAGAGGTTTTCAACATCGGTCAAACTGTAGGTTTTTGAATTTTCGATAATCATAATTTTAGTTTTTTTAGTTTGTTAAAAATTTGTGTTAGTTTTTTCGGTTAGCGTCCCTTAAATTTCAGGACATCTTCGGCATACGCCAAAGCGTTGTGTGTGGAGGCTATACCCTCGAGCGAGGGGTCCTCCCGTTTCATTGTCTTGGTCGAAGAGATCGACCTCTGCCCTTCGCGAAAGGCTATCACCGAGACGGTGGCTTGGAGCGATGTAGCATCGTGCAATACATTTATATCGAGCGGTAAAGCGTTGCAATCTCTCTCCTCTTTGGCGGATAGATTCAGCCACCCCTTAATCCTATCGATAATACCTCGCTTTTCGGTGCTCTCCTCGGTGCTAATAATAGCATCGACCAAGCCCGCCTCGATGGCCTCTTCCGCCGAAAGCCATCTTCCTCGTCCACCATTCTCAGCCATAAGGGCAACAAACTGCTCCTTGGGTTTTCCCGAACGTGCGGCATAGAGGGAGGCTATTCGCTCATCGCTCTTTTCGAGCAGTGCAATTCGCTCTGCCAAATCCGAGGAGTTACCCTCGATCGAGCTGCTCGACATATGTACGAGATAGAGAGCCGATGAGGCAATCTCGCGACACCCCTCACTCGCCGCCTGGGCGATAATTGTTGCAGCCGAAGCGGTATAACCATAGCATCGTGTCACGATTTTGGCATCGAGCGAAAGGAGCGACTCATATATTAGCAGCGCCGCATTGACATCACCCCCTGTGGAGCGAATATTTACGACCACCTCTTCGGCATCTATGGCGCGAATCTCGGCAAGTTTGTCGCTGAAACGCTCGTAGGTAGCTATGCTTTGTGAACTCTTCGAGAATTGGCTCTCCTCGGGTACACCTATCACCCCTTCGATATCGATGGTGCAGAGCGAAACATTGTTTGTAATCTCAATTTTTGTCTTCATTTTCTCACTTGTTTAATTTGTTTGTTATAGACGGCAGCTCGCACCTTCTCGTAGGAGCAGTTCATCTCTTGCGAGAGTTGGGCTATTGCTCGCACTTTTACCTCTCCGGCTCGCACACGGCGTTGCACTTCGTCACTCATATAGAGTCGTTCGAGGGCAACCCTATTTAGCAATCCTTGTTGCCACATCGCTTTGATTGCCTCCGAAAGGCTCTTATTCTGAACCTTCGATAGCAGTGATATCAACAATTTTCTCTCTGTATGCTCCATAATCAATCCTTTAGTATTCGTTCAAATGTGCAACGCACAACTCCGTTCTCGGTGTTCCAGCTGTCTATCTTCACAATGCGATACAGCGAACTCTCTCCTTCGATCTCAAAACGAAATAACTTTCGCACAGATGGTTTCGGACCACTCTCCGTAAGGATAGATGCTGTTTCGGCTATTGTAGGGACAATATCGAGAGTAATTCGTTGCCCCTGGGTTTGGCGCGACAAAGCTGGAATATGATAGGCGCGCAAACCCTCCACTCCGTTGTGTTCTCCGTAGCCGAGATTCACCTCCTCGTCAACAAAGGCGGCATATGGATAGCTACACAAGTTCTCCCCTACAATCCAGCTCTCACCCTCGGGTAGCGAGCGCATCCCTTTGTAGCATACTATGTGTGGCATAAATCCATTATCCATACCCTCCTCCTGTTCACCCTTATCGCCAACCTGCATCAGCGATGCCGAAGGTGCGCAGCCTACAACATTCGTGATATTGAGAGTCGTGGTAAAGAGCTTATTCCCAACCACACACTCTGCATCTATGGTACCGTAGAGAGGATTACGGTAGCTCCACTCGCCCAATATCGTTCCGTTCTCGGCGTTGAATTTCTCGGAGGCTTTATCTCCTGCCTTATATGCAAAGAGGTGAGTTTGAGGGGCATCTATACCACTATCGGCTATCTCTATCCCGTAGGCATAATCGACTATGTGACGTATATCTATCACCTCGGCATCTTCGTACAACGACTCCAAGGGCTCGATATGGACCTCCTTGCGCTCTCTGTCGGTGTAGAAGGCAAGATTGAACATCTCACCTACGGCTTCGAGTAGATCCGACTGTCGGATATTGCGAGGAGCAATATCCTCAAAGCTGAGAGTTGATCCATAACCTGGCACTGCCGTAAAATATGGTCGTAGAGTCGTGCCATTGCCTATGGTAATTTTCATACCCTTGTCGGCACCTCCAAACCAGAATTTATCGAGGAGAAGTCTATCCCCTGCAGCAACATCCTGCGGAGGAAAACGAATATCCATAACCACATCTACCACTCCCTCTTCTTCGAAATAGCCTGCATACAAAGCCCAATCGCCCTGATAAACACTCCAGCTGGCGGACGAACTATCGCGGTAGTAGAGCTGTGCAGAGGAGGGCTCGGCGGACGAGGTTGCTACCAATGCCGAACGCGAGGACCACTCTCCCATCGAATACGATGCCTCCCCATTCTCCGTTGTGGCCAAGAGTCGATACACTCTATTTGCCACGTGGTCGAATACCACTGCACGATACTGCCAGGAGGCCGAGAGGTCGTTGCGGTAATCCTTTATGGTATTTGCCAAAGGGAACTCCACCTTAACTCCATTCACTCCATTCACAATGTTAAAACCTGCGAATTTGTCACGCGAGATGACTCTATAGTCGGTAGTGTACTCTAGGTGAAGTAGGAATCCCACCTTAACACTACTCTTTGGGGTGAAGCACAGATCGCCATTATCGCTCCTCGACAGGGCGTTGAAGGTGTTGAAGCACTCAATCATCTGCACTCCATCGCTATCGTACTCCTCGGGGTTCACTGTATCGACAATCGTCCCTACGGTGTGAGTTGCCACGCTCGTTGTGGCATAGACTCTACCCATAGCATCGGCTGTAGCCGAGACGGGTGCAGAGCGGCGAGCGAAGAAATCGCACTTCGACTTTGCAGATGCAACATCGCCACGCAGATAGTCACCACTCATATATAGCGACCGCCCCAAATCACTCTCGAAGAAGTTGCTGCGTAGGGTATAACCCAAATTGGCGAACATCGCCTTAACCATCGCTGCAATCGAGATAAATGGATGGTAATCATCGGTGAGCATAATGTGCTCTACTGGAAGTGTGGAGGCGGAGAATCCATACGACTTACCTCCACGCCATACCGGTAGAAAACGTACGGCACAATCACCTTCCCACGTCCCAGAGATGGCGGGTAGAGTGTAGAGTGTGGAGAATGGTATATCGAGGTCCGAGAGCCCTCCTTGCACCACACTCTCTATCCACTCTGCGCCCCCTTCGCAGATACGGATTCTATACCCCTCATCACCACCGATGGCGGTTGCAAGGAGATGCACCGTACCGCCAAACACCACTACATCATCGACCTTAATCTTTGCGGTATGGTGCTCCATATTGAAACGCGATGCGGCGTAAATATCCCTCGAGGAGCCAAACAAAAGGTCGTTCCTTGGCGTTGTCGGCAGCTCCAACACCACTTTTCTACCAACTCTACCTCCCTCAACGGCAAGGAGTTTCTCAACAGAGAAGTCTATCGGGATCGAAGGAATCTTATCGACATCGCATCTCTTGTCGTCAATCCACAACTCTACCATAGCATTCTCTCCTCTCTACCTCCCTCCAGCACCACAATCTCCACGCAATCTGGCTCTCCAAAGAGGGAGTAATCTACGGCAGAGGTAATCACCGCAACCTCACGACACTCCTCCTTCTCCTCTATCCAAACCCTCTCCGAGGAGATGATGTGGGAGAGAGCCTCAACCATCGCAGACGGCTCGTAACGCGACACAAGCGATAGCTCCGATTCGGACGTAGCACGCACCATACGCCTATCCTCTCCTGTTCCTACAAAGCATTTCTTCGACTTGCACTCGCGCTTTACCACTATCGGAAAGGTGTAGCGTTCTATGGAACCACTCTCCGAAATCCACGCTAAGCGACAACCGCCCTTATACTTGGCCTTCATAGTGTAATGCAATGTGATGAAGTGTTCGCCATTTCGCAAAATCTCCACATCAATAGCGGTCGTATCGGCATCGAAATCCTTGGCTGCCATAGTCATAATAACCGCACCTGTAATCGTAGTGTAATCGATTGTTAGGTTCCCGCCTCGGTCTGTTTCGATATTTGCAACTATATTGTCGCCCTCCTCTACGAGTAACAACAACTCATCGACCTCACCCTCCGAGATATGGCGCGAAGAGGGCATTGCAGTCACTACGGTTGGCAATGTCTGGAGCGTTTTATTGGTCGAAACAACCACTCTATCCGACATCTCACCATCGACACGTATAGCACAAGCCCTTGTAGGAGCCTCTCCAAATCCTGTCGAAGAGTGCGAGGGGTGATACTCGGCAAATCGCTCAATGTAGGGGGCAACATTCACCTCCGCCGAGACCACGCCACGCAGTTGCTGGGTGGCAATCACCTCGTTGGTCGTTGCATCTACCACCTCGACCATAAGGTCGGAGGGGGCTTCATTCTCGGTCTCAATTCCGAAGAACAACCCCTGATGCAGAGGGGTGAAGTTTTGGGAGTTTTTCAGAAGTTTCATATCAATCATTAGTTTGGGTTAGAAAATAGTTTCGACATAGGATTGAGCCTCCATTGCCACCGCTCCATGCCTATCGACCTCGCTAATACTCTTTATGGTCAGGCTTTTCACCGCAGCCACAAACTCCGATTGCGATAATCCAATAAACATATCTGTCAAATCTTCCTCCATCTGGTTGAATAGCTCATTTCGCTCCGATGGCGATAGTTTCGCTGCTTGACGAGCAACTCTCAGAGTCACTTTGTAGGTTATTCTACCGTGTCTGCGCCCTTCGTGACTATCAAACTCGGGCTGGAACATAAATGCAGCTGGATAGTTCGAGATTGTTGTGGGATAGCACAAGCTATCGCCTATGGTAAAGCTATAGCCATACCTCGAAGACAACCCCTCCATCGCGCTGCATAATAAAGCACGATTCATAGGTTAAAAAATGTTGTTAAATGTGTTAATAATTTGTTCGTGACTGTCGAAAACATAAGAAATGTCCCGAGCGGTCAGCCATTTGTGATGTTGATAAGGTTTTGAACACACGAGAAGGTGCTGTTGAAAACCTTGTGTCGATTGACGCCGATTGACGGTGCAAATATATAATCCGAAAAAGGGGGTTGTCAAGTCTGTTCCCAAAAAAATCGCACTCTTCCTACCCATAAAATCCCCCAATCGCCTACAAATGAAAGGGTTGTCGCAATAATATTTTTTTACTTTTTTCTAAAAAAAGTAGACAGATTAGGTACACCCTGTATAAAAATTGCTTATCTTTGTGCGCATAAAGAGAGCAATAAAGTCAAAAAACTATGGACGATGGCAGTAAACGCAAAAATAATTGCAGTGTCGTATCTCAATACGATACCGTTCATCTATGGACTTCGACACCACTCTAATGTTGGTGCCGACCTACTGCTTGCACCCCCTGCTACTTGTTATCAAAACTTCATCGAAGGCAAAGCCGACATTGCGCTTATGCCCGTTGCGATGGTTCCGTCGTTGCCTGATGCGGAGATAATAACCGACTACTGCATCGGAGCAGTTGGCAAGGTGCGAACTGTGGTTTTGATGACTAATAGCCCAATCTCGAAGGTTCGTCGCATCTTTCCCGATGCCCACTCCAAGACCTCGGTGCAACTCTGTGGCTATCTCGCCAAAAACCACTGGAAGATAGAGCCCGAGTGGGTGCTGATGGCTGATTATGAGCAACTTAATCACGCCGAGGAGGGCGATGCATTCCTCCTTATTGGCGACAAGGTCTTCGACAACGAGGGTAGATTTACTCACACCTACGACCTCTCCGAGGAGTGGTATAAGGCTACCAAGATGCCTTTCACCTTCGCAGTATGGGTTGCACGCAAAGGTCTATCCTACGAGGTGCACGATGAGTTGCAGGCAGCATTTACATTTGGCATCGAACACATCTACGAGGCCATTCTCGAAAGCGACTACGCCGATAGGGAGTACGCCTACGAATATCTGACCGAAAATATCGACTTCTTGTTCGATTTACAGAAACATAGATCGCTTAAAAAGTTCTGGGACTTTGGACTCAAGATTGAGCCAAAGGTCAATCCCGGCTGAAGATAGCTATAGGAGTTCGGGCTCTTGACAAAACTTCCACCGAACCCACCACAAATCACCAAAATCGAAGTTAAACCTTAATTAACACACAAGGAAAAGAGATGATTACTATCTACTTAAAGCAATATAACAAGATTATCCGCAACGCCGACACCGAGCTCTTCGATGACCTCGGCTACGATGATATTCTCTGGATCGATATGGTGCAGCCAACCATCAAGGAGCAGAAGGCTGTCGAGAACTTTATGGAGATTAGTCTCCAAACAAAGCAGCAAGTCGAGGAGATTGAGTCCACCTCAAAGTATTCGGAGCACGAGAATGCCATTATCTCGAACTCTAACTTCTTTGTCCCTACGGGCGAGAGTTTCGAGGTCGAGCCAGTGTCCTTTATCCTCTCGAACGAGGGTGTTTTGGTTTCGGTACGACAGGCCGAGATGCGTACTTTCCGCGAGGCGGAGAAGCGTCTGCAGATGAACTATCGCAGCTTCTCGACAGGCTACCACATCCTCATTTCGTTGCTCGAGGTGCGAATCGACTTCGATGCCGACTTGGTGGAGATGGTAGGTCGCCAGGTTTCGGCTCTCTCGAAGACTATCACCAAGGAGGACTCTATCGACAAGGATATCCTCTTGCGTCTTAGCACCTTGCAGGAGCGCACTATGGTGCTTCGCGAGAACATCTTCGACCGCCAGCGTATTCTCTCGGGTATCTTGCGAAGCGAGCGTTTCCCTAACGATATCTATCCGCGCTTGCAACTGATGATTAAGGACGTCAATTCGTTGATTTCACACACCGACTTCTCGTTCCAACGTTTGGACTATATCCAGGATTCGGCTCTCGGTCTTATCAACATCGAGCAGAACGAGGTCGTAAAGATCTTCTCGGTGGCAGCCGTAGTCTTCATGCCTGCAACACTCGTGGCGAGTGTCTATGGTATGAACTTCCGCGTAATGCCCGAGTTGGAGTGGGTATACACACTTCCTAATGGCTGGGATTTGCCACTTGGTTACATCTTCGCCATTGGCTTGATGATTTTGGCATCGGGCTTAACTATGGGTTACTTCCGCTACAAGAAATGGCTCTAAGCAGTTTACAAACAACAATCGACTAACTCAAATAGAAAATTATGATAAAGACACTTATTGCATCGGCGATGCTGGTATCGAACATTGGTCTCGATTGGCTAAACTCAAATTTTGGCACCTACGACAAGATTCAGAAGGAACTCTACGAGTATGCTGAACCTGGCTTTATGGAGTACAAGAGTGCCGAGTTGCTCATCAAGCACCGCGAAGAGAATGGATTTAAGGTTGAGCGCGGTGTTGCTGGTATGCCAACAGCCTTTGTGGCTTCGTTTGGCTCGGGCAAACCGGTAATGGCTGTACTTGCCGAGTACGATGCCTTGCCTGGCTTGTCGCAAGACACTACCCCACAGAATAGTCCTCTCGTTGAGGGCGGTTATGGTCACGCTTGCGGTCACAACCTTATCGGTACATGCGCATTGTCGACTGCTGTAGCGGTATCGAAGTGGCTTGCCGAGGGACATCAGGGTACTATCCGCTTGTATGGCTGCCCAGCCGAGGAGGGCGGAGGCGGCAAGACCTATATGGTTCGCGAGGGGCTCTTCAAAGATGTAGATTGTTGCATCTCCTACCACCCATCGCGCCGTAACGATATTCTCCGTAATTCGCAGTCGTCAAAGATTGGTGTCATCTTCGACTTTGAGGGTAGAACATCTCACGCTGGAGCAACTCCGCACGAGGGCCGTTCGGCACTCGATGGTGCCGAGGCGTTGAACTTTATGATGAACCTCAATCGTGAGCATATCCACCCCGACTGCAGAATGCACTATGTCATCACCAATGGCGGCGAGGCTCCGAACGTAGTTCCCGATAAGGCACAGGTCTACTACTACCTTCGTCACCCCAACCCAGCGGTATTGAAGGATCTGTTGAAGCGCACTTTGGCTGCAGCCGAGGGTGCTGCTATGGGTACTGGTACAACCGTCAAGCATAGCTTTGTCAGCGGAACGCATTTTATTTTGTGCAACGACCACCTTGCGCGTATGGCACAAAGCAATCTCGAGAAGGTGGGTGGCGTGAAACTTACTGACGAAGAGAAGGAGTATGTTCAGCAACTGTGGAACAACGCAGGACAGAAGGGTGATGTCGATTTCTCTAAGTTCGAGAGCGTCTTACCTCTCAAAGAGAAAGTTTCTACCAAGGGTGGAGGCTCAGATGATACAGGCGAGGTTTCGCAGGTGGTACCTCTCTGCCGTGTGGAGACTTGCGCCAGCCCAATGACATCCCACACTTGGCACTTTGCCTCTATCAGTGGCACAACCATCGGCACAAAGGCTATGATGAACGCCGCAAAGACCATCTATCTCACCTTTGTCGAACTCTACAAGAGCCCTAAGAAGTTGAAGGAGATTCGTGACGAGTGGGAGGCCGTACAAGGCAAGGACTATAAGCACGAATGCTTGTTGGGCGATGAGCCACCAGCATTAGAATACTTCTACAACAAGGCAAAGAAGAACCTGAAATAGACGCTACGAGTGAAACTATAACATAATTCGATACTCAAATTATAAACTAAAAACTAAACTAAGATGAAAAATTTGACAAAATTTTTTGTGGCAGTTGCTGTGTTGTTTGCAGGATTTGCGTGTACAACAGACGTAACTGAGGACCTCGCCACAAATGTTGTGGGGGGGGGTGAGACAACTATTACGCTTTCTCTTGAGGAGTCG
>JAZOWM010000021.1:0-29142 GCA_045659225.1 Alistipes sp.
CACAGCTCGGCAACCTCCTCGTCAAGCTCTAAAACCTTGATACATAAGGTAGTGTAGTTTTTATCGTACTCCACGGAGTCGGGCATTTCGCGGATAATTGTGTTGTAGATATTCTCAGCCATCTTACCGAGCGATTTAGGCGAGCACCAGACGTGAGGATCGATGCCGTGTGAGTGGTTGTGTGAGCACCTTGTGTGGGCGTGATGGGAGTGAGAGCACGTCCCTGCAAGTAGTTCGATGCCTTGCGAAAGATTGACGATCTGCTCGTTGCGAGCAACACGGTGGAGTAGCTCCTGCTCAAATTCGAGCAATCCAGTACCGAATACGAAGCGTGCTGACTCAACCTCGCGAAGTTGTTTTGGTGTAGGCTCGAAAGTCTCGGGCGAAGCTCCTTGCGGAACAAGCACCGACACCTCGAAATCATCACCCAATATTCCTTCAACCAAAGGCTTAAGTGGCGCAATTGACACAATCGCGCGATTTTCAACAATGATTTTGCGCTCCGTACAACCGATAAGAATGGTCGATGAAATTATGAAAAGTAAAAACAGCCTTACATTATTCATAATCAACTATATACAAATAAAATTTAACATAATATACATATTACACCAAGGATATATGTAGCAGGGTAGTAGGCTACCCATTGAGAATTATATCAGCAACGATGTGTGTTTTTCACTCCATTCCGTGAAATTCCCAATTTTCGTACTACAAATATAAAAATAATTTGAATTTGTTGCTAAACCTTTTCTTTGAAAGTTTTTATAAATCATTCACAGCTCGATATAACTTCCTAATAATCAGGCAATAACCAATCGTTTTATATTTGATTAACTCCTTGAGAATCGCATATTCTTCAGAGTGTGGGCAATCGTGCCTGAATTTTCGCCGTATAAATGAGAATTTATACCTTATATTATATATAGGTCAGCTCCATGTCCCCAAATTTATGAAGGTTGCTACTGCCTCCTGCACTTTGCATCAGCGGATGTGAATTTACAAAAAAAGAGAGCTACTTCAAACTTTGTTCGAATACTCTCACTTTTTTGTTTTGCGAATAGTCTATCTCTTCACTATCCGTTGTCACTCATTTTTTTGCTCCTCGATTATCGACTACTTTTTTGGTCTTAGCTCCTCGAAGGTTTGGTCGTGATATACGATTATAATCTTCTCAATATCGGAGCGTCCGAATGTTGACATTGGAACATTTGGAGATGATGTTCCAATGTTCGAATTTTCGTTTCTCTCCGAGTTTTCGACCTTCATATCAAAGAGTGTTCCTGAGGTTGGAACTGGTGAAGGCGAAGTCGAATTTGCCGCAACACTATTTGTCGAATTTGTTACATTCATATTGTGCATATCGGTTGCATCGCCCAGCAGCCAGTAAGGATTGATCTGCGGGAAGCGATTGACAATTTTACACAACATTTCGAAGCTCGGCTTGTTGCGTCCACTCAAAATATGAGATATTGCCGCCGGCTTCACTTCGAGAATTTCGGCAAGCTTGCTTGCTGTTAAATTCTCGGTTTGCATCAAAATACGCAATTTTTCGTCCATCTCAGTAAGTTTTCACAAAGGTAAACAAAAATAGCAATATAAACAAATAATAATATACAAATGTTAAATGTTGATGATTGTTAATAACTGTTACAAATGTTAATAACCGTTCTTTTGTTAAATAGAGGAATTAGCAATATATTAAGCTATGCTTTATATTAAGATAAGTAAAATACTGATAATCCGATAAAAATAGGTTAATAAATACTCTTATAATAACAAATATCAATAGATGTAGTCTGTGTAGTTCTTGAGAATTGAATCAACTTTATATAAAATGTGTAAATAGTTGATAATCAATATAAATATAATTGATAATTCAATAAGTGAACGCCTCTAAATTGGCGTAGATTTTAACCCATTTTGCCCTGCTATTGAAATTTACAAATGTAACAAGCAGGGAGCATGTTAACAAGTAATAGTAATTACAAGTGTAAAATACAGAGGTGTGTTACAGATGTAATAGTTTTACAAGTGTAAAGTGTAAGCTCTAATATATCAATTTTTGGGAAGAAATAGAGATGGTTCGAATATTAGACTACCCTATTTGAAGAGATTTTGAAGAATTTGACTGTATTATGTTAAATTTCCACAAACAAAATGCAGATAGTCTTTATTTGTCTATCTGCATATTAGTTAGTTACGTAGTTGTTAACACTCCCCTACCCTACTATCGCTTTTGCTATTTCGGCAAACTCTTCTGGAGTTAAAACGAGCTTTTCTCGGGTAAAATCTACATCTTTTTCACTATTCATAGGTATCAGATGTATGTGTGCGTGGGGTACTTCGAGGCCTAAAACCACCGTTGCAACCTTCTTACAGCCGCTAAATGCTTGTAATTTTTGTGCAACTTCCTTGGCGAATAGAATCATACCCTGTAAGCTCTCGTTGTCGAGATCGTAGAAATAGTCCACCTCCTGCTTTGGGATCACCAGAGTGTGGCCTTTTGCGAGTGGATTAATGTCGAGGAACGCGTAGTAACGATCGTTTTCTGCTATCTTATAGCTGGGAATCTCTCCCGCTACGATTCTTGAAAATATAGATGCCATAGTCCTATTTTTATAGATTATTCGAATGTTCTATTTTTCGCATTTTATTATGAGGTACAAAATGGTCTCCACTCCCCTACCCCATTATATTTTCATTATTCTCGATGCGCTTCACACTCTCGAGTCCTTTGATGTGGCGGAACTTATCCATCAGCGCATATAGTGCCTCCGCGTTCTGCACGTATAGGCTTACCATGCCTTCGAATATTCCATCGTGGCTACGTAGATGAATCTCGCGCATATTGATGCTAAAATCGTCCGAAACAATGTGTGTAATATCCGAGAGCATACCCATACGGTCGATACCTCGAAGCTCGATGGTTGATAGATATGCCGTAGCCTTGTGTTGCGACCAGGTAATCTTATCTTTGATGATATTCTTGCCATATTGTGATGCAAGACGATTGAGCTCATTGCAAGTGGCTTTATGAACCACAATCTTATCGGTTACAGGGTCGCGGAATCCAACAACGTTGTCGCCAGGCAATGGGTTGCAGCAAGGTGCTATAGCAAAGCTGTCGTCTGATGAGCGTCCCGCTTCGTTCGACTCCTCAATATCATCATCGTCCTCCTGACGAAGTTTCCAGAACTTGAGTAGTTTGCTTGTAGAAGAGGATTTAAGCACCTTCTCGATGTTGTCGAGCGAGATAATGCCGGCTCCGATGTGACTGTAGAATTCGTCCTTATATTTACAGTCGTAGGCTTGCATCGCCTTACGCAGCACTCGACCGCTCATCACTACATTGTACTTTGCCAACTCATTCTCGAATAGAGCGATGCCGTGTTCGACATTATTTTGCTGTTCGCGCTTGAGGAAGGCTGTAATCTTCTGCTTCGCCTTTGTGGTTGTTACAATCTCGAGCCATTCAGCCTTTGGCTTGGCGTTTTCTGCCGTGATAATCTCAATTTGGTCACCCCACTTCAGAGGCTTTGTTATAGCCTCTATTTTGTGGTTGATTTTGGCTCCAATGGCGTGATCGCCCTCCTTGGTGTGGATGTCGTATGCAAAGTCGAGAGCTGTTGCACCGTTAGGGAGCTGTCTCTGTTCGCCCTTTGGTGTAAATACCGTAATTTCAGATGTATATAACGATAGTTTGAAGTTGTCGAGGAACTCTACCGCACTCTCGGTTGGGCTATTCAACGCATCGCGAATCTTCTTGAGCCAAGTGTCGAAGGCATCGTCATTCTGCGATAATGTAGCCTTCTTGTACTTCCAGTGTGCTGCAAAGCCTCGCTCGGCAATCTCCTCCATACGCTGTGTGCGAATTTGTACCTCTACCCAGTGACCATCGGGTCCCATGACTGTAGAGTGTAGGGCCTCGTATCCGTTTGCTTTTGGCATCGAAATCCAGTCGCGTAAACGATCTTGTTTAGGTGCGTAAATATCTGTAATATTGGAGTATATCTGCCAGCACTGCGTCTTTTCGGATGGGGAAGGGAGGGTTTTGAATACGATGCGTATGGCGAATAGGTCGTAGACCTCCTCGAATGGAATCTGTTTGCGCTGCATCTTAGTCCATATCGAATAGACGCTCTTTACACGTCCCGAAATCTCGTATTCGATATTGTTACGATCGAGAGCCTCGACAATAGGCTTGCAAAAGCGATCGATATACTCTTGACGTTTTCCTGCAGATTGAGCCAAAAGTGCACTTATCTTCTCGTACTCCTCGGGGAAGCGATACTTCATACACAGATCCTCTAACTCGCTTTTAATTGGGTATAAACCGAGTCTGTAAGCAAGAGGAGCGAAGAGATAGATGGTCTCGCCGGTAATCTTAATTTGCTTATTTAGAGGCATAAACTGCAGCGTGCGCATATTGTGTAGGCGGTCTGCAATCTTGATGAGGATAACGCGAACATCGTCCGAAAGTGTCAGTAGCACTTTGCGGAAATACTCCGCTTGCTCCGAGGTGTCGGCATTGAACACACCCGACATCTTGGTCAAGCCATCGACCATCGATGCTATCTTTGCTCCGAAGATGTGCTCCATATCCTCTACTGTGTAGTCGGTATCCTCGACCACATCGTGCAAGAGTGCTGCTACGACCGACTTTACACCCAAGCCAATCTCGTCAACCACAATCTGCGCTACGGCTATTGGGTGGAGCATATAAGGCTCTCCCGAGCGGCGGCGAACACCTGCGTGCGCCTCCTTTGCAAGGAAGAATGCTCGCTTGATTAGGTTCCAGCCATCTTCGTTTTTGCAGATTCTTTTGCACGATTCAAGCAGCTTTTCCCAGGCTGCATTGATCAATTTCTCATCTTCGGTAGTGTAGTTGCTCATAACCTATACCTCTAAAACCAATATTGAGAGCAGTGCCGCATTGGCGGCACTCTGCTCTCGTTTGGTGTGGCTTGTAAAAGCCTCTATTTCTGTGTCATAACCTCGCGAAGCTTTGCTTCGATTTCGTCGCACAAAGCCTTATCCGAGGTAAGAAGCTCCTTGACAGCATCGCGTCCCTGGCCGATCTTCTTATCGCCATACGAGAACCACGAGCCTGCCTTCTTGATAATTTCGTAGTCTACTGCCAAGTCAAGAATCTCGCCAATCTTCGAGATGCCCTCACCGAACATAATGTCGAACTCAGCCTTCTTGAATGGAGGTGCCACCTTGTTCTTTACAACCTTGACACGTGTGCGAGTTCCAAGTTGCTCGTCTCCATCTTTGATAACCGAGGTCTTGCGAATGTCGATACGAACACTTGCGTAGAACTTCAACGCATTACCACCGGTTGTAGTCTCTGGGTTGCCATAAACCACGCCAATCTTATCGCGCAACTGGTTGATGAAGATGCAGACAGTCTTGGTCTTTGCGATGCTTGCAGTCAACTTGCGCAACGCCTGCGACATCAATCGAGCCTGCAAACCCATCTTCGAGTCGCCCATCTCACCCTCGATTTCAGCCTTTGGGGTAAGTGCTGCTACCGAGTCGATTACGATGATGTCAATTGCGCTCGAACGAATCAACGAGTCGGCAATTTCGAGAGCCTGCTCGCCATTGTCAGGCTGCGAAACGAGGAGGTTCTCCACATCCACGCCCAACTTCTGTGCGTAGAAGCTATCGAATGCGTGCTCAGCATCGATAAATGCTGCAATACCTCCCGCCTTCTGTGCCTCGGCTATAGCGTGGATTGCCAAAGTAGTCTTACCTGATGATTCAGGACCAAAAATCTCAATTACTCGTCCTTTTGGATAACCACCTACTCCGAGTGCTACATCGAGTGTGATCGAACCGGTAGGAATAACCGGAACATTCTCTACGCTCTCGCTCGACATCTGCATAATCGAACCCTTACCGAAGTCCTTCTCGATCTTCGCCATTACCGCCTTCAAGACCTTCATCTTTTCGGCATTCTGTGTTGTCATTTCGCTCATAGTATAATTGTTTTTATTATTTATATTCTCTCCAATTCCTTTTCCAAAGGAAACACTTTCCTCAAAGTTAAGAAAATTTTCGGAAAAATAATACTTGCCTAAGCAACTTTTTTTCTTTTTTCCTCTTTTAATTTTCAATTCTTAATTCTCAATTCTCAATTTTGGGAGTTTAGTCCCAGCATAAACTCCCAACAATCTGCTCATTGAACTCCTCCTCGGTGTTGTTCAAGCGCTTCATACACTGTGGACAACGAATTGCTGTTTCGGTCTCTACATGGCAGAAGCCATCCTCGCAGTCAAATCCCATAAATCCCAAACCGGTTAAGTGCATAAACTCCGTTCCACAATGCTTACATCTGATAGTGTGTCCTGTTCCCATAGTTCTTATCGTTTTAAGGTTTTACATTACTTTCACGATGCAAAGGTACACGCCCGTTTTGACAGGTTGTGTCAAAACAAAAAAAAAGTGCGAAAATTTTTCGCACTTTTTTATCACTCTTTTGTTTTTAGTTCTCAACTCTCAACTATTTAAGCACTACCCTCTCGGCTACTGAGCGCAAGTACTTTGCCACCTCAGGGTTGAGTCTAACCGGTGTATCGGCCTTGAAAGGCTCCTTGAAGAGGGTTAAATAACCCACGGCAGCAGCGAGGTATGAACCTGCATACGAAGGATGCGAGCCATCCTTTACATACAACTCAATCTCTGGTCGTTCGCGGCGAACAATCTCCCACGCAATGCCAACGGGCGAAAGACCAACACCCAGTTGCTGTGCCATAGCGGTTGTATTCTTGGTCATTATGCGTTGGTTTGTAGTGTAGTCGGTGAAGAACTCAGGGTGACCTTTTACAAGGTCCTCCAACTTCTTACCTTTGGTGGTGTTGTTACCATCGCGGCGACCCCAGGTAAGCTCGATAATACATTTTGCATTAGGGCTGTTCTCCTTAACTTTTGCCACCATTTTGCCCATATATCCTACAACATCTTTGTCTACATCGGTGCCTATGCGGAGCGAATGAAGGCTCTGATCCTGCAAGAATGCATAGTCGTAACCACCCATCTCAACTGCCTGACGCGATACATGGTCTGCCAAGTGCTGCTTCATTGTGTATCCACCGTGAGTGTAGTAGCCGCACTCCAACTCGTGTCCCTCGTGCCAAGCAATCTCCTTCAACATCATTGGATAGTGGTTGTAGTAGGTGTAGCTATTACCTATAAATAATACGCGTGTAACATCCTTTGGTCTATTGTCGCCGAGGATAATAACCTTCGGAGCGGTGCTTGTGCCGCTACCATAGAGGGTGCTCTTAGTGACAGCCTTGTCGCAGTGACGCAAACGAATCTGCAACTCTCCACTCTTAATCTCATTTTCCAGATAGATGGTTTGCCACAAGAAGTTAGGCCACTTGTCAGACTTTGAAGAGTAGCAGTTTACCCCCTTTTTATCAGCCTTAAATACAGGTTTCCATACCTTGCCATCGAGGTATTCGAAGGCAAATGCATAGCGATTATCAGCTGGCTCGGCAATGAATGGGAACCACAAATCTACCGCAGTCCCTGCCTTAATGTTCTGAACAGGAACACTCATCAGCCAATAATCGCCCTTGCGAGTACCCTCGGCTGCAGGATAGGTATTCTTCTTGTTGCCGCTTGTGAGGACAGCCTTTTTGCCGATAAACTCTATTTTGCCTTTGCCAATTGAGGCATTATATTGCCCCTTCTCAATAAATTGTGCAGTTCGCTTCGAGTAGAATCCCCACTCGGTGCGCTGAATGGTTTGAGCAGTTAGCGATAATGAGAGTGCAACTGCAAAAATGGTTAGAATATACTTCTTCATAATTATTAAGGAAACTTAGGTTTATTCAAATGTGTGAATTACAACTCCTGAGCGCAACTTCGGCTCAAACCAAGTGGTCTTCGGAGGCATAATACTACCCGTATCGGCAATGTCGATAAGCTGGCGCATCGAAACGGGATAGAGTGCGAAGGCAGCCTTCATCTCGCCTGAATCTACCCTCTGCCGCAACTCGCCCAAGCCACGAATACCACCTACGAAATCGATGCGCTTCGAGGTGCGTAAATCCTTGATGCCGAGAATTTTGTCGAGCACCAAGTTTGATAAAATAGTTACATCAAGCACGCCAATCGGATCGGCATCGTTGTAGCGGCCCTCCTTTGCGGTGAGGCTATACCACTCGCCACCGAGATACATCGAGAAGTTGTGTAGAGCCTTCGGTTTATAAATCTCGCTACCCTCCTTTGCTACCTCAAAATCCTCCTGCAATGCTGCAAGGAACTCCTCCTCGGAGAGGCCGTTTAAATCCTTTACTACGCGGTTGTAGTCGATCATGCGGAGGTGTGACTCGGGGAATGTAACAGCCAAGAAGTAGCAATACTCCTCCTCGCCCGTATGGTTTGGATTCTTCTCCTTACTCTCTGCTCCAACACGAGCTGCCGCAGCGGTACGGTGGTGACCGTCAGCAACATACAGCGCTGGGATGGTTGCGAAGACGGCAGTAATCTGCTCGTTGTACTCGGTAGGTACAACCCATAAAGTGTGACCGAAACCATCCTCTGCTACGAAGTCGTATTCAGGCTCCGATGCTCTAACTTTCTCTACGATTGCGTCAATATCGGCGTGGTCGGGATAAGCGAAGAATACAGGCTCGATGTTCGCCTTCTGATTGCGAACGTGGTGCATACGATCCTCCTCCTTGTCGGTGCGAGTAAGCTCGTGCTTCTTGATTGCGCCCGAGAGGTAATCATCGAAGTGACAGCACATTACAAGACCGTACTGCGTGCGCCCATCCATTGTCTGTGCATAGATGTAGTAGTGCTCCTCGTTGTCTTGTTTAAGCCAACCTTCGTTGCGCCACTTGGCGAAGTTCTCTACAGCCTTGTCGTAGACCTCTTGCGAGTGCTCGTCAGCGATAGGCTCAAAGTCGATTTCGGGTTTTATGATATGGAGCAAAGAGCGCTCTGTTGCCTCCTGCTTTGCCTCCACCGAGTTCAGTACATCGTAAGGGCGCGAAGCAACCTCCTTTGCCAACTCCTTCGGAGGGCGAATGCCTTTGAATGGCTTAATCTTTACCATAATTTCAAAAATAAGCTGATGGCTAATAGTCAATTATTTGTTCACCTGGCAAGTTACATCGCCATCCTTGAAATAGCCTACAATCTGGCGTGCTGCTGCCAAACCAGCGTTGATATTAGCCTCGGCGGTCTCGGCTCCCATCTTCTTCGGTGTAGCAAATACTCTATCGCCAAACTTTGCCTTCAACTCCTCTATATTCGAAGGTGCGATATCGGTGATGTACTTCAAATCCGAACGCTCCTCGAGTGCCTGCATCAAACCTGCCTCATCAATCAACTCCTTGCGGGCTGTGTTGATAAGCACACCACTCCACGGCATAAGCTTGATGAGATCGTAACCAATCATACCCTTGGTCTCTGGTGTTGCAGGCATATGCAACGACACGAAGTTGCTCTCGGTAAAGAGCTTCTCGAGTGTATCGTCACGGCGAAGATGCTTTGCGTAGAGGCGAATCTTGTTAGGATGAGGGCGCGAATAGACGTGAACATACATACCTAAGCCGTCGGCAACATCCGACACAATACGGCCAATAGCACCATAGGCAACAATACCCAAGCGCTTGCCTCGCAACTCCATACCTGTACCAGGCTTGAAGCCGTTGCGGGCCATATAAATCATCATACCGATAGTGAGTTCGGCTACGGCATTTGCATTTTGACCAGGGGTGTTCATCACCACGATGCCACGCTGTTTTGCCTCCTCGCAGTCTACGTTGTCGTAACCTGCACCAGCACGAACAACGATCTTGAGGTTCTTGGCTGCATCGAGCACCTCTTTGGTAACCTTGTCGCTACGCACGATAAGAGCATCAACATCGGCTACGGCGGCGAGCAACTCCGCCTTGTCGGTATATTTTTCGAGCAGAACAACCTCGTACTCTGCAGCTTTTAATATCTCGGTGATGCCATCTACCGCTTTGCGAGCAAACGGCTTCTCGGTTGCAATCAGTATTTTCATACCTTTCAATAATGATGTGAAATAAATGACCTTTTCTTCCTTCTTTTCGTATGTGTATGGAACTATAGTAGGCATAGCCAACTATTTAGTCTTCAACGCCTCAAACTCCTGCATACAAGCCACGAGAGCCTCTACTGACTCCTTTGGCAATGCGTTGTAGCACGATGCACGGAAACCACCTACCAAGCGGTGTCCCTTGATGCCTACCATACCGCGCTCCTTGGCAAACTCCATAAACTCTGGAGCCAACTCCTCGTTACCCTCGGTCATCACGAAGCAGATGTTCATCAACGAACGATCCTCCTTCTCTACTGTTGGGCGGAACAACGAGTTGCGCTCAATCTCGTTGTAGAGCAACTCTGCCTTCTCCACATTGCGGCGATACATCTCTTCTACACCACCAATCGACTTCAACCACTTCAAAGTCTCGTTCAATACGAAGATTGGGAATACTGGCGGAGTGTTGAACATCGAGTCGTTATCCACATGGGTATTTACATTCATCATTGTTGGCAATGGGCGAACCACCTTTTCGAGCATATCGTCACGAACGATTACGAACGAAACACCTGCAGGAGCCAAGTTTTTCTGCGCGCCACCATAGATAAACGCATACTTCGAAACATCGATAGGTCGGCTCAAAATATCCGATGACATATCTGCGATGAGTGGTACAGGCGAATCGATATCTACCTTGTATTCAGTACCGTAGATTGTGTTGTTGGTGCAGATGTAGAGATAATCCAAATCGGCAGGAATTTCGAAACCCTTTGGAATATACGAGAAGTTCTTGTCTTCGCTCGATGCTACAATCTCTACCTCTCCATAAAATTTAGCCTCCTTGATTGCCTTCTTTGTCCAAACGCCAGTATTTACATAACCAGCCTTCTTGCCCAAGAAGTTTGCTGGAATGTGGAAGAACTGTGTGCTTGCACCACCGCCTACAAAGTAGATTTTGTAGTTCTCAGGAATGTTGAGCAACTCGCGGAAGAGAGCCTTTGCCTCTGCCAAAACAGCCTCAAACTCCTTTGTTCGGTGCGAATACGAAAGTACAGAAAGGCCTGTTCCTGCGAAATCAAAGATTGCCTTTGCTGCGTTCTCGAGAGCTACTTGTGGCAGAACCGAAGGTCCTGCGCTAAAATTGTGTTTTTTCATAATGCTATATGTTTTAATGTTATAGTTACAATTTGAATTTATCGGTTTTGTTGAGGGTTAAGCCAAGCAATAAATCTCGTACTGCCATGCGCTTCTTGCCAGCAACCTGCAACTCCTCGATTGCAATTAAGCCATCTGCACACGCCACCTTAATATATGTCTTGTTATCCGTAAAGATTGTTCCAACCTCTGCCGAATGAGCCTTCTCCTCGAAGCGGGCCTTGAAAATCTTGACCGCGAACTCCTCCTCGCCACGCTGCAGGATACCCGATGCCGCAGGGTAAGGCGACAAACCACGCACAAAATTGACAATCTGCGTGCCATTTGCGCTCCAATCCACCTCGCACATATCCTTGAAAATCTTTGGAGCAGGGCGGAGATTCTCGTCCTCTTGCGGCTGCTCGATAGGCTCAATATTGCCCGAAGCAATCTTTTCGACACTCTCCACAACCAACTCTGCGCCCATTGTCATCAGTCGGTCGTACAATTCACCTACACACTCCTCGTCGCCGATTGGTGTGCGTTGCTGACCAATTATTGCACCCTTGTCAATCTCGTGATTGAGTAGGAATGTGGTGTTTCCGCTCTCTTTGTCGCCATTTATGATTGCCCAGTTTATAGGCGCTGCGCCACGATACTCTGGGAGCAACGATGCGTGGAGGTTGAATGTGCCGAAGCGAGGCATTGCCCATACAACCTCGGGCAACATTCTGAATGCAATTACAATACCCAAATCGGGCTGTAATGCGCGCAGAGCCTCCAAAAACTCCTCGTCACGTAACTTCTCGGGTTGGAGAATTGTGGAAATTCCCAACTCCTTGGCGGCACGCTTCACATCGCTCTCTTGTAGCTTCATACCGCGTCCTGCGGGCTTATCGGGCATCGTAACCACGCCCACAACATTGTAGCCACCCTCGACCAATGCCTTCAACGAAGGCACTGCAAACTCGGGCGTACCCATAAATACTATGCGAATATCCTTTGCGTTCATATAGTCAGCCATTAGCCATTGGCTTTTTTTATTTCTTTGCTTTTGCAGCCTTTTTGATTCTCTTATTTTGCTTTCTCTCGTCTCTCGTCTTTTGTCTTTCGTCTAACTTCTGTTGCCACTTCTCGGGCAGTTTTGCTACCAACTTGTCGCGATAGTGCTTGTATCGACCTATATACCAGTCGATGTCGAGCAATGCCGAGTCGTTATTTGCAGTATGCGAAAGGTAGATGGCAAGCGGAGTAAGGATTATTGCCGAAATCCACATACCGAGCAACGATGACCAAGTTCCCTCCTTGGCGAACTTCTCGCCCGAGATTGAAATGATGTAGTAGATGACGAAGAATATCACCGAGATTACAATCGGCATACCCAAACCTCCCTTGCGGATAATAGCTCCGAGAGGTGCTCCGATAAGGAAGAAAATCAAGATCGAAATCGGCAAAGTGAGTTTGCGGTGCCACTCATTCTTGCTGCGATATAGCTGGTTAAGAGCCTCCTTCGATGTACTCTCGTCAAAGGAGAATACATTTCGCGATGAACGAGCCGAGCGCAACGCCTCCTCGTATACCCTACTCTTTGCTCGAGTGTCGAGTTTGTGAATGGAGTCAATCAAGAATGTTGCAAAGGTCTTATTCGAGCGGTCTATCTCGATAGAGTCTGGTGGAGCTACCCCATCGGGATCTTTTTCGAAAATCTGATCGCGCAGGAGGGGGTTATAGGCAGTTGCTGTGATGTTGTTGACCAACATATCGAGCGAGTCGATATTGTGTTGCAGGTCGCTAATATCCATTGTTTGGCTATTGTTGCCAAACATATTTTCATCACTGCGCTGGAAGTCGAATCCCGACATCGGAATCTTTCCATCTTGACGCTCGAATTTATGGTGTCGCAACGAGTTCTTGGTGTACCATTGGTAGTTGCGCGATTGTTCGTAAGTCTCGCCATTAAAGAGTGTTACGAGCAGATACTTCTTATCGTCCGAAAGGCGAATGTAGCCCGAATCGGCTATGGTTGTGGTCATATCGCCGTTGCGCGAACGGTTGTCGTAGATAAGCACATTTGTAAGCAGATGAGTCTTTGGGTCTTGCTTTTCGACTCGGATACTCATATCGTCAATGCCATTGAAGAAGAGTCCATCTTGAAACTCAAGAGCCTCGTTCTGCTGCTTGATGTCGTAGATGATGCTAAACATCTTCTTGTTGGCGTAAGGCACAAGATCGTTCACAATGAAGAATGAACCAAACGAGATTAAACCGATAACCCAAAATAGCGGTTTCAGAATCTGCATAAGCGACATTCCAGCAGATTTCATTGCGAGTAACTCGTAGTTCTCACCGAGGTTGCCCATCGCCATAATCGTAGCCAACAGAATCGCCAAAGGTAGTCCCATTGGAATCATATTGATGGTGGCGTACATAATCAACTCTACGATAACCAAAGGGTCGAGACCTTTACCTACCAATTCATCGATGTAACGCCAAACAAAGTTCATCATCAGGATAAAGATGATGATAAAGAAGGTCAGCACCAACGGACCTAAATATGATTTGAGAATGAGTTGATATATCTTTTTCATTATTCGTTATGCAGTCGTACTTTTTGCTTGTTTCGAATGTTTAACCCACAAAGTTAACAATTTTATTGTTACAAACAACATTGTAAGCACGAAAATTATTGCTGGACCCGAAGGAACTTCGGCGTGATAACTTAGTGCGATGCCCGCAACTCCCGCAACCACAGCGATTACCACCGCCGCAGGGGCAATCAGCTTGTAGTTCTTAAATATCAGACTCGCAGTCACTCCGGGCATTGTCAAGAGCGAAACCAGCAATTCGATGCCCATTGTGCGAATCGAGAGTACGATTGTTATGGCGGTGATGACAGCCATTGCGTAGTTTGTTAGTTTTACTGGTACTCCGGAAGCCTCGGCAAAGTTGCGGTCAAAAGCTGTAAACATAATTGGTCTATGCCACAAAATTGCACCCATAATCAACGCCACCGAGAGTATCGCCAAGGCGATAATATCGCCATTTGTTACGGTCAAGATACTACCGAAAAGGAAATTTGCCATATCGCCCGAAGTGTAGCCCGGGCGCAGGGCGATAAAGAAAGCACCAATCGCCATACCTATACCCCACACCATTCCGATAGCGGAGTCGGGGCGAATTTTCGAGCGAGAGTTGCTCCACTCGATGCCGAGAGCCGACAAAACTGCAAAAACTGTCGCTCCAAGAATTGGGTTAACTCCTGCATAGAATGCGATGCCCAGTCCTCCAAACGAGGCGTGGGTGATACCTCCGCAGAGGAATACCATTCGGCGAGCCACAATGTATGTGCCTATGATTCCGCAAGTTATGCCCGACAATACGCACGCAACGAGCGCATTCGACAAGTAGTTGTATTGGAGTATGTCGTTGATAAAATCCATATTTTTGCGTGTTTTTACACGCAAAAATACGAATTAAAATTGAGAATTGAGAATTGAGAATTGAAAATTAAAGGTGTTTTTTAGATTTTTTTGGCTTTTAGCCATTATGTAAGTATTCCTCATTGCGAGAGCGATAGGCAACCACGCAGAGCAATTTGCGTGGTCGGATTTTTTGTTGCCCTCAAAAGATTACTCTCTACCTTGCTCTGTAACCAAGGCGCCCCCACCCTCCTCCGCTCTCGTGGGTATTGAAAACGATACCCGGCAGGAGTAGGGGGCGCACCAGAGGTGTTTGATAGGAGGCGGAGCACGGCTCCTTTATGGGAGATAGGCTTTGCCTATTATAGGAAAAGCGACTGTCGGCTTGTTGGGATTGAGCAGAAAAAACTGCCCTATCAAGTAGTCATAAGACTACGCCTCCTATTAAGCAATTCTCTGAATTGTCCCTCCTATCAATGGCATAGCCCGCCTCCCATTAAATCCTAAAAACAAAAAAAAATCTTTCGTCTTTCGTCTTTCGTCTTTCGTCTTTTTACTATCTTTGCACCTGATATGAGAAGAGTTAATTTCCATACACTCGGTTGTAAGTTGAATTTCTCCGAGAGTTCTACCCTCGCACGAGAGTTTGAGGCGGGTGGATTTGTGCGTGTAGGTACCAACGAAATAGCCGATATTTCGATTATAAACTCCTGCTCGGTTACGGCGCAGGCGGATAAGAAGTGTCGCAATCTGATACGCAAAATACATCGTCGAAATCCCGATACGATTATCGCTGTTACAGGGTGTTATGCACAGTTGAAGCCTTACGAAATTGCTGCGATTGAGGGCGTGGATATCGTGTTGTGTAACAACAATAAAGGCGATTTATATAAAGAGGTGCTTAAACTGGCTGAGCGAGGCAAAACAAAGGTCTTTTCGTGCGAGACAGACGAGATTACCTCCTTCTTCTCGGCTTTCTCTTCGGGCGACCGCACTCGTGCCTTTTTGAAGGTGCAAGATGGCTGCGATTATTGCTGCGCCTACTGCACCATTCACAACGCTCGTGGAGCGAGCCGAAACACCCCGATTGCCGAGGCGGTAAAGCAGGCGGAAGAAATTGCGCGAGGTGGTCAAAAAGAGATAGTAATTACGGGTATTAATACGGGTGATTTTGGTCGCACTACGGGCGAAAGTTTCCTCGATTTGTTGAGGGCTTTGAACGATGTTGAGGGTATCGAAAGATACCGCATTTCCTCGATAGAGCCCAACTTGCTAACTGACGAGATAATAGAATTTTGTACCTTGTCACCTAAATTTCAACATCACTTCCATATTCCTATCCAATGTGGCTCGAATAAAGTGCTTGGTTTGATGCGCCGCCGCTACACTGTTGAAAAGTTCGAAGAGCGTATAAATGCAGTTCGAAAAGCGATGCCCGATGCCTTTATCGGCATAGATGTAATAACCGGTTTTCCGGGCGAGGGCGAAAAGGAGTTTGAGGAGTGCTACAACTTCTTGGCGAAGATAAACCCTTCGTTCCTACACATCTTCCCATTCTCGGAGCGTGAGAATACTCCTGCGGTCAATTTTCCCGATAAGGTGTCGCCGGAAGTTTCGATGGCGAGAGCCAAGCGTTTGGAGGAGTTGAGCAGTCGTTGCCACTACGACTTCTGCAAACAATATCTCGGCACTACGGCAGAGGTGTTGTTCGAGAGTACGATGCGTGGCGGAATGATGACAGGTTTTACAAGTAACTACTTGAAAATCAAAGTGCCATACAACAAGCGATATATTAACCAAATCGTAAAAGTTCGCCTCGTGGATATTGAACAGAATGCCGATATTTTGGGCGAGATAGTGGAATAGGGTCGTTAAGGGCGTTAGAGTCGTTAGAGGTGCCGAGCAGAAAAACTGCTCGGTTTTTTTTAATTTATAATTAAAAGTCCGTAACTTTTATTATCTTTGCCGAATAAACAGAGATAATAATTTATTTTTCGGGATATGAAAGGTATTGGAAAGAGAGTTACGGTGGCGTTTTTGAGCATAGTTGCACTGCTTACGGTATCGGGTGTTATTTCGTTGTTCGAGTTGAGTAATCTTAGCTACGACACCGATGCAATTCTCTCGGCAAGCAGTCGAGATATGGAGGTTTCAAAAAACTTGTTGCGCTCGGCGCACGACCACAGTCGTGCTATTATCGACATCGCAATCTTCGGCAAGGAGGATAAATCGGCTTGTCGCAAGGCGTTGACCGAGCTCGATTCGCAGATTTCATCTGTGCGAGATAATGCTCCTATGGCGGTGAAGGGTTGTTTGGATAGTCTTTTGATGTTTAGCGCACGATTGCGTTCATTGACCGAAAATTACTCCTCGACAGTGACGGTTGTGATTGACTCTTTGACCGTTGAGGTTCATAAGGTTGATGGTCGTAGCTGGTATGTCGAGTCTTATGAACCTGCGTACGATAGCTTCACTGAGCAGGTCGAGCGCTACACTACCCTCTCGCACGGTGAGCTTGCTCCGCGCGCAGAGCAACTTTCGAAGAATGCCTATCGCTCGGTTGCTCCAGTCTTAATTTCGCTGTTGGTGATGATTGCCATTGTGCTGATGTTCTACTTCTTTATCTACATCTACGGCGTAAAACCAATTCTCCGTATAAACCGCGCATTGTCCGACCATCTTTTGTTCCAGCTCCCATTCAAACCGAAGGCGGAGATGGTAGACGAGATTAAGGAGTTGAATGACAATGTGGAGAATTTGATAAATATCTCGAAGTCAAACAAAAAGCAGAACGGAGATGCGATTTAGTGTTATTTTGAGATATGTGGGTACGGTGATGCTTTGCCTTTCGGTATTTATGGCAGTATCGGCAGGCATCTCGCTCGTGTCAAACGATACGGGCTTCTATCCACTTTTGCTCTCGGCATTGCTGACGCTGTTACTTGGAGGTTTTCCGATGATTTTTGTGTCGAAGGCGGATAGTATCACCACCAAGGAGGGCTTTATGATTGTCGTAGGCTCGTGGGTGGTGTCGTGTGTGGTAGGAATGTTCCCATACCTGATTTGGGGTGGCGAGTTCTCGTTAGTGAATGCTTGGTTCGAGAGTGTTTCGGGCTTTACCACTACGGGTGCTTCGATTTTGACCAATATCGAGGCTCTGCCTCAGGGTTTGCTCTTTTGGCGCTCGGCGACCAATTGGATTGGTGGTGTGGGCGTAGTGATGTTTGCCCTGCTCGTCTTGCCATCGCTAGGAACAAACAAGATGGCGTTGTCGGGCATTGAGCTATCCTCGTTGGCAAAGGATAACTACCGCTACCGCACACAGATGGTTGCGAAAATCTTGCTAACAATCTATATTGGACTAACAATCGTTACTACCCTATCGCTGAAATTTGCCGGTATGCGTTGGTTCGACGCCGTAAACCACGCAATGTCGGCGTGTGCTACGGGTGGCTTTTCGACAAAGAATACAAGTGTCGGTTTCTATGATAGTCCGCTTATTGAGTGGGTTTTGATTGTGGCAATGTTCCTTTCGAGTCTGCACTTTGGACTTATCTTTTCGACCTTTACTCGCAAGGCAAACAATATCTTCCGCTCGGAGGTGGTGCGTGTATATGTTGCGATAATCGTTGGTGCAACGCTCCTTATCGGCACAAGTCTGTATTTTGCCGATGTCTATCCGAATATCTTTACTTCGTTGCGTCAGTCGGTATTCCAGACAGTATCGCTTATTACGACTACGGGTTTTGCTACGGCTGATACCAACCTCTGGACTCCATTTGCGGTGGTTATACTGATTATCCTCTCGATTATCTGCGGTTGTGCAGGCTCGACTTCGGGAGGAGCAAAGGTAGATAGAATATTGCTCTATTTCAAAGTGTTGGTGGCTCGTTTGCGTGGTCAGCAACACCCAAATGCGATTATCCGTATCCGTCTTGATGGTATCTTACAGGAGGATAGGCAGGTAAATACCGTGACGCTCTTCCTTACCACCTATTTTGCATTGATACTATTCGGAACATTGACGAGTGCCCTCTTTGGAATGGACTTGTTGTCGGCATTCTCCTCTTCGGTGGCATTTATAGGCAATGTAGGACCAGGATTTGGCGAGGTGGGCTCCTACGACAACTATGCCGCTATGCCATCAATACTCAAAATTCAAGGAACAATATTGATGCTTATGGCGCGTCTCGAGATATTTGGATTTATTCAGTTTTTATTCATAAGAATGTGGCGATGACACGAACACATATACTATCCGTTGCACTCTTCTCGATTCTGTCAGTGCAGGCTCAGAGTGCGACAGAGCTTGAGAAGGCGATGTCTGCGCGCGACTCTGTTGCGAGCATATTGGCAGAACATAGAGCGAATTATGCTCGACACGAGTCGATGCGAGAGAGGCTCTCTCCCGAAATCCTCTCATTGGAGAAGGAGCTTGCACGTTTGCAAGCCGAGTACGATAAGGCTCTAAATCAAGTGTCGCAGAGGGATGCTAAAGAGGCGATATCCCTCTATGAAAAGAATAAAAATAGACCTTCATCTACACTCAGGGAGACAAAGAGTGTCGTTGGTGGCGTCAACTACACTCCAGACAAAGCGCGAATGAGACGCGATTTGGTGGCAAACGACTACTTCTCGGAGCGACTTTCTGCTACGGACTATGCCGCGTTGCGTAGGGCGCAAAGCCGAGAGAAGGAGGTGAAGGGTGCTGTAGAGCTCTACTTTGAGAAGTATGGAGAACTCCTCTCCTTGCAGCGTAAGTATATGGAGGTGCCAACCAAAGAGGGGTCCGAGCTTCTTTCTCAGCAATTTGTGGCAAAACTTCACGAAATGTCGCAACTCGATGAGAATATAACACAGATGCTGGGACAGCTCTACTACAATAAGTTCTACGCCTACGATCTATTGATGGAGCGTAGCGGAAACACCCCTATGCTCGACTACTCGGCGAATATTACAGCGCGTGCAGAGCGAGAGATAAACGATAATGGCGATCTTTATCAGTCCGATGCCTTAGTGGGTTACTTTGCTCGCAAGAAGGCGCTTACCGAGTATGAGATGCGCCTTGCATCTCTCTTGTCGTTGACCACTTCGTCCGATTCGTTGAAGATGGTTGCTGCGGAGCTTAAGAATCGCGATTATCGCCTATCGAAACTCTCGCTGCAACGCCGTAGCTTTATCCACTACGAGGATATAAAGGTGCAGATACCAACCATCTACACCTCTAAAAATCCTGTTCCACAGACCAAGGTCTACGATTATGGTACAATCTATCGTATCCGCGTAGGTCTCTTCTCCAAGCGACCAAACCTCTCGGCACTACGAGGAGTAACTCCACTATCCTACACAACAGCCTATAACAACGGCGTTTACGCCTACTTCGTGGGAGGTTTCCGTACCGAGCAGGAGGCAAAAGATGGTGTGGTACGCCTGAAGAAATTGGGCTTCCGCGACCCTATTATTGCAGTGTGGGTTGATGGCGAATACTACCCTACGGTTGAGGATATGCGCCGTTCGGAGAGTCAATACAATATCGAGATTTCGGGAGTATTGAGCTTGACAGATGATATGAAGTCTTTGATAATCAACCACAAGAGCGATTGTACAATTTCGCGTATCGGTACCACATTTGTGATTGGAACCTTCGAGGGTAAATCGGTAGCCGAAAGTGTAGTTGCCGATTTGAAGAGCACAAATCCTGATATGAGTGTAAAAGTTGTGAAAAAACCATAAAAATTACAATACTATGAAGAGATTTTTTATTTTGATGATGGTTGCATTGTTACCATCGTTTGCTTGGGCAGAAAACAATCCAAAGGCTGATGAAAAGGCACAGGTTGTTGTTGGTAATGCGCGTTTTACAGTGCTTACTCCACAGATGATTCGTATGGAGTGGTCGGAGGATGGAAAGTTCGAGGATCGAGCTACACTGACCTTTGTGAATCGTAAGTTGGAGGTGCCTCAGTTCAAGGTGAAGCAGAGCAAGTCTAAGCTCACCATCACCACATCGAATGTAACCCTCACCTATATTAAGGGTGCAAAATTCTCGGCAGAGATTTTGGTGGCTGGTAAGAAGGTGGTATGGCACTATGGCGATGTGGATACCCAAAACCTTATGGGTACAACACGTACTCTCGATGGCTACTACGCCTTGAACCACCCAAAGAACCGCAAAACTCGACTCAGCCCTATGGAGACCGGACTTCTTTCGCGTAGCGGTTGGAGTGTAGTTGATGATTCGAGTCGTCATCTCTTTGTCCCTGTTGAGTCGCATTGGAAGCAGTGGGTTGAGTGTCGTCCTGAGGGCGATCGTCTCGATTTGTACCTCTTTGCTTATGGTCACGAGTATACCAAGGCATTGAAGGATTACACTCGCGTAGCAGGCGATATTCCATTGCCTCCAAAGTATACTTTCGGTTATTGGTGGAGCCGCTATTGGCAGTATTCGGACAACGAGTTGCGCGACTTGGTTGAGACTATGCGCTCGTTGGATATTCCTATCGATGTGTTGATTATCGATATGGATTGGCACGACACCTGGGGTTTGACTGCAAAGAATCCAAAGCGCGACGAGTATGGACAGCGAGTAGGTTGGACTGGCTATACCTGGAAGCAGCAGTTGTTCCCTTCGCCTGAGAACTTTCTCTCGTGGTGTCGTAAGCAGAACTTGAAGACCTCGTTGAATCTCCATCCTGCATCGGGTATTCAGCCATACGAGGAGCCATATAAGCGTTTTACCGAGGCTTATGGTTGGAAAGAGGAGGGCAAGGGCGTTCCTTACAAGATGTCGGAGATGAAGTGGGCAGATACCTATCTCGACACAGTACTTGCTCCACTCGAGAAGCAGGGCATCGATTTTTGGTGGCTCGATTGGCAACAGTGGGTAACCAGCAAGTATGTAAAGGACTTGAACAATACTTTCTGGCTCAACCACACCTTCGATCACCATATGGCAGAGAAGGGCAATGAGCGTCCTATGATCTATCACCGTTGGGGCGGTCTTGGCTCACATCGTTACCAGGTAGGATTCTCGGGTGATGTCTATATTGCTTGGGATGCATTGGCATTTATGCCTTGGTTTACATCTACCGCTTCGAATGTATGCTACGGCTATTGGGGCCACGATATCGGTGGTCATATGTTCCACAAGGAGGATGAGAAGGTGACAAACCCAGAGTTGTACTTGCGCTGGTTGCAGAATGCGGTATTTACCCCAATCTTCAAGACTCACTGTACCAAGAAGTCGGAGATTGAGCGTCGTATATGGCAGTTCCCTAACCATATGATGGATATGCGTGCTACTATGCACTTGCGCTATGCGCTTGTTCCATATATCTATGCTTCGGCTCGTCAAGCATTCGACACAGGTGTTTCGATGTGCCGTCCTATGTACTACTCTTATCCTGAGCACGATAAGGCATACAACTCGGCAGAACAGTATATGTTTGGCGACAATTTGCTCGTAGCTTCGATTGTTTCTCCAGCAGACAAGGCTACAGGAATGGCTTCGCGTAAGGTTTGGTTGCCTAAGGGCGAGAAGTGGTATAATATGGTTAGCGGTAAGATGTACGATGGTAGCGACGAGGAGATTGAGATTCACTGTACCTTGTCGGAGAATCCATACTTTGCAAAGGCAGGCTCGATTATCCCGATGTATCCAAAGTCGGTGCGTAACCTCCAGCAGACTCTCAATTCGTATGTTTTGACCTTTATCCCTGGCGGTGATGGCGAAACTACAATCTACGAGGATGATGGCAAGTCGAAGGATTACGCTTCGGCATATGCTACTACAAAGGTTACAAAGCGTACCGTGGGCAATAAGGTAGTTATCACTATCGCTCCTCGCAAGGGTACTTTTGAGGGTGCTACCGCTACAAACAGCTACGAGTTGCGCTTGCCTGCAAACTACCCTCCTAAGTCGGTGCGAGTAAATGGTAAAGAGTTCAAGTATGCTCGTTATGCAGAGGTTGGCGAGTGGGGATACGATGGCTACACTCTCGCTCCATACATCGTTCTTGGAGAGGTTGATAACTCGAAGGGTTGTATCGTTGAGGTTGAGTTTGCTGAGGGCGATTTGGCTAAGCAGTCAAAGTTGTTCGGTATGCAGGGCATCGTAAATCGTTGTGTGGCACTTACCGCAGAGTTTAAGATGGCGTATGGTGAGCACTATGACTCGATGGCTATGTTGCCGGACTTCTATATGAATATTTCGCAGGCTCCAAATTTCATTACGGAGTTCCCGCATAATATCCACAAGTGTGTTGAGGAGTATTACAAAGCCCATTCGGAGTGCTTGGTGGAGATTGCAAAGATGGATAAGTTCCCTGAGGAGTTCCGCGCTCGCGTTAAGGCGTTACTCACAAAGCAGTAAAATATGTTGAAGAATATAGTTTTTGACCTCGGCGGTGTTGTTGTGATGCACAATGAGGAGGGCTTCAAGCAATACTTGGGAGACTTCTTCAGCTTCGTCTTTGGAGCAACAATGGCTGGTGTTCCTCAGTTTTGGCTCGACTTCGATAATGGCTTGCTTACGCTCGAAGAAACAGCCGTTGAGGTTGCAAAGTTCCGTAATTGTGAAGTAGAGACTGCGAAGAACAATATCCAACTTGCGCTGGAGCTGCAGGAGGCGGTATTGCCTACTATCGCTCTTATCGAGGAGTTGAAGGAGCGAGGCTACAAGCTCTATGTGCTGTCGAATATGTCGAAGGAGTATATCGACTACCTGCGAAAGTTGCCGGTGTTTGAGTTGTTCGATGGTCAGATTGTTTCGTGCGAGGTGGGCTGCGGCAAACCTCACCGCGAGATTTACGAAATCTTGCTCTCGCGCTACGCATTGAACCCTGCCGAAACTATATTTATTGACGACCGCATAGATAATGTCGAGGCGGCTACCGAGTTGGGTATTGCTCCATTCCATTTCGATCGCAAGAATCCAAAGAGTTCGTGCGAGAAGTTGCGAAGATTGATTTATAACGAATAGACAGAAATATATGAAAAGAAGATCCTTATTTTGGGTGTTGGCTTTGGTGCCTTTGATGACTATGGCGCAGAGTCTACGCAAGGAGGTGCAGTTGGCTGAAGGCTGGCGCTTTTCGCTCGAAAATGAAACTATGAAGCAGGCGGGCGAGAAGGTTGCAGCAGAAAGCTACGATGATGCGTTGTGGGAGGTTGTTGCTGTTCCTCACGATTGGGCAATCAAAGGCCCATTCGACGAGAAGAATGATAGTCAGGTTGTTATGGTTGTTGAGGATGGCGACAAGGTGAAGAAACTTCGCACAGGCCGTACCGGAGCATTGCCATTTATAGGTGCAGGTTGGTATCGTGTAAAATTCTCGGTGCCAGAGGCTTGTGAACGAGCAATTTTGACCTTTGGTGGTGTCTTTGGCGAACCTGTGGTGTATGTGAATGGCCATTGGGCGGGCGAGTGGAAACACCCCTACAACACCTTCAATGTGGATATTACCCCATTTGTTTATCGTGATGGCAGAGAGAATGTCTTGGCTGTTCGTGCCGAGAATTTGAACGAAACAAGCCGTTGGTACCCAGGTGGTGGTATATATCGCCCAGTATACCTCACCACAACATCGGTTACAGCGATTGATTGCTGGGGTTTGAATATGACTACCCTCTCGCTCAACGATAAGGGCGATGTTACAGCCTCGTTCGAGGTGCAGACAACGGGCTATGCAGGCAAAAACCTTGTGGCTCATTGGAGTGTAGCGGGCAAGGAGTTCGAGCAGGCGGTTGATGGCAATGGTAAGGCATTTACTGCGCATACCTTTGCTGGTATTACACCTTGGTCGCCAGAGGAGCCAAAACTCTACGATATGAAGGTGGAGTTGTTGTCGGTTGCAGCAGATGGCTCACGCCTAGTTGTCGATAGCAAGACCGAGCGCATTGGCTTCCGCACTATTCGAGTATCGCCCGAGAAGGGCTTTGAGTTGAATGGCAAAACTCGCAAAATCAAGGGCGTGTGTATGCACCACGACCTCGGAATGTTGGGCGCAGCCGAGAATAAGGCGGCTATTCGCCGACAACTCGAATTGTTAAAGTCGATGGGTTGCGATGGTATTCGTACATCGCACAATATGCCTTCGAGATGGCAGATGGATCTCTGTGATGAACTTGGATTCTTGGTTATGGCAGAGAGTTTTGATGAGTGGGTTGACGGAAAGATGGAGAATGGCTACAACCGCTTTTTCTACGATTGGTATAAGCGTGATTTGGCAAACTTGGTAAATAGCCATAAGTTGCACCCTTCGATTGTGATGTGGAGCGCTGGAAATGAGTTGCGAGAGTTGTGGTATAGACCAAAACCCGAAAATCAGAGCAAAAATCCAGGTGCGACAATTGCAAATATGTTGGTTAAGGAACTCCATCGCTTGGATCCTTCTCGACCAGTAACGGCAGGAATGAACAAGCCATTGCTCGATATCGAGATGGGCGCAGCGCAAGTTTTCGATATTATGGGTATCAACTATGCCGTAGGCAAGTATGATAAGGTCTATGCTCGTTCGGGACACGGCTTTGTGCTTGGTTCAGAGACCGCTTCGACAGTATCTTCACGAGGTGTATATCACTTCCCTGTGGTAAATACTTGCTTGGTGGGCAAAGATAAGGAGACTCGTGATGCGTTGAAAAAGGCGGGTATCTGCTTTGCCGATATTCATAATAGTAGCTACGACACCGAAGTTGTAACTTGGGGTAACTTGCCAGATTACGACTGGGTACAGCAGGAGAAACCGTGGGTTATTGGTGAGTTCGTGTGGACTGGCTTCGACTATCTTGGCGAGCCTTCGCCATATAACGAGGTGTGGCCTTCGCGTAGTAGCTACTTCGGAATTATCGACTTGGCAGGTTTGCCAAAGGACCGTTACTACCTCTACCGCTCGCGTTGGAATACCAAGCAGCCTACAATTCATCTTCTCCCACACTGGAATTGGGAGGGGCGTGAGGGTGAAATAACCCCTGTCTATTGCTATACCAACCACCCTACAGCTGAACTTTTTGTGAATGGCAAGAGCCAGGGTAAGCGAACCAAGACCAAAGATGGCGATATTTTGGATCGCTTCCGTTTGCGTTGGAACGAGGTGAAGTACGAGCCAGGTGAAATCAAGGTTGTGGTATACGATGCTCAGGGACTGAAGGTGGGCGAAAAGGTTGTAAGAACCGCAGGTAAACCACATCATCTCGAGTTGTGTGCCGACAGAGGAACTGGAGCAGAGGAACGTAGTTATAGCGATATGTTCAATTCGTGCAATCCTTCGCAGTTCTCATTAGGGGGCTTCCTCAAGGCTGATGGCGAGGATATGGCATTTGTTTCGGTGCGAGTGGTTGATAAAGATGGCAATTTCTGCCCTACAGCTCAGCATCAACTCTCGATGAAGGTTTCGGGTGCTGGCAAGTTTAAGGGCGTCTGCAATGGCGACCAGACTTCGCTCGAGGTCTTCACCAATCCAACAATGAAACTCTTTAATGGCGAGTTGGTTGTAGGTGTGCAGACCTCCAAGCAGGCAGGCGATATGGTATTGAAGGTGTCGGGCAAGGGCGTTGGTTCGGCTTCGATAACACTTAAATCGAAATAGAGATAATTTATTATTAAAAATAAAAAGCCAATGGCTAATGGCTAAAAGCTAATGGCCTAATTGATTTTATGGAAGAGATTTTGGAGATGGAGTTGTCGCACCCATACTACGATGTAGTGGTTATTGGTGGTGGTGCCGCAGGATTGATGGCAGCAGGAACGGCTGCGCGTACGGGCAAGAAGGTGTTGTTGCTCGAGAAGATGGAGAAGCCTGCGCGTAAGGTGCGAATTACGGGTAAGGGTCGTTGCAACTTGACCAATGCTCGCCCTGTGGAGGAGTTTACCGAGAATGTACGCACAAATGGCGAGTGGTTGCACGTTGCAATGTCGGAGTTTACCAACCGTGCTACGATGCGCTTCTTCGAGCGTATGGGCGTAAAACTTGTTACCGAGCGTGGCGAGCGTGTCTTCCCTGCAAGTGGTAAGGCGGCAGATATTGCAAATGCCTTGGAGTTCTATTGTCGCGATTACGATGTGGAGATTCAGTGTAACTCGCGCGTAACTGAGATTTTGGTTTCCGATGGCAAGGTCTATGGTGTGAAGTATATGAACAAACGCGGCTTTGTTCGTAAGATTGAGGTGGCAAATGTAATTATCGCCACTGGCGGTGTCTCCTATCCAGGTACTGGCTCTACGGGTGATGGCTATGCATTTGCCGATAGAGTTGGTCACGCAATCGAGGATGTTCGCCCTTCGCTCACACCTTTGAAGTCGAACCACCCACAGATGGAGTATATCAAGGATGTATGGCTCAAAAATATCAATGCTCGTTTGTTTATTGCGGGCGAGATGGTACGTGAGGAGTTCGGTGAGATGTCCTTCTCGGATCGAGGCTTGGAGGGTGCGGTAATTTTGCGTTTGAGCCGCGATGCTGTGGATGCACTGCTCGAGGAGAAGAGCGTGAAGATAGAGCTCGATTTGAAGCCTGCCTTGACCGAGGATATTCTTCGCGAGCGTATAAAGCGTGAAGTTGCCGAGATGCAACCCGAGGACTTCTTTGCCGAGTTGGTGCGCCGTTTGGTGCCAAAACCGCTTGTGGTGCCTATCTGCAAAGAGTTGGATGTTCATTCACGCCTCTACATATCGAAGGTGTCGGATAAGGAGTTCGAGCGACTGATTAAGGTGTTGAAGGGTTGGTCGTTCCCTATTTCGGACTATGCTCCATTCGAGTATGCTGTGGTTACTGCGGGAGGTGTAAGTTGCTCGGAGGTAAACGAGTACACAATGGAGTCGTTGAAGATCAAGGGTATGTACTTTGCTGGCGAGGTACTCGATGTCGATGCAAATACGGGAGGTTACAATCTCCAAATCGCATTCTCGACAGGTCACTTGGCAGGACTGCTCAAAAAATAGTGTAGGGTATGAAGATTTCAGGTCGTAACCTCGCTCGTAGATTGTTACTTCTCGGCGATAGATTTTCTCGTATAAAGTACCGAAAAGGGCATCGCGTACACTCTCCATTTGTCTATGGCTTTGTGCGTAAGGTTCTTATGTCGAAAACTCTTTGTGAGGGATATGGCATAACACTCTACAAAAGCCTTCTATTGGAGGGCGTGAGCGATAGACGAGCAAGGGAGTTGCATAACACACTCTTCTATATAGAGGGAAAGAGCTATGCGATAAACGATGTTGAGGGCGACCTATCTATACTTTTGGCGGACTACCCCACCGATAAGCTACGTGCAGCATACGAGGATGCAAAGGCGGAGGGGGTAACTCTCGCTATTTGCCAACCTTACGCCAATCGTGAACGCCAAGACGAGGTTAAGGCGTTGGTGGAGGAGCACCATTCTACTGTGGTAGATAATCGAGCATATATCCTGTTTTTCAATAATAGGTTACCAAAACAATACTATCGTCTATAATATATTCGACTATGAAACTATATACCAAAGGAGGAGACAAGGGCAGAACATCACTTATTGGAGGCGAGCGAGTTTGCAAAACCGATGTGCGCGTTGAGGCGTATGGCACAGCCGATGAGTTGCAGGCAAATATCGCCTACTTGGCAGACAGAATGATGCACGAGGAGTCGCTGTTGCCCTATGTCGAGGATTGTCGCAAGGTTTGTTCATTGTTGATGAATGTATGTTCGTTGTTGGCTATGGGTGAGAAGTGTGAGTATAAAATACCTCAAATCACCGATGCTGATATTGAGTGGCTCGAGGGACGTATAGATGCCCTGCAGGCGGAGTTGAAGTCTGTGGAGTATTTTACAATTCCTGGAGGTTGCGAGTTGGCATCACTCTCTCATATATGCCGTACCGTATGCCGCAGAACCGAGCGCCGAGCTATCGAGGCTGCCGAGAACTATAATGTCTCTACTTCGCTACTCGTATTGTTAAATCGCCTTTCGGACTACCTTTATGCTCTTTGTCGCACTATTACGGAGCGACTCAATGCAAACGAAATATTGTGGAAACCATGAAATTAAAACTATGAAAAAGACATTTCTTATTTTACTATTTTTATCCATTGTAGCAAATGTTGAGGCTGCAACTGTTCGCGGTAAGGTTACTTGCGAAGGAGTGGGTGTCGAGGGTGTTGTTGTTACCGATGGTATAAAGACAACTCTTACCGATAAAAATGGAGCCTATAAACTCAAGACCGATAAATATAGCTCCCATTTTGTCTATATCTCGGTGCCTTCGGGTTATGAGGTACCTACAGTGCGAGGTTTTATGCCCGATTTCTATCGACCAATTGAGGCTAAGCAGAAGGTCTACAATTTTTCGTTGAAGGCTGCAGACCAGTCGAACTATTATCTTATAGTTTCGGCGGATATTCACGTTCGCAACAGATGTATGACTCAGAAGGAGCCTATGCAGCAGATGCCATTGAGCAACCCTGTGGGTGAGATTGATTCTGAGACATTTGCTCGCACCTATATGGTGACATTGCGCGACTATGTATCGAAGTTGCCATCGGGCGTTAAGGTCTATGGACTCAATCTCGGAGATGTGAGCAAC